>JBGUBD010000002.1:0-300000 GCA_041821185.1 Phycisphaerales bacterium AB-hyl4 | reverse complement strand
CAATCGCAATGTCGATGTGGGTGTCATCACGAGATATTCCGCCCCTGATTTTGTTGGTCAAGCCAAATTTTTTCGGTCACCATTCGGAAAATACACCTTCGGCGGTGTCTTACTGGTAGAGCGAGGAGGCGGATGAGCGGAATTGAGCCGGAGAGTCTGGCCTGCTGGTACGGTCGGTTGGCTCCGGCGCTGGTGCTTTATGTGCGGCAATGGCTCGATGCGGCGGCGGCGGAGGATGTGGTGCAGGAGGTGTTCGCGAAGCTGATGCGGCAACGTCGACCGCCCGACGCCGTGCAGGCGTGGCTGTTTCGCGCGGCTCGCCATGCGGCCCTGAACGCCCGACGGTCGCAAGGGCGACGCAGCCGGCACGAAGCCGCCCGCGCCACCACCCAGGTCGACTGGTTCCAGGCGGACCCCGCGGCGATGCTCGACGCCCGCACTGCCGAGGCCACCCTTGCCCGCCTGCCCGACGAGCAACGCGAGGTGATCGTGCTTCGCATCTGGGGGCAACTGGGCTGGCAGGCGATTGCGGATCTTGTCGGTCGGCCGGTGTCGACCACGTTCAGCCAATACCGCAGTGGACTTGAGAATCTCCGGCAACGATTGGAGCAGCCATGCAGGAAGCCGAGCGACTGACAACGGAGCAACGCGAGATGGAGGCGGCCCTGTCCGGGCTGGCACCGCAGTCGCCGCAGCGTGATCCGTCGGCCTTGATGTTTGAACTCGGGCGACGGGCTGAGCGGCGACGCTGTCGACGTTGGCAGGCCGGCGTGGGCGGGTTGGGGCTGCTGTTGGCGGTGAGCCTGGGTGTGAACGTGCTGAGTGTCGGCACGCGATCGCCGGAGGCGGGCATGATGGCGGTCCAGCACACGGCCCCGCAGCCGACGGTCGAGCGCGAGCGGGAAGCCATCGCCTCGACCCCGCCGGCCGACCCATCGGTGGATGCCGAGCATGCGCGACCGGAGGTGGCGAACGCGTGGTCATGGCTGGGGCACACTGAGTCGCGCCCGCCGTCGACCGATACGCCGATCGCCCCTCGCCAGAGTGTCGGTCACCTCAGTCGGCTGGTGCAGGAACATGGGATCGATGCTTTGCCGGAGCCGGCGCTTCGTTTCACCGTCGACCCGGCCGACCGGAATACGCTGTGACCGAATGTTGGGCAGGAGCAACGATGATGCAGATTATTTCTGATTGGATCGATCGTCCCCGTGTGATCGTGCCTGTGGCGTTTGTGTGCCTTGCGCTGCTGTCCAGCATGGGCGTGAAGGCAAATGCGGAGCCCGTCGACGAGCCGGAGTGGTTGGAATTGACGGTAACCCCGGCCCCTGAGCCAAGCCCTGCGTTACAGCACCGATTTCGGGCGCCGATCAAGGACCAGCGGCGCGGCAACGCGGTCCCCATGTACGCTCGCGCCATGATATTCCTCGGCTTTGTCGACTGGGAGGATGTGGGGCCGAGAGTTCGTGATTGGCAAGGGCTTGCGCTTGACGAACTTCCGGTCGACGAGATCCGGTCGACCATCTTCGGGCAACACCTGGCGTTTCTTGATGAGGCAGCCCTATACGATCATGCGGCGTGGGAAACCGCTGCCCGCCAGCATGGCGTCGCCGCGCTGCTGCCAGAGTTGGGCCAGATGCGGAACCACGCTCGTCTGCTTGCATTGCGCACCCGCGTGCACATCCGTGAAGGCGATCATGAGCAAGCCATCGCTTCGCTTCGTACCGGCTATACGATGGCGGCTCATGTAGCGGAGGAACCCATTGTCATCAGCCGGCTTGTGGGCATCAGCATTGCAGTGATGATGAGCGACGCAGCCCGCGAACTGATGGCTTCGCCGGGCAGTCCGAACCTGTACTGGGCGCTGGCGGATGTTGGACGCGACTACATCGACCTTCGGGCAGCGACCGAGTTCGAGCGGTACTGGGTTCACTGGAACATTCCGGCGTTGAGTCACCTCTCGGACGTGCCGATGAGCATCGAGCAGGCTGATCGGCTCTGGCATGACGTATTCACTTCGGGCTTGGCTTCAGAGTTTGGCGGAGTCACGTGGGAACACCCGCTGCCGGCCATGGCGCTCGGCACGGCTGTCTATAGCGAGGCGAAAGCGGGCCTTGTCGAGCGCGGCCACGACGCCGAGGCCGTCGAAGCCATGCCCGTCAAGCAGGCGATCCTGCTGCATTGGCTGATTGAGCTGGAGCATTGGGCGGACGAACTGTTCAAGTGGCATCAACTGCCGTACGCGGAGGCGTGGGAGGGCGCGCGCCGGTCGGACCAGGCATTTGAACATCATCGAGGTCGCCTCGCTTCAGCTACCAACCCATTCCTGAACGTTTTGCCGGCATTGGGTGCCGCTCGCGGCAGCGAAGAGCGAATGCGGCGGCGCTTCGCCCTGTTGCGCTGTGTCGAAGCGGTGCGGATGCACGTAGCCGCAAACGACGGCCAGTTGCCCGCCTCGCTCGATGACATCACCGTCGTCCCCGCACCACGCGATCCGAGCAGTCATCTGCCATTCCGCTATCACCTTGAGGACAATGGCCGAACGTTCACCCTCGAACCTGAACCGGGCGAAGGTCCCAGACTGCGTATGCTGGTCGGGGATCGCCTGCGCGTGACGGTGGCGAATGATGAGAACTGACTTTTAACCTGTGGAGCGACACGATGCGACTTGCCCGATCGATCTGGATGGCCGGCACCATCACGGCCCTGCTGCTGACCACCTGCATCACCCCAGCCAAGGGCGAAGCACGCGACCCGGACGCGGCAGCGGCGCTGCTGGAGCGGTACACCGACCCGTCCACCATGCTTGTTGGCCGTGTGATTGTCGGGCAGGTTGACATGCCTGCCCTGTTCGACGAAATCCGTCGCACGCTGGAAGCCAGCGAACTGAATGAGCGGGAGCGGGCGCTGCTGCTGGGGGGGCTTCCAACGGAGCCCATGCGCGAGGCCGCCGCGGCATGGCTCGAAGCCTTGTCGAATGAAGGCGTCGAGGAAGCCTACGTGCTGCTTTCGCTGGCTGATTTCTTTCCCAACTTGGAGCCGGCCCTCTTCGTGGTCGTGCCCATGGTCGACGAAGTCGATGCCACCCGTGTGCAACGGCTGCTGTTCAGTGGAGACGTGGACGGGCCGGAAGCGGCCGAGGACGAGGTGCGGCATCCGCTGCTGCCCGGCTGGACCACGGCGGCCTTCGACGACGCGGTGGTGTTGGGCATGAACCACACACTCGCGCGGCTGCGCGACCAGACGGGCCATGCCCTGCCGGACTTGGCAGAGGCGTTCAGCGCGGTGGACGGCTGGGCGGTGCAACTGCTGATGGTGCCGACGGGGGACACGCGACGGGTGATGCGGGAACTGCTGCCGGCCCTGCCTGACGGCACGCGCCCGGGGCCGATCGTGGATCGCGGCATGCAGTGGCTGGCGATGGGACTGAACCTGCCGCCGGAGCCGGCGTTGCGATTGCGTGTGCAAGGTGAGGATGCCGAAGCGGCGCGAGACTTGGCGGATCTGATTGCGCAGGTGCAGCCGTTGCTGGAACGCGAAGTCGAGCGCGAGGCGCCCGCGATGGTGGGGCCGCTGTCGGCATTGTTGGAACAACTCGAGCCAACGGTGGAGGGCCGACAGTTACGGGTGGAGCCGGATGCGGAAGCGTTTCGGGAGGCTGCAACGACCAGCGCAGGTGTGTTCCTGCAGGTGAGGCTGGAGGCGATGCGGATGCAGTCGCGTACTCATTTGCGCGGGCTGCATCAGGCTTCAGTCGTCTGGGCTCAGGGCCAGCAGCCACGCGAAGGGGAACAGCGCCGACCGATGGCGTCGGAACCGGGCATCCTGCTGCTGGGCAACTACTTCACTGCGGAATACGTCCTTCATCCTTTAGCTGATGTACGTGTACCGGCCGACTTCAACCAATGGTCTGATGAGCGGCGGCGGCAATGGGTGAACGAGTACGCCTCGTACGTGCTGATCCCCGGGCTTGTGGAAGACCTCGACGGGACGCGCGTCGCAGGCTTTGAGAAGCCGGAGGTCACCGACGGCCGCCACATCGCCGTTGTGTTCAACGACAACCGGGTGCGCGACGTGCCCATCGACGAGGCGCGGGCGTTGATCGAGGAGCAGACCGGCATGACGCTGGAGGAACTGGCCGAGCAGCAGGCACAGCGAGGGCAGGACGAAGCGAGCGAGTGATACGCCAAGCACCGCAGTGCCGGTCGGCAACCAGGCCCGAGTACGCCTAATCGCAAATTTTTAAACGTAGCACCCGTCCCACGTCAGCGGTTTTCGCGTTTGTGAAGGTGTGGCCGGAACGACCGAAGCGCCACGATCGTGCGCTTAAGATCAAGTCGCTGTTTCACGTAGCAACGCCCTCATGGCTTTGATTGGCCGGTGCCTCCAACTCTTTCCGGAGACGAATCGCCGTTCCGTTTGCGCCGGCAACGTCGGACATGTTCCTGAGCCAGAAGCTTGGCAAGTTGCGTCAAAAACTGCTGCTCCAATTGCTGATCAGAAGAAGGCCGTTCACGTTCAGGCGAGGGTTCGGTTTCAGTAGGTTTCGTCATGAGATCACCCTGTTTGTGCGCATGAAAAAAGCCAGCCGGTTGGCTGGCTCCAAGGGGGGGGGTAAAAGGTCGCGTCGCCATCAAGCGGCGTCGGTGTAGGTGCCGCCTTTATGCTGCTGCCGGCAAAACCATCGCAGCGCCCGTTTTACGGTAACTTTGTTGTACCCGAGGATGGTGCCGATTCGTGCGTGCGTCATCCCCTCCTGACGCAGTTGGTAGGCTCGTTCGGCGATGCGTTGGTAGCCAGGTATCGCAGGCTTTTGATAGCGGCCCACCATCTTGTGATAGGCGTTGCCGACCTGCCGTTTCGTGACGCCAAGTCGGTCCGCGATTTGTCTGTAAGTCAGCCCTTGCTTCTTAAGCCTCACGGTCTCCTTCGCAATCCAGTGGTAGATGTTCTTCCGTGGCTGTTTCTTGGCTCTCGCAGGTCGAATCCCGGTGTCGTTGAAACGGATAGCGTTCCTTATGATGTTCACCGAAACGCCGAATTCCTCAGCAATCTGCTTGATCAGTGCGCCCTCAGCACGCATCGCTCCTGCTTTTTTCGCTAATCGCTCGTAAACAGGCATTCGCCCGCCGATTTCGATCTCACCTTTGATTGGCATTTTCCATTCCCATACTGTTAGCTTCATCAAAGTGTATGAGGATGGAAGACACCTCCGCGCAGCGTGATCTGCCAGAGCCGGAACCATATCGGTGTCAAAATGGGCCACCCAGACCGGCCTGCGAGCGTCAGGGACGGATTTTTGGGTGACGTACACCCGCCCGAGTAGTTTTTTGAGCATTTCGTTGGCCGCCGGCACATGCTGATTCAGAACCTGGCGCAGGTCGGCGAGCAACACTTTCATCTGTTCGAGGTCGAGAGGTGGGACCTCCTCCTCTTTCTGACGCTCGGCCTCACGCACGGCCGTAGTCAACTCCCGGACCTCCTTTTCCAGTGAACTGATGCGCGTCCTCACCGCAGAGAGGTTGGCACTCACATCGTCGGCGACCAACTCGATTAGCCGATCACGTTTCGCCTTTGCGTCCCGTAGCGACGTTTGCAGACCGGCGACATCGACCGGTGGTTTTGCGGCTTCGGCACTGACATGCCGATTTGCTTGGTCCACCAGTTCGGCCATTCGCTCATCCGTCAAAATGCTATCGAGGATGAATCGGAGCAAAAACGGTTCGAACACGCTGGCGGCTTTTGAGGTTCCTAACTGGCAGTTGTCGCGTCCTTCCGGACCAGCCATACAATAGAAGCATGGATATCCACCGCCACGTCTGAGTGTCAGGCGCCGCCCGCAATAGCCGCAATGGAGGATGTTGCTGAAGAGCGTTTTGGGGTAGACCAAACCCGCTGGTTTGGGTTTTCTTTTCCGGTTTCGGGCATGCGGTGAGGTTTCGGAAACTTCCTTGAGCCTTGCCTGGATCTGCTTCCAGCGGCCCCAAGACCAAATCTGAGCCTCCGGGATGCGGGAGACAATCCAGCCTGACCGTGGCTGGGGGACATGGCGGATCGTTCCGGTCAGCGGGTCCCTGACCTGGCGACTCATGCCGTAGATGAAAATCCCTACATATCCCCGGTTTCGAAGCATCTTTGTGATGAGCGCTGCGTACCAAGACGTTTTCCCACCGATCTGACGGCGATTGAACTCCTTGGCAATCCGGTTGGCCGACCAGCGTTTGTCGACAAAAAGCTCGGCGAGCAGAACAATGGCCCAACTCCACTGCTCATCCACGGCGGCGGTCTTCGCGTGCATCCCTGCGCGCCCCCGAAGCGCTTGGCCATATTTGTCGTACGCTGGCACCGCCTTAATCCCCACCGGCGGCTTGCCATTGATGGTCTTACGCCTCGCAGCGCCGCGTTTCCCCCGGTCAACTTTGGCCCGATGCTGCGTGATATAGTAATCGTTGAACATCGCCACCGAATGGAGCATGATGCGGCTTTGTTCGGTCGTTGAATCAAAATTGCTGCTGACCCCGACCATTCGCTTACGATGATTCTGGACAATGGTGCCCAAGGTCAGAATCTGGAGCCCGTCACGCGAAGCTCGATCAATTTCGTCCAGGTAGATCGTGGAGATGGCCCCGGTCCCGGTGAACTCGAGGACGCGCTGGGCCATCACATAACCGGTGCGCCGGGAGGTTGTCCCGGTAACGCTGGCGTCCGCAAACGTGTATTCCCATGGGATGAAAACCCTTTCCTGCTCAGCCCGGGAGAGGACAATCTGCAATTGGTCGTCCAATGAGCGGGGGTTCTGGTGCGCACTGGAGTAGCGGAGGTAGACCGTCCCGAGCGAGTTCCAGGGCACCTGAGGCAAGCCATGCTCGAACGGCTTGCCCCCCCGCGAACTGAACCGCTGTACGAATTGTTCAACGAGTTGCCCGGCAGCTTCGGGAGTATTCGCGGGAATCTGGCCAGCTTCGGCCAATTGCGGCCACGCTTTGTGCTGAGCGGTCAGCCAAACCCGTGCCAGCTTGAGCAGGTTCTCATCCTTGGGCAGCCCGCGTGTCCGGGCACGGCGTTGCCTTGGTGTCTCCCACTCGGACCATTTATCGAGGACTGGGCTTTCCTGAAAATTGCCTAAGTCCGATGCCAAAAGATCCGATTCTTTGGCATCTGCTCCCAAAGGTCCTGAATCGGTAAACCTCTGACTTTCAGGAGCTTTCCTATCGGTCGCGGAATGTTCCGAAACATCCCCAGGCGTGCCAGTAGAAGCCGTGGGTTTTCTCTGCGCCCCTGCCGGCACGCTCGCGCCCGCCTAAAGTCATGGCATGCCCGCCTCGCCGCGATCGCTGTGCCTGATCCTCAACCCCCGCGCCGCCGGTGACGAGCAGCTCCGCGCCGCCGTGCACGGCCTGCGTGCCGCCGGCCACCGCATCGAAGTCCGCCCCACATGGGAGTCCGGCCAGGCCGAGCAGTTCGCCCACGAAATCACCACGCATCACACCTTCGACGCCATCGTCGTCGGCGGCGGCGACGGTACGCTCAACGAACTGGTCAACGGCATCATGGCCGCCGCGCCCGACCGCCCGCCGGCCGTGGGCGTGCTGCCCTACGGCACGGCCAACGACTTCGCCACCGGCATCGGCATGCCCGCCGACGACCCCGTCGCCGCGCTGCAACTGATCGCCACCGCTCCGTCACGCCCCATCGACCTCGGCCGGGTCAACGACCGCTGGTTCATCAACGCCGCCAGCGTCGGCCTCAACGCCGAGATCACCGCCGACACCCCAAAGTCGCTCAAGCAACTGCTCGGCGGCGCAGCCTACTCACTTAACGCACTAACCAAGCTCACCACCGACGCACACCGCCCCGCCACCGTTACCGCCAACTCCCCCCAACCAGAAGCCACAAACCGGAAACCAGAAACCAACCCCGATCTCCATTGGCAAGGCGACATGCTCATGCTCATCGTCGCCAACGCCCGCACCGCCGGCGGCGGCCATGTCATCGCCCCACATGCCCAGCTCGACGATGGCGAGCTCGACCTCACCCTCGTCGCCAACGCCCCCGCTGCCGATCTGGCCGACGTCCTCACGCAGGCTCTCACCACCGGCACACCTCACCACCCAGCGGTCATCCAGCAACGCGTCACATCGCTCACCGTCGAAACCGAGCAGCCCGTCACGCTCAACCTCGACGGCGAGCCGACGAGCGAACGCCGCTGCCAATTCCAGGTCCACCCCCGCGTGCTGCCCGTGCTGATGGGCCCGCGCCAAGCGTGAATCTTGTGATTAAGATCATCGCATGGCCGACGCATCGACGGACAACTCAGCAAGCGATCTTCGCCTCACCTCGCCGGTGCGCGACATCACCGGCGTGGGCGAACGGCGGGCGGCGCTGCTGCGTCGACTTGGCATCAACATCGTCAGCGACCTGCTCCGTCACCTGCCCATGCGCTACGAATTCGAGGCCGCCGAGGACCAGATCGCCCAACTGCCCGTCGAAGGCGTCGGCATGACCCGCGGCACGATCGAAGCCACCCGCTTCGTGCCCGGCTACGGGCGCGGGGGTCGCGGCAAAGGCCGCTTCGAAGCCACCCTCGCCGACCCCAACGGCCGACTCAAGCTCACCTGGTTCAGCGGCGGACACCTGCGTCGGCGAATCATGGCCGGCATGCACCTCCGCGTGCAGGGCAAGGTCACACGCTTCGGCGACTACCTGCAAATGGTCAACCCCAAGTGGGAACCGCTTGAAGAGCTCGACACCACGCCCGCCGAGGACGAACGCCTCCGCCCCGTCTATCCCGCCACGGAAGACCTGCCCTCCACCGCCATCGAGCAGATCGTCCGTGACGTACTGCCAAGTGTGATCGACCAGGTCCGCGACCCGATCCCCATCGACCTGCTCCAGCATCACAACATGCCCAGCCTCGCGGACGCGTTCCGCATGTCGCACATGCCCGAGCATGAAGAGCAGTGGAAGGCGGCCCGCCGTCGGCTGGCGTACAACGAGCTGTTGCTGTTGCAGCTCGGCATAGCCATGAAACGTGCCCACGTGCGCGAGCACCTCGCCGCGCCCGTGCTCAAGCACAACGATGCGATCGACCAGCACATCCGCCAGCGCTTCCCCTTCCCGCTCACCCGCGCCCAGGACAAAGTCGTCCACGAAATCGTCGGCGACCTCGGCGAAACACGCCCCATGAACCGCCTGCTCCAAGGCGACGTCGGCTCAGGCAAAACCGTGGTCGCACTCTATGCCATGCTCATGGCGGTCTCCGAACGCAAACAGGCCGCGCTCATGGCGCCCACCGAACTGCTCGCCGAGCAGCATCATCTTTCCATCACCAACATGCTCGACGGCGCAAACGTCCGCACCGCTCTGCTCACCGGAAGCCAGCCCGCTCCCAACAGCGCGGAACGCAAAGCATTGCTTGAAAAGATCGCAGCCGGCGAGCTCGACATACTCGTCGGAACGCATGCCCTGCTCGGCGGCGCGGTGCGCTTCGCCGACCTCGCCGTCGCTGTCATCGACGAGCAACACCGCTTCGGCGTCCACCAGCGCGCCGCACTCCGGCGGGTTTCGAGTTCCGAGTTTCGAGTTTCGAGTTCAGACGATGCGCCCGCATCGACCACGGGCACGCCCCCCAACTCGAAACTCGAAACTCGAAACTCGAAACTCAACGTCCCCCACCAACTCGTCATGACCGCGACCCCCATCCCGCGCACGCTCAGCCTCACCATCTTCGGCGATCTCGACGTCTCGCTCATCAACGAGTTGCCGCCCGGCCGAACGCCCATCGTCAACCGCCTCGTCGACCCCGGCAAGGCAGACGACGTCTACAGCTATGTCCGCCAACGACTCGAACGCGGCGAGCAGGCCTACGTCGTCGTGCCCGCCATCGACGCCTCGGGCACGGAGACCACCGCCCAACTCAAAACCGTGCGCGAGCACGCGAAGCTGCTCGAACAGCGTTTCTTCGAAGGCTACGAAGTCGCCGCCGTGCACGGCCGACTCAAACGCGACACGCGCGAACGCATCATGGACCGCTTCCGCCGCGGCAAGATTCACGTCCTCGTCGCCACCACCGTCATCGAAGTCGGCGTCGACGTGTCCAACGCCAGCGTCATGGTCATCGAGCACGCCGAGCGCTTCGGCCTCGCACAACTGCACCAGCTACGCGGCCGCGTGGGACGATCAAGCGACGGCCGACGCAGCCTCTGCGTCTTCATCGCCAACCCCACCACCGACGACGCCCGCAAACGCCTCGACGCGATCGCGAACACGAACGACGGCTTTCGCATCGCCGAGATGGACCTGGAAATCCGCGGCATGGGCGAGTTCTTCGGCACGCGACAAAGCGGCCTCCCGCCGCTGCGCGTGGCCCGCATCCCCGAAGACATGGACCTGCTGATGCTCGCCCGCCGCGACGCGATCGCCATGATCGACGCCGACCCCGACCTCGCCCGCGAGGGCCGGGCCATGCTCCGCCGCATCCTCCTGCAACAGTACGGCGAAGCGCTCGGCCTCATCGACGTCGGCTGACCACCCACCACCTCATACCGCCGACCGTCGCGCCTCGCCACACTCCGGACAAGTCTCGCCGGGCGACGCATGCAGGTCGTAGCCGCAGTCAAAGCAGACGTGCATCGCCGCCGTCCGCCGACGGTACCGCCGTGCGACAAGCCAACTGAACCCCACCGACCCCATCGCCAGCGCTCCAGCGGTGATCAGCAGCAGCAACGCAAGCTGATCGAGGTAGCCCCACCAGAAGAAGTACGCTTCAAGATGTTGCCGCAACTTCGGCTCGCCGAACCAGACCAGCCCGCCCACCACCGCCAGGCTGATCGGCAGCAGCCAGATAGCAAAATGTAAATCGCGCAACTCGTGTTGTGGCGATTCCACCATCCCGCTGGGCCCATCCCCCGCTCGGCACCAGGGGCAGACCCAGGCCTGCCACACGAGCAACACACCCACCATACCTCCGCCGACCGCGGTGAACAGCAACGCCGTGCGTGGTTGGCCGAGCAGCGCCCACGCCGTCGCCGCGACCATGGCGCACAGCGCGAGCACGCCAAAGACCACCGCCACGCTGAAGTACCAGCGATGCCACGTCAGAGTTGGTTGCGGCGCATCCATGCATGACAGCCATGCAACGCGCGTGCCTCGCCGGGCAATTGCGCCGTTGAACAGCCGGGCCCGCGTACGCCGACCCGCGCATAAAAAAGGCCGCCAAACCTTTGGTTCAGCGGCCCTTAGAAAGTGGCCAGGGCCGGATTCGAACCGGCGACACCGGCATTTTCAATGCCGTGCTCTACCAACTGAGCTACCTGGCCGAGACGTCGATCATACCGATCAACGACTTGCGAGCGGATAAGCCTAGCATGGCGGAAGAACCTGTCAACCACGCTTCAATCACCCCGGCTTGCATCCGTCGGCAACCGGCTTACAATACTGGGCTCGCGACTTGCGAACTGGAGTGTTTATCATGCCGACGTTGAAATCTCATAAAGGCCTGGCCAAGCGGATCAAAGTCACCGCGCGTGGCAAGGTCAAGTTCAGTCGGGTGGGCTCAGGCCACCTGCTCAGCCACAAAAGCGGCGACAAACGGCGTCGGCTTCGTCAGCGCTCCGTTGCCGCCAAGGGCGACATGAAGCGCCTCGGTGCCATGCTGCATCGCCCGCTGACCCCGCGGGATTGACCCCGGGGCGATTCCGGGGACGATTTCGGATTTCGAGCGTTCGAAATCCTACACCATCTGCGAGCCGGGCCTACAAGCGTTCAGCCTAGCTGAACCCCCGCCATCGCGAAGGAGATTGCCATGCCTCGTGCCACGAATGGTGCGGCCCGACGACAGTCGAAGGTCCGCTGGTTTAAGAAGACAAAGGGTAACCGCGGCGCTCGCCGCAACCACTGGAGCCGTGTCAAGGAGACGGTCTACCGTGCTGGCGCGTACCAGTACGAGCACCGCCGCACGGTCAAGCGGGAATATCGCCAGCTCTGGATCACGCGCATCAGCGCCGCGTGCCAGATGCGCGACATCAGCTACAGCCGATTCATCGCGGGCCTGAAGGGGGCGAACATCACCCTCAACCGCAAGATGCTCAGCGAGATCGCCATTCACGATCCCGCCACGTTCGACAAGATTGTCGAACAGGCGAAGGCCGGCCTCCCCGTCGCCGCGCCCAAGGCTGCCTGAGCCGAGCCAACCCGGCTTGCTGACTTCCAAAATTAATGACCGCCGCGCCTGCTGCCAGGTGCGGCGGTTTTTTTCATAAGACTCAGGCTTTCATGGATGATCGCCGACCCTGTTGGGCTTCATCTTCCGTTATCGGTAAAATCGCTCTCTTCACCAAGGACCCATCCCCATGACCCTCGAAAAAGACACCCAACTCGGCCGTGAAACCTGGCGGCTGTTCCGCATCGTCTCAGAGTTCGTCGATGGCTTTGAGTTGATGAGCGACATCGGACCGGCGGTGAGCGTGTTCGGCTCGGCACGCACGCCGCGCGAAGACCCGTTTTATCGCCAGGCCACCGCCTGCGGCCGCAAGCTCGTCGAGCAAGACTTCTCCGTCATCACCGGCGGCGGGCCGGGCATCATGGAAGCCGCCAACCGCGGCGCGTTCGAAGCCAGCGGCACGAGCATCGGCCTGAACATCGCCCTGCCCATGGAGCAGAAGCCCAACGACTTCCAAACCCACGAACTGAGCTTCCGCTACTTCTTCGTCCGTAAGGTCATGTTCGTCAAGTACGCCTCCGGCTTCATCTGCTTCCCCGGCGGCTTCGGCACGATGGACGAATTTTTCGAATCGCTCACCCTCATCCAGACCCTCAAGATTCAACCGTTCCCCGTCGTCTGCGTCGGCCACGCGTTCTGGGACGGTCTGATCGACTGGATGCGAGCCACGCTGCTCGAAAAGTATGAAACCATCAGCCCGCCCGACATGAACCTCTTCCGCGTCACGGACGACGTCGACGAAGCGATCCAGATCATGGTCGACCATCGCGCACGCATGACCCAGGTCGGCGAATCCAGCCTCGACGAAACCACCACCGCCGAGGGCACACGCCAGGGCATCGACCCGATCACCCACCTCGGCCCGCACGGCCGCGTCAATCGCTAACCTTCCCCCCCCGCGCGGGACAGGACGTCCCGCCCTTTTTTGCCACAAGGAGTTTCCGGCATGGACCCAGTCAAAATCGGCATCATCGGCTGCGGCAACATCAGTAACCAATACCTCGAACTCGCTCGTCAGTTTCCCATCCTCGACATCGCCGCGTGCGCCGACCTGAACCTCGACGCCGCGCGAGCACAAGCTGAGAAGTACAACGTGCCGCAAGCGTGCACCGTCGAGCAGCTGTTGGCCGACGATCGTATTGAGCTGGTCATCAACCTGACGATCCCCGCGGCGCACGCCTCGGTTGCGCTCAAGACGATCGAGGCCCGTAAGCATGTCTACAACGAGAAGCCGCTGGCCGTCACGGTCGACGAGGCGAACCAGATGCTTGCCGCAGCGGAACAAAAGCAGGTCCGCATCGGCTGTGCGCCCGACACGTTCCTCGGCACGGCGCATCAGGCCTGCCGCAAGGCGATCGACGAGGGCGTCATCGGCCGCCCCGTCGCCGCCACCGCGTTCATGCTCTGCCGCGGCCACGAAACCTGGCACCCCAGCCCCGCGTTCTACTACAAGGTCGGCGGCGGGCCGATGTTCGACATGGGCCCCTACTACCTCACGGCGCTGATCAACCTGCTCGGGCCCATCGCTCGCGTCACCGGCTCCGCCGGCATCCAGATCGACCCGCGCACCATTACCAGTCAGCCGCTCAACGGACAGACCATCGACGTCGAAACCCCCGACCACGTGGCCGGCACGATCGAGTTCGCCCAAGGCGCGATCGGCACGATCATCACCAGCTTCGCCGCCGCTCACTCGCCGCACGATCGCCGACACCCCATCACGATCTTCGGCACGGAAGGCACGATGCAAGTGCCCGACCCCAACAATTTCGACGGTAGCGTGCTCGTGTGCGGCGTCGCCGACAAAGAGTGGCGCGAAGTCACGGTCGAGCACGATCACCCCAACGGCCGCAGCCTCGGCGTCGCCGACATGGCTCACGCCATTCGCGACCGTCGACCGCACCGCGCCTCGGGCGAGATTGCCTTCGCCGTGCTCGCCGCCATGCAGGGCTTCCTCACCGCCGCCGACACCGGCCAGGCCCAGACGCTCGACACCAGCTACGACCGCCCCGCCATGCTCGGCCTCGGCCTCAGCGACGGCGTGCTCACCGAGCCTGCCAGCGCCGCCAAATGATCGACGGTTGAAGACATGGGCAGCGGTTCAACCCATGCTCAGCAAATACTGCTCCGGATAGTAATGATCGTGACCACGCCCGCCTCCAATCCGCAGCGCAACGAGGCCGCGCGCCGGGTGCGCGAGCTTGCCGACGAGTTGGGCTTCGCACTATGCGGCATCGCGCCCGCCGCCGCGAGCGATCACGCCGACTTTGTCCGTCAATGGCTCGCCGATGACAAGCATGGCGAGATGCACTACCTCGCGACCAACCTCGATCTCCGCCTCGACCCGCGCGAGCTGCTGACCGGCGCCCGCAGCGTCATTGTCGTCGCCGACGTGTATCCGCCCGGCGTGTACGACTCGCCAACAGACACGCAGCAACCCCAGCCGCCCGTCGGCCGCGTCGCCCGTTACGCTTGGGGCGACGACTATCACAAAACCATCAAGCAGCGGCTGCATCGCCTGGCCGACGCGTTGCGCGAACGTCACCCTGCCGCCGTGTTCCGCGCCACGGTCGACACGGCCCCGCTGCTCGAACGCGAGCACGCCGCCCGGGCCGGCCTGGGCTGGATCGGCAAGCACACACTTACCCTGCACCCGCGCCTCGGCTCGTACCTGCTGCTCGGCGCGATCGTCACCACGCTCGACCTGGCCGACGCCGCCGAGGAGGATTATCCCGGCCACACCCTGCCCCCCACCGACCACTGCGGCACGTGCACCCGCTGCATCGACGCCTGCCCCACGCAATGCATCGCAGACCCCGCTCACCATCAGGGCCACCGCACCCTCGACGCGACGCGATGCATCAGCTATCTCACACTCGAACACCGCAGCCTCATCGACACATCACTGCACGCGTCAATGAACGACTGGCTCGCTGGCTGCGACGTCTGCCAGCAGGTCTGCCCCTACAACCAGCCGATCGAAACCAGGCCGCCGCCCGCCCCTGAAATTCGAAATGTAAAATCCGACATCGCCCTGCCGATCCACCCGCGCTACACCCCGCGCGCCGAACTCACGCTCGGCCTCAACCTGCTCGACGTGCTCAACTGGACCGCCGACGACCGCCAACGCGTCTTCCAAGGCTCGGCTTTGAAACGCATGAAGCTGGAGATGGTCAAACGCAACGCACTCATCGCTGCGGGCAATGCGCTGATGCAAAATGACGACCCACCGCTGCGCCAGCGCATACACGAACTGGCGCACGACGCAGACGAACACACGCTCGTGCGCGACACCGCCCGGCAGATCGTCGCACGCCTTGAACGCAAGAAGCCCACGGCGTGACGCCGTGGGCTTCAAGGTCATTTCAAGTCAAACGATCACCTTACTCGCTGGCGGCCTTCTCGTAGTCCGCCGCCGACATCAGCTTTTCCAGGTCTGCCGGATCGCTGGGGCGGAGCTTGATCATCCAGCCCTTATCGTACGGGTCCTCGTTGATGATCGACGGATCGTCGAGCACCGCCTGGTTCACCTCAACCACCTCGCCGGCGATGCCCGCGTAGAGCTCGCTGGTGGCCTTGACCGACTCGATTTCGCCGAAGCTTTCGCCTTGGCCGACCTCGCCCTCGGTGGCGGTGATTTCCAGGTACGTGATGTCCGCCAGCTCATCGACGGCGAACTGGCTGATGCCGATGGCGACCAGGTCGCCCTCCGGCTTATGCCATTCGTGAGACTTGCTGTATCGGCGATCGTCGGGGGTGCTTGCCATGGTGGCGCTCCTTGGGGTGCGCGGCGTTTAGTCGGGATCAAAACGGGCAGGACAGCTTAAGCTGAACTGCCCATGGGGTTTCGTCGAGTCCGCTCACGCGTCGGCGGTCTGCTTCATCGCGGCGGCGAGAATCTCGCTCGTGCTCGGACGCATAATGCGCTCGTCCACTTTTTCGCCCTTCTGAAGCGTTGCACGCACCTGCTTGCCGGAGATGAACACCGGCTTCTCATCCTTGTGATTTTCCATCAGGTCGACCCGGCCCATCGACTCGTAGTATGCCGCGAAGCCGACCTTCACCGGCTGAATCGACAGCTCGCCGGGCAGGTTCTCAAAGATTTCCTGCGCATCGAAGTCGCCCCAGATCGCGTCGCCGTCGTGGAACGGGGCGTCCGCGTGCTTACGGCCGATGATCAGGTGCGTATAGCCCATGTTCTGACGATAGATCGCGTGCATAACCGCTTCGCTCGGCCCGCCGTAGAACATCTTGATGTCCAGGCCCAACAGCAGCACGCGGTCGAGGATCGAGCCGCCGACCTTCGCCCACAGGTCCGCGTCCTTGTCGCCTTCGCCGAACTCACCCGAAGCGATCAGTGTTTCGTACGTCTGCATGCGGATCTCTGCGGAAACGTCGTCGCCCTTGGTTTCACCCACGAGCGGGTTGAGCACCGCGCCGGCGTTCTTGCCCTGGCGGAGCAGCTCTTCCAAGCCGTAGAGCAACGCGTACTCGTGCGCCCGGTGCAGCGGGTTGCGCGTCTGGAATGCGACCGCGGCGTCCCAGCCCTTGCCGGCGAGAATCTCGCGCACCTCGTTGGGCGTCTTGACATACTGACCAAAGTGCGGGTTCTTCGGCTGCGGCAGCGCAGTCAACTCACCGCCGATCAGGTGGCTCTTGTCCGCGTCGTTCTTCAGCACCATGTCCGCGCCGGGATGGTCCGTGCGGTCCGTGCCGTAGACACTCTTGATGTAGCGTGGCTTGTCCCATTCGAAAACACTCTGCACGTCGAGCAGCGCGACCACTTCGCCCGACGGGTCGGTCAATGCGACGGTCTGGCCTGCCTTCAGCGACCCCGCCTGCTCGCCCGTGACGGGAAAGGCCAGCGGAATGCTCCAGGCAAGCTTCTTGCCGTTGTGTTCGATCGTGTGCGTATCCAGCACGCGCTCGTAGACGTCCTGATTCATCGGGCCGGTCAGCGGGCTGAGCGTGCCGTCGGCCATGCGGTAGACGGTGGAAAGGTCTGCGGCGCTTAACGCGACGGTGGGCAGCCCCTGCGCTTTGGCCTTGAGGCCCGCGGGGTCATCGGTGGTGCGGTTGACGAGGGTTCCGCCGTGGGGCGCGATCAGTCCAGCTTGCGACATGTTCTGTAGCTCCTGAGTCCTAAATAGGGAGATCGGTTGTGATGGTCGGCCACGCAAAGCGGGCTCGAATCGGTCGTGCGGGTAGGCAAGCGATAGTAGTGGGCCACGCGCCGCGTCGCAAACCGGTGGTGTTCGCGTTCTGACCGGGCAGTTGACGTTATCGCCTGACGCGCGACCGCCAGGCGGTGGGGCTCACGCCACGCTGGGCGGAAAACGCCCGTGAAAAGCTGCTGAGGCTGGCATAGCCGCAGCGCGGGGCGATACCGGTCAGCGACAGGCCCGCGTTGCTCATCAACTCGCAAGCCCGGTCGACCTGCACACGATGCATCGCGGCAAGCGGTGAACCCCGCCCCACCTGCGCGAACAGTCGGCGCAGGTGGCTCGGTGAGACATGCACCGCCGCCGCGACATCCGCCACGCCCGGCCGCTCGGGAAGGTGCTCCGCGTACCACGCCATCGCCTGCGACACCTTCCGCCGGGCGTGGTCCGCCTGACTGGCGGTCGTCCTGCCGGCGACCTGCTTCATCGCCAGCATCGACAGTTCAAGCAGCGCATGCTCGTTGCGCATCGCGCTGAGCCGAGTGGGACGATGAAAATCGTCGCGCAAGGCGGTCATCAGCGTCTCCAACCGCGTGGTCTGAGCAGGCGTCAGGCCGACCGACCGCACGCCCCCCGGCCGAACCCAGTCGCGGACCAAATCCGGCACATGATCGAAATGGGCAACTACAATCCGAGCGGTGGTCCCCGGCGCCGCCCCCCAGCCGTGGCGGTGTTCCGGCCCGAAAACCCATAGCCGACGATGGCGAAAAACAGGGGGTTCACCGGGAATTATTGGCCCGCAAGCACCTTGGACGACAGCCTGGAACTCCCAGTAACCCCGTTGATAGAGATTGACAGGCCGATCCCCGTACTGCCGCTCGCCGACATTCAGGTAGTGGAGCATGCCAGTGACATCCTCAAAAAATAAGCGGAATTGTCAAGCAATGAGAGCGGTTATAACGCCCGCCACCTCGGTTTTGCTGCTACAATGCCGTTTTAATCGTCGTTCCTGAAATTGGAGATCGGTTTTATGTCGTCACATAAGCGGTACGTTGTGGTGGGAACTGGTGGGCGTTGCCGGATGTTTATTGACGCCATCTATCAAGCGCCCTTCAGCGAGCATGCGGACCTTGTCGGGCTGTGCGACATCAGCCAGACGCGCATGGATTTCTGGAACCGCCACATCACCGGCGAACTCGGCGGCGAAAACCTGCCGACCTATCACGCCGACGACTTCGACAAAATGATCGCCGAGTTGAAGCCCGACGTGGTCATCGTCACCACCGTCGACTCGCTGCACCACAATTACATCATCCGCGCCATGGAACTGGGCTGCGACGTCGTCAGCGAAAAGCCCATGACCACCGACGAGGTCAAGGCTAAAGCCATCTTCGACGCCATCGAACGCACCGGCCAGAACCTGCGCGTCACCTTCAACTACCGCTACCAGACCGCCATCTCCAAGATGCGCGAAATCATCGCCAGCGGCGCGATCGGCACGCCCACCCATGTCGACTTCCAGTGGTACCTCGACACCAGCCACGGTGCCGACTACTTCCGCCGATGGCATCGCGAGATGGACAAGTCCGGCGGCCTGCTCGTCCACAAGTCCACCCACCACTTCGACCTGGTCAACTTCCTGATCGATGACTACGCCGACACCGTCTTCGCCATGGGCGACCTCAAGTTCTACGGCAAGGAAAATGCCGAAGCTCGCGGCGAAAAATACAGCTACCAACGCTACACCGGCAACGTCACCAAGGAACAGGACCCATTCGCGTTGGACCTGACCGCCGACGAGCGATCCAAAGGCCTCTACTTCGACGCGGAAAAAGACTCCGGCTACATCCGCGACCGAAACGTCTTCGGCGACGCCCCCCCGGTCGATATTTACGACACGCACGCCGTGCTCGTCCGCTATCGCAACGGCGTCGTCCTCAACTACTCGATGTATGCCTACTGCCCATGGGAAGGTGAACGCATCACCGTCAACGGCACGAAGGGCACGCTTGAGTACTTCTCCCGCGGCCAGGGCCACGTCATCCGCGGCCAGTCCGACGACGAGCTCGCCGACGAGCAGTACGCCGGCGAAAAGTACATGCGCCTCCAGAAAATGTTCCAGCCCCCCGAGTCGATCGAGATTCCCCCAGCCAAGGGCGGGCACGGCGGCGGCGATGCGAAGATCCTCGAACGCATCTTCCTGCCCGACCTCCCGCCAGATCCACTGAAACGCGACGCCACGCACATCGACGGCGCGGCGTCGATCCTCGTCGGCGTGGCGGGCAACCGCTCCATCGCCACCGGCCAGCCGGTGCGCCTCGACGACCTGCTCCCCCTGCCGCCGAAAGCCAGCGGCGCTCAAGCCAGCGATGTCGCCAGTCTTGCCGGCACCGCCAAATGATCGCCGGTTGATCAGCAAAACCCACGATGAACCTCCTCAGGCCCGCGGACCTCGTCCGCGGGCCTTTTTACTGGCTTGCGATCGCAGATCACCGTTCACCGCCGAGGCGGATTCTGTCGTTATTCCCCCGCGCTGACCGATGGAAAATAGACTGTGGGCGCGATGCGTTTGCGCCGATATCGACCTCGCGGACGGGAACAGGGACGCCCAACGATGGCCAGAAAAACCAAGGCGGAAAAACAGAAGCAGGACCACTGGCAGACCTACCGTGCGATCGGCTGGGCCATCCTCGCCGGCCTGTGGCTGTTGCTGGGCATCGCCCTCTACAGTCACGATCCGCTCGACCCGCCCACGCACGCCTACGGCGTCCCAAATGAGCAGATCCAGAACTGGGTCGGCAACGTCGGCGCACTGACCTCCTACCACATCTACACCATGCTCGGCCCCGGGGTGTGGGTGGGCATGGCGGCGCTGGCGGCGTTCCTGTTTGTCACGGCCATCGGCCGAGAGGTCACGCACGTGCCTGTCCGCGCCTTGGGCGTGGCCGTCATGGTCCTGGCCACCAGCGCCCTGATCGGCGAAGGCCTGCCCACCCTCTTCGCCAACCATCTCGCCAACCCCGAAACCGCCGGCGGCCTGGTCGCCATGCTCATGAATGATGTGCTGGTCGCCCGCTTCGCGCTGGCGGGCACAATTCTCATCCTCGCCGTGGCGTGGTGGATCGGCGCGTTGATGGCGGCGGACGAGTGGGTGCTCGCATTGCCGCGCGCGGTCGGTCGTATGTTGCTCAAGGCCCGCGAGGTCGATCTGCCCAAGCCGGCGATGAGCACCGCGGTGAGCGGCGCGGGCTCGGCGGTCGGCGGTTGGCTATCAAACCTTTCCCTGCCGTGGCGCAGCAGCAGCGATGATGCAGACACCGCCACGCGACGTCGGCCCGGCCGCAAACGCCGGCGCATGGAAGAAGACGACGAAACCTGGATCGACGAAGACGCGGGCGGCCTCGGCGGCACCGAATCGTTCGACCCCAACGAACACCAGGTCAGCGAAGAGGACGAGGAAGAAGACGACGAGGAATACGAGTACGAGGAAGAAGACGCCGACGACGCGGACGATGACGAGGAGTATGAGGAAGAAGAGGAAGACGACGCCGCGGACGCGCCGGCCGCCTACCTCGCCGAGAAGTCGCAGTTCGATCCCGACGCGTTGCGTGAAAAGATGAAGCGGCTGCCCATCAACTTCGCGCCACGCACCAGTACGAAAAACGCGCAGGAGATGCGCGAGCCCGACCTCACCGGCTATCAGTTTCCCGGCATGGATCTGCTCGTCGAGCCGGAGACCGGCTTCTCCGCTGAGATGGAAGCCATCGTCCGCGAACAGGCGATGGACCTTGAATCCGCGCTCAAGGAATACAAGATCGACGGCGAAGTCGTCGGCATTGACTCCGGCCCGGTCATCACGCTCTTTGAAGTCCGCCTCGCGCCGGGCACGAAGGTGAGCCAGATCTCCGCGATCGACTCCGACCTCGCCCGCGCGATGAAGGCGCAGAACATCCGCATCGTGCCCAACATGGCGGGCAAGGACACGATCGGCATCGAAGTGCCCAACCTCAAGAAGGAAAAGGTACGACTGAAAGAACTGATGGCCGCCATGCCCGACGCGGCCGACAAGATGAAGCTGCCGATGTTCCTCGGCAAGGACGCGAGCGGCAATCCGCTGATCAGCGACCTCGCCGCGTCGCCGCACATGCTCATCGCGGGCACGACCGGCTCGGGTAAGTCGGTGTGTATGAACTCGATCATCATGAGCTTCATCTACACCCGTCGGCCGGACGAGCTGAAGCTCGTGCTCGTCGACCCGAAGATGGTCGAGATGAGCCAGTTCAAAGACATCCCCCACCTGATGTGTCCGGTGGTCACGGAGATGGCCAAGGCCGCGCAAATTCTTGAATGGGCCGTGACGAAGATGGACGAGCGGTACGAGCTGCTCGCCGAGGCGGGCGTGCGCGACATCGGCAGCTACAACGGCCTCGAATGGGAAGAGCTCAAGGAGCGCATGGAGCCCGCCACCGAAGAGGAAGAGGCGCGCATCCCCAAGAAGCTGCCTTACATGGTCTTCGTCATCGACGAACTCGCCGACTTGATGATGACCAACAAGGAGGTGGAGAGCTTCATCGTGCGTATCGCGCAGAAGGCGCGTGCGGTGGGCATTCACCTGATCCTCGCCACGCAGCGGCCGCAGGCGAACGTCGTTACGGGCCTGATCAAGTCGAACCTGCCTTGCCGTATCGCGATGAAGGTCGCCAGCGGCATGGACTCGCGCATCGTGCTCGACCAGAAAGGCGGCGAACTGCTGCTCGGCCACGGCGACATGCTCTTCCTCTCGCCGCGCACCAGCAAGCTCATCCGCGCTCAAGGTACGCTGGTGGACGATGCGGAAATTCGCAAGGCAGTCAAGTTCCTCAAGGAAATCGCGAACCAGCACTTCGAGCCGCAGCTCGTGCAGATCCGCTCGGGCGACGACGCCAGCGTGGACGAGGAAGCGCTGAAAGATCCGCTGTTCGAGAAAGCGGTGCTCGTGGTGCTCGAATCGAAGCGTGGCAGCGTTTCACTGCTGCAACGTCGCCTGACCATCGGCTACGGCCGGGCGTCGCGGCTGATCGAAGCGATGGCGGCGGCAGGCATCCTCGGTGATCACAAGGGCAGCCAGGCTCGCGAGGTGACCATCACACTCGAGGAGTGGGAAGCGATGAAGGCCCAGGCCGAGGCCGACGCCGCCGAAGCCGACGCCGAAGGCACGCTGTACGAAGAGTCCGACGAGGCCGCGGAAGAAGTCGACGCTGACGCCGAAGAGGAATTTGAATACGAAGAAGAAGAGGAAGACGACGAAGTGCCCGACGAATTTGATGATGAATACAAGCGGTGATGAATACAAGTAGTAATTGCCACATGACAGAAGCCCACGGTTTCAAACCGTGGGCTTCTCAGTTTCAACGTCGCCGCATGTCATTCGGTACGAGATCATGCTGCGGCGCGCTGCCAGTTGTTCTCGGACAGAAATCGCTCCAGCGTCTTCAACCCTGAATGCGTCTGTCGCAGCGCGGAGATGTCGGCGGAATAGCCCACCTGTTCAAACCAGCGGTACATGACTGTATATTCCGGTCCCATCTGCTGCTCGAACGCGTCCCAGGGCACTTGCTGATACGTCACCGGTCGGCCGATCACGCGGCTGAACGTGGCGACCAGATCGTTCATCGTCAGCTCGTCGCCGGCCAGGTCGACCTCTCGGCCGAGCCAGGCATCGCGATCGTCAAACGCCATCGCGGCAAACGCGCCGATGTCGTCCACCGCGATCTGCTGCAACGATGTGTCGGGGCTCAACGGTTGCAGGAGTTGGCCGCCGAAGATCATGTCGCGCAGCATCGGCATCTGCCAGTTGTCCATGAAGAACACGGGGCGAAGGATGGTGCAGGGCAAACCAATCTCGCGAATGTGTTGTTCGATCTGCCACTTGCTGTCAAAGTGGGGGATGCCCGTATCATGTTGTGCGCTGCCGACCGAGCTGTAGACGAAGTGTTCCACGTTTGCTTCCTTCGCGGCGTCGGCAAGCTGCTTGCCCTGCATCACTTCGCCATCGAAGCCGACCTCCCAGAAACTCTGCACCGAGAAGACGCCTTGAACGCCGTTGATTGCGTTATCGACCGACGCGCGATCGTTCAGATCCCCCTGTACGACATCCACGCCCTGCTCGGTGAGCGACCGCGCCGCCGCCTTGTTTGGATCACGTGTCAGCGCACGGACCTCAAAGTTGCGCTTGAGCAAGTGGCGTGTCACCGCGCCGCCCTGTTGGCCGGTCGCACCGGTCACGAGAACGCGAGGCTTCTGGTTCGCTGTTGCATGCATGGTGTAGGCTTCCTTTCCAGGTTCACAAAATCAATTCGTCAACGACAGCCGCCTGCCGCGGCTTCAACCGAATCGTAGTCCGCCGCGCAGGCCAATGTCGCTTTTTCTTCTTTACGAATCTCAAACCGCCGACCGATCGCCTCAAGCGTTCAGCCACCAGATCGCCGCGTTGAGCACTACAGCGAAACTTACCCATGCCAGGTACGGCAGCAGCAACGCCCCTGACGTCGGCCGAACGCGCCAGAACGCGATCGTCGTCGCCACAATCGCCAGCCACAACACGACAATTTCTACCAGCGCCCAGCCCGGCTGCCACCATGCGAAAAAGATCCACGACCACAGCGCGTTCAACACAAGCTGAACGCCGAACAGCGACAGCGGCAACCGCGCCTTCGCAAAGCCGCTCGGCTTCCAGACCAGCCACACCGCGACACCCATCAGCAGGTACAGCAGCGTCCACACCGGTCCGAACACCCACCCCGGCGGCGCGAACGGCGGCAACTCAAGCTCACGATAAAACGCCCCCGCCTCGCGCCCCGTCGCCACGCCGCCCACCACGCCGGCCAGCAGTGACAGCGCAATCCAGCAGATCAGCCCGACGGTCGCGCGAAGCATGAGTGGCCTTCCTGAATAAACGCTCACCAATAAACGCTCACCGTCCAAGCAGATGACGCAGCGCCGCTTCCAGCTCCGGCTGTGCAAACTCGTACCCCGTCCGCTCGAGCACCGCCGGCTGTACGCGGGCGCTGGCGAACATCGCATCGTCCGCCATGTCGCCGAACGCCAGGTGCAACGCGAAGCGCGGCGCGGGGATGATCGTCGGACGACGGATGACCTTGCCCAGCGTCTTGGTAAATGTGCGATTCGTCACCGCGTTCGGCGAAACCACATTCATCGGCCCCGCCGGCGCGTCGGACGATTCATCAAACAGTGCATGGAAAACCGCGCCGATCACATCATCCATCGCCACCCAGCTCCACCACTGCTGCCCGTCGCCGAGCTGTCCCGCGAGCCCGCTACGGAAGATCGGCAACATGTTCGCGAGCGCCCCGCCTTTGGGCGAAAGTACCAGGCCGAAGCGGGCGAACACCGTCCGGATGCCCGCGTCCACCGCCTCCCGTGCCGACGCCTCCCACGCCTGGCACGCCTCGGAGAGAAAACCTTCGCCAGGCGAGCTGGTTTCGTCGAGCATCTCGTCGCCGCGGTCGCCGTAGAATCCGATCGCCGAGGCATTGACCAGTACGCTCGGCTGCGGGTCGAGCTTGCTGATCGTTTCAGCGAGCAGGCGCGTGCTCTTCTCTCGACTGTCGCGGATACGCTGCTTCTTCGCCTCGGTCCATCGCCCCACGATCGACTCGCCCGCCAGGTTCACCACCGCATCGACGCCGGCCAACCCCGCAAGGTCCAGATGTCCCTCGTCCGGCGACCAGCGAACTTCATTGTCCGCCTTCGGCTCCCGCCGTACTAGGCGGATCACCTTGTGCCCGGCGGTGCTCAGCAGTGGTACCAGCTCGGAGCCGATGAGCCCACTTGAACCGGCGATGGCGATGGTCTGCGGCGAGGCGGTCGCGTAACGGTTTTGCATGGCGAGATCCTGCGCGAGAATAGCGTGGCGATAGCGAAACATACGCTCGAGTTTGTCATGCGTGAAGCGGCCCGCGAGCAGTCGGCCGAGCTGCCCCATCGGCAGTTCATAAGTGATCCGGTCTTCCAGCATACACGCGCCGTCGCTCACGGGCTCAACAAGATGCGTGTGCTCCCATCGACGCATCGGGCCTTCCACCTGCACATCGCGAAACTGCTTGCTTTCCACATAGTCGCGATGCTCCGCGATCCAGTCCCGCCACACGCCAGCCGTCTGCACGCGAAGGTGCGTACGGTCGCCATCGTGGATCGTGCCTTGGCGGTCGACCAGTTGCACCCGCTCCCACGGCGGCGTGAGCCGTTCAAACGCGCCCGGCCGGGTGTGCCAGGCGAACACGCGGTCGGCTGGGGCTTCGAATCGACTGCGATACACATACGTCTGCTGCTTCAAAATCTTCCCCTCTTCAGGTCGGGCCTGCCCCGGGCATAACCGGGCAGTTGCGTATACTGTTCCAATCATGCCAGGACTCGCCGAACATTGTCGTCTCCCTGATTTAAGCGTACGCAGACGCGTACCCGAATGGATGGATGACCCTGCCCTCGAACCGCCACTACTCCGCCACGCGCTGCGCGGCCTCGCTCGGCTGAATCGCCTCTCCGCCACTGCCTCCACCCTCGCCCGCGCGCTCAGGCTACACATCGGCAACGACACTCGGCCGTGGCGCGTGCTCGATGTCGCGTGCGGCGGCGGCGACGTGACCCTCGACATCCAACGCCGACTGCAACGCGCAAAGCTGCCCGTCACACTGCACGGCTGCGACATCAGCCACACCGCCATCGGCCACGCGCAACAATGCGCCAACGCCGCTGGTTTCGACGAGATGCGGTACTTCCACTGCGATGTCCTGAACGACTCCCTGCCCGGCGACTACGACGCGATGATCTGCTCGCTGTTTCTACATCACCTCGATCAGCCGGCGGTTGAGCATGTGTTGCGGTCGATGGCTCGGCAGAGTCGGCTGGTCATTGTCGATGACCTGATGCGCAGCCGAACGATCTGGATCGGCGCGTGGCTGACGACGCGTCTGGTCACACGCTCGCCGGTGGTGCACGTTGACGGCCCGCGATCGGTGCAGGGGGCGTTTACCGTGGACGAGATGCGCTCGCTCGCCGCGCGAGCCGGGCTCAATGACGTGACCATCCGCGAGCGATTCGTCGGCCGTATGCTCATGGAGTGGGTACGGCCGAGCGGTTAACGCAACAAGGTGCAACGCCATGACCGAACGCTACGACATCGCCATCATCGGCGCAGGCCCGGCCGGGGCGATGTCGGCCTATCGCTGTGCCCAGCACGGCGCGGCGGTGTTGTTGGTCGACAAGGCCCGCTTCCCCCGCGCGAAAACCTGCGGCGGATGTCTTGGCGGCGAAGCGATCGGCGTGCTCGAACGCGCGGGCCTCGCGACTGTGCACCGCAGCTGCGATGCACAGCCGCTGCACGCCCTTCGACTCGCCACCGCCGGACGGTCGGCGAACGTGCCGCTGGCCGGTGGCTTCGCCGTGTCGCGCCGACGGTTCGATCACGCGCTGGTACAGACGGCCGTCGCGGCGGGCGTTACTTTTCATGATGACACCAACGCCGTGGTGAGTCACGACAATCGGGTGATGCTACGTCATCGCGGCGATGGCAACAATGGCGGCGCGTCGCGACAGGTGCACGCTCGTGTGTTGATGGTGGCCGACGGCATTGCGGGCACGTGTCTCGCCGATCGGCCGGGCTTTGACTGGCACGTCGCGCGACGCGCCCGCGTCGGCTTTGGTGCGGTGCTGCCCGGCGTCGGCAGCGGCTACGAGCCGGGCGTGATTCACATGGCGGTCGGCCGAGCGGGATACGTCGGCGTGGTCGAAGTCGAAGGCGGCCAGTTGGATATCGCCGCTGCGGTCGACGCCCGCGCGATGCAGCAACTCTGCGGCCCCGCTGCGACGGCGGCCCGCCTGCTGCACGATGCCGGCCTGCCCGCCATTGATGGGTTAAACGATGCGTCGTGGCGCGGCACGCCGTGGCTGACGAGGCATCGTCGCCGGGTCGCCGACGACGGCCTGCTGCTCATCGGCGACGCGACCGGCTACGTCGAGCCGTTCACCGGCGAAGGCATCGGCTGGGCCCTGTGCAGTGCCGAGGCGGCCACACCACTGGCCCTCAACGCCATCGCCAAGCCCGCCATGGCTCACCGCTGGACGAAGCATCACCGCCAACTGTTCGCCGCCCGCCATCGTCGTTGTCGACTGATCGCCACCCTGCTGCGCCGCCCCGCACTCATGCGGCTGGCCGTCGCTTTGCTCGACCAGCGCCCCGCCCTTGCGCATCCCATCACCCGCCGACTCGCGCTCGGTGCATGAACAGAGACATAAGCAAGCGCATACGCCGCATCGCCTCACCGCCGACGAAATACATCAAGCAGATCGCGCGCCGGTTCGCGACGCTCCTCCTCCGCCTCCTCTTCCGCTTCTTCCGTCGGCTCTTCGCGCTCCGCAGGCGGCTGCTCATTATTGTCGCGCTGCCGACGACCGCCGAGCACACCATCCAGCAGCCCACCGAGCCCGTTGTCACGATCACCCACCGCCTCACGCAGGCCCGCCCGCATCGCCAACTGCGCCAGCTCGCGCGTCATCGCCCCGCTGTCCAGCCGCGGCTCGTCGAACGTGCCCGTCAACGGCACTTCCAACTGGTAGTTCGGCCCCACCGCTCGCTCAAGCCCGCTGGCGATCCGTCCCAACGAGGCGGCCGGCACAGATGTCACAAGGTTGAACTGCTGCGTGTCGTAATGCACCCGACCCCGAAAGCCGACCGTCACGCCCGACACCGTCATCCGAAGATCGTCATACGACATCGCGCCTTGATCGAGCCCGAACGTCATCGGCGAAAACCGTGCGCTATACTCCTGCCCCGGATCAAATCTTCCCCCGACCGCACTCAACGCACCAAACAACGCCTGCGCTACCCCCCCCTGTTGCAATCGCAACTCACCAAGGCCCAGGCTCGCGTTCATCCGCACACGCTCCATGTCAAAGTCTTCCAACGGCATGTGGAAGCCTTCTTCGCGCAACACCAACTCCGCGGGCCGTTCGCCCGATATGGCCTGCAAAAACGGGTTGATCGTCGAAAGCAGTGCCTGGCTCATCTCCGGCGTCACCCGCAACGACGCCACCGCGTCTTCACGCAACTCCAGCGCAAGCTCCGGCGTCAGTCGGCCGGGCACGTTCGCCGTCGCGTTGTCCGACTCAAGGTCGATGTCAAGCGTACCGCCCGCCGCGCCGTCGTAGTCCACGCGAGCGTCCGCCGAGGTCCGCGCCCCGAGCACCGCAGCAAGGCTCCCCCCCTGCCCCCCCAGCGCATCGAGCACCGACGACGGCACGCGCGTCAAAGTCGTGTTGCTTTCAATCCGCGACGCGCTCGGCTGCACTTCGCCATCATCGCTCAACAACCGACCCACGCGCGTCCGCGAGCTGATTCGCCCGTCCCCGGCCGCCGCCTCGTTCGCATTCTCATTGTTCTGCTGTTGCGGCTGCGGCTCCTGCTGCGGCCGCCCGAGTTCTTCAGTCAACTCGTAAATCATCGCTTCAATGTCAAACTCCAGCAGTTGCCGAAGATCATCGCCGCGCACGTTCACGCGTCCCTGTTCAATGCCGAACCGCTCGTCCGTCGCCAGGTCGCGCAAACGCAACACCGGGCTCGACAGCTGCAACGCGACGCGCGTCCGCTCCGGGTCCAGCCGCATCGTCGGCTCCGCCGCCTCATCGTCCGCATCCGCCTCGGCCGGGGCCTGCAAGTCATCCGTCAGCATCGCCACAGCCAACTGCTCGACGTTCAACGTCACTTCCGCGTCCTCTTCCAACGCAAGCGTCAGGCCATCTTCACCCGCCGCCCACCGCGCGAACGCCTGCGGGCTCAACTGCAACACCATCGGCTCGGGCGTACGCAACGTGATCAACCCATCCGCCGCGTAGCCGCCTTCAAACGGCCCGGCCAGCCGGGGCGCGTCGACACGCCCATCAAAGGTCAGGTCACCGGTCTGCGTCTGGGTCAGATTCACCGTCGTGCTCAGCGTCTCGCCGATGGTCAGCGCCAGTGCGCCGTCGAGGTCGGCCACCGCATCCGCCAGCGCCATCGGCAACGCGGTCGCCTCCAGCGTCGCAAGCATTGGTTCGTCCTCGGCGAACAGTTGCCGGATCGCAAGGCTCGCCGAAACCGCTTCGCTCACCTCGCCGTACGTCGCCTGGCTTTGCAGGTTGGCCGTGACCTCATCGCCCAGTCGGGCCGACTGCACGGTGACGCGCGGCTCGCCGAGCGTGATGCGGTCCATGTCGGGCATGTCGAGCACGATGTCTTCCGTCGTCGCCTGCAGGTTCAACGCCGCCCGCACCAGGTCGATGCCCGCCGCCTCGTCACGCGGCAGCACCAGCTCCGCAAGCTGCACATCCACCGTGAACGGCTGCACCAGCGTCATCGGCGGCGCTTCGCCCGGGGCAGGCTCCGCCATCCACGCCGCGAACGCCGTGGGCGTCACCTGCAACTGCAACTGCGATCCCTCCGCCGCGCGAATCGCCTCGTCGTCGCCCACCAACTCCATGTTGGCCGACAGGTTCGCGCTGCTGGCTTGCAGATTGACCGTCATCGACCGCACCGGCCCCGTGGCGGCAAAGGTCGCGTCAAGCTCGTCGCCCAGCAGCGCAGCCAGCCGACCTTCCTGGCCCATCAACCGGTCCGCCATGTTCAACGGGAAGCTGGCCAACTCGCCCTGCGCCTGCACATTCGCTTGACCCATCTGCGGCTCGCCCGCAGCGGTGAACGCATCATTGAGGTTGAAGTTCACGTCAATCCGCCCCGGCCGATCGCCGTGCACCAGATTGCTATGTATCCGCCCGGCAATGCGATTCAGGTCGGGGATCTCAATGCCCACGTCCAGGTCCGTCAGCTCCACACGCTCAACGTCCGGCGCTTCGTACGTCACACGGTCGGCGGTGAAATCAAGCTGCACCGCCAGGTCGCGGTCGAGTTGCATCGGCTCATCATCCGCCGGCGGCGCAGGGTCCGGCCGGGTCGACTGCAACGCCAACTGCAAGTTGGTCGGCTCGCCCGCGGCCTGCCGCAGATGAATCGCCTCCGCATCGACATTGATCAGCCCATATCGCGACGAGCCCAGCAGCACCGCCGCCAATCGCAGCTCCGACGCTTCCACCCGGCGGATCGACGCGACAAGATCGCCCTGCGCGTCCGCCAGCGTCACGCCAAACGCCGACTGTCCGCCGAACCACGCCAACCGCAGCCGATCGATGTTGATCGAACCCGCGATCGTCGTATTCACATACCCGGTCAGCCACCGCTGCATCGGCCCCGTGCTCAGCAGCGTCGGCAACGCCAGCACCACCGCCAGCAGCAGCAACACCACCACACCAGCCCCGCCGCCGACCCACCAGCCCCATCGTCGCCGTCGGCGATGCGGGGGTGTCGTCGGCTCCGTGGACTCGGGTTGCACGGGCTCACGGTGCGTGGGCTTCTGCGAAGGCTCCGACGGTGTCGGCTGCTCTTTCGGATCATCGTTTGTCATGGCGATATACCTTTCCTGTCTGGCATTGTGATTGTAGACGAGGCGGAGCAAAAAGGTGTGGCGAACCTGGGCACGCAGAAGCATCATTTCGCCACAGCCCGGCCGACCTCGCTTCACACCAAGGTAACGTCCGCCCGCTGCGCCATCTTGCCGACGAAGCGCCACACCTTTCTTCTGGACCCGCCCGCTTCAGCAGCCTAGCATCAACGCGACTGCGAACGAGGTTACAGCGTCCCGCGTTGGGAGAGGGCATGGAACGGCGAACGCTACTGCGAACCCTTGTCTACGGCATGGGCCTGACCGTCGGCGGCATCGTCACCCTGCCCGCCATCATCAGCAGCGCCGCCCCTGCCATCCGCTACCGCCCCCGGCCCCGCTGGGAGCCGCTGGGCCAACTCGACCGCTTTCCCGTCGGCAAGGTCAGGCAGGCAGTGGTCAACGTATCGCGCGATGACTGGGCCGAGGCGCTTCGTCGCAAGGGGGTGTACGTCTGGCGGGTCGATGCGCAGCAGACCGTCGTCTACTCGCGCAACTGCACCGACCTGAGCTGCCCGATCACGTTCGACCAGGGCAGCGAGGTGTTCTTCTGCCCCTGCCATGGCGGCATCTTCGCCAAAGATGGGCAGGTGATGGCCGGTCCGCCGAGTCGGCCGCTGTATCGCTACGACAACCGCGTCCGCAACGGCGTGCTGGAGATCAACCTCGCCTCGCTGCCGCCGATGACATAGCGAGCGGCCGGGCGACATGAGAGGGGCCATGTTCAAGCAGTGGGGAAACTGGCTGTCGCATCGCTTCGGGTTTGATGTGGTGAAGCGCAACGTGCTCGACCGCCGCACGCCCAAGGGCCGGTGGTACTACGGCGATGGCGCAACACTCACCCTGCTGCTCGGCGTGCAGGTCGCCACCGGCGCGGTGCTCATGCTTACCTACAACCCCTCGGTCGACAGCGCTTACCAGTCCGTCCGCTACATCACCGAACAGCAACTGCTCGGCCGATTCATCCGCAGCCTCCACTACTGGTCCGCCGGGCTGATGGTGGTGATGCTCTTCTTTCACCTGTTCCGACAACTGCTGTTAGGCGGCTACAAGTCGCCGCGCGAAGGCACCTGGCTGCTCGGCGTCGGCCTGTTCGTCGGCGTGCTGGTCATGGCGTTCACCGGCTATACGCTGCGCTGGGACGAGCGCGCCATCCATTCCATCATGGTCCCGATGCACATGGTCGCCAACGTCCCGCTCATCGGCGAGTCGCTGGTCGTGTTCATTCAGGGCGGGCCGGAGGTCGGGCCGCGAACCCTCACACGGCTATACGCGGTGCACGTGTTCTGGACACCGCTTTACCTGTTCACGCTCGTGGCCGGGCATCTGTTCCTGGTCATCCACCACGGCGTGACCACCAACGCCGAGCGGCGCGAGCCGGTCACGTCCGCCGAACATCAGCGCAAGCTCTACGACGCGGAAAAACACGACGAACGCGAAGGCGAACAGTTTCATCCCGGCACAACGTTTCGCTCGGGACTGTTCGCGACGGTGGTGTTCCTGATCGTGCTCGGGCTTGCCGTGTTCGTCGGCCCGCCATCGCTGTACCCGGAAGCGAACCGTGAGCTGCGGTCGTTTCCGGTGGAGGAGTGGTGGTTCTGGTGGTACAGCGCGCTGATTGCACTGCTGCCGGGCTGGTTGGCGCCGACGTTCGTGGTGGTATTTCCGTTGCTGCTGCTGGCGGCGTTGGTGGCGTTGCCGTTTGTGGATCGCAGTCCGTACCGGGGCATCAAGCGGCGGCCGGTGATGGCGTGCGTTGTGGTGTTCAGCGTGATTGCGCTGGTGTGGTTGAGTGCGTTGCGTGTGTATTCGCCTTGGACGGGTTGGCCGCAGCCCGAGCCGCCGGCCGTGCCCATGGGCGTCACGCTTCCCGCCGACGCAGAGCGTGGGCGACAGCTCTTCGGGCAGTACGGCTGCAACAGTTGCCACGCCGTCGCCGGCGACGGGCCACGCATCGGCCCCGACCTGGCACGCATCGGCCGAACCTACTCGCGCGCCGAATTCGCCAACTGGATCCTCAACCCGGCCGAAGACGTCGCGATGCCCTCCTATGAAGGCCGACTTGATGACGAAGAACTCGAACAGATCATCGACTATCTGATGAACGCACGGACATTCCCACGACGATAAACGACAGGTGAGACATCCCGTTGCCAAAGCGACTCGCAAACACGATCCCACACGCGACATCGGTCCTCATCTCGTTGACGTTGTTGCCGCTGCTCTTGCTCTCGCTGTTGTTGTTGCTGCCAGGCTGTGCCGAAGAGCGGCAGCAGTCGGCGTTACATCCCGAAGGCGAGCCCGCACAGATCATCGCCGGCCTGTGGTGGTTCATGTTCTACCTGCTCGGGGCCGTGTTCATCATCGTCATGGGCGTCGCGGCGTGGGCGGTGTTTCGCCCGCGCATCGAGCCCGGCGAAGGCGACGCCGACGAACCCGTGGGCGATCGCTTCATCATCGTGTCCGGCATCGCCTTGCCGTCGATCGTGCTCGTCGTGTTGCTGGTGTATTCGCTGACGGTGACGGTCTCGCTTCGCCAGCCCGACTCGGCGGTGACGATCGAAGTCATCGGCCACCTCTGGTGGTGGGAAGTGCGCTACCCCGACCACGGCATCATCACCGCCAACGAACTGCACATCCCCGCCGGCGAGCCGGTGCATCTGAAGCTCAGTTCGGCCGACGTGGTGCACAGCTTCTGGGTGCCGCAACTGCATGGCAAGATGGACATGTTGCCCGACCATGTGAACACGTTCTGGATTCAGGCGGGCCGACCGGGCACGTACCGCGGGCAGTGCGCCGAGTACTGCGGCGAGCAGCATGCGCGGATGTCGTTTCACGTCGTGGCATTGGAGCGTGATGAGTTCGATCAATGGCTCGCCCGCCGCGCTCAGCCGGCGCGCGAGCCGACGACCGACGTGCATCGATCAGGCCAGCGGGCGTTCATGGAAGCCGGCTGCAACACCTGCCACGCCATCAGCGGCACGGAAGCGCACGGCCGCGCCGGGCCGGACCTGACGCACATGGGCAGTCGACCAAGCATTGGCGCGGGCCAGTGGCCCAACAACTACGCCAATCTTGCCGGCTGGATCGCCAACCCGCAGTCGCTCAAGCCGGGCAACCACATGCCGCGATCGTATCTCGACGCCGATGAGTTGCACGAAATCACCACGTATCTGTTGAGTCTGGAGTAAACACGTTAGCCGCGACGCTTCGCGGCAAACCCGACGCTGGATCACCATGCTCGATCACGCTGACAACTTTGCCGCCTTTCAGCGCACGTGGGCCTCGCCCCGCAGCTTTCCCCGTGCGCTGGCAGAGGTGAACAACCAGCCGTTGGGCAAGCGGTTCATGCTCACCGCGTTCATCTTCTTCCTGCTCGGCGGCGTGCTCGCGCTGCTCATGCGCATTCAACTGGCCGTGCCTGACAACGACTTCCTCGGCCCGCAGGTGTACAACCAGCTTTTCACCATGCACGGCTCGACGATGATGTACCTCTTCGCCGTGCCGTTTCTCGAAGGCCTGGCGATCTATCTCCTGCCGCTCATGGTCGGCTCACGCGACATGGTCTTCCCCCGCCTCACCGCGTTCAGCTACTGGGTCTACCTCTTCGGCGGCATCATTTTCTACGCCAGCTTCGTCACCGGCCACGTCCCCGACGCCGGCTGGTTCGCCTACACCCCGCTCTCCGGCCCCGAGTACGCCGGCATCCGACAGGACTACTGGCTGCTGGGCCTGGCCATGGTCGAAATCGCCGGCATCGCCACCGCCATCGAAATCGTCGTCACCATTCTCAAATGTCGCGCGCCCGGCATGACCCTCGCCCGCATGCCCCTGTTCGCCTGGGCCATGCTCATCGTCGGCCTGATGATCATCTTCGCCTTCACCACGCTCCTCATGGCCACCGTCCTCCTCGAACTCGACCGCGCCTTCGGCACGCACTTTTTCAACCCTTCCCTCGGCGGCCACACCCTGCTCTGGCAACACCTGTTCTGGTTCTTCGGCCACCCCGAGGTCTACATCATGTTCCTCCCGGCCACCGGCATCATCTCCATGGTCGCCGCCGCCGCCGCCGGTCGACTCGTCGGCTACACGCTCATCACCGTCGCCATCCTCGTCACGGGCTTCATGAGCTTCGGCCTCTGGGTTCACCACATGTACACCACCGGCCTGCCCGAACTGGCCATGCACTTCTTCGCCGCCGCCAGCCTCATGATCGCCACCGCCAGCGGCGTCCAGGTCTTCGCCTGGATCGCCACACTCTGGGGCACGCGACCCCGCCTCACCACGCCCGTCCTCTATCTGCTCGGCTTCCTCTTCCTCTTCGTCCTCGGCGGATTCACAGGCGTCATGATCGCCGTCGTCCCCTTCGACTGGCAGGTGCACGACACGTACTTCCTCGTCGCACATTTCCACTACGTGCTCATCGGCGGCGTCGTCTTCCCCGTCTTCGCCGGCTTGCACTTCTGGCTGCCGAAAATCACTGGCCGAATGCTCGGCGAACGCCTTGGCGCACTTAGCTTCTGGCTCTCGTTCGTCGGCTTCAACGCCACCTTCTTCCCCATGCACATCCTCGGCTTCTTCGGCCTGCCCCGACGCGTCTATACCTACCCCGAACTCATCGACCCGGAAGGGCAAAACCTCTTCGTCAGCGCCGGTGCGTTCGTTTTCGCCGCCGGCACGCTCGTGTTCCTCATCAACTTCGCACTAAGCCTCCGCTGGGGCGACAAGGCGGCCGACAACCCCTGGGGCAGCGACACGCTCGAGTGGTCCCTCCCCTCGCCGCCGCCGGTATACGCCTTCGAGCGCCCCGCCATCGTGCACGGCCGACACCCGCTCTGGGGTGGCCAACGGCGCGGTGGCACCGCACCCGACCCGCAGCCGGACACCCCCGCCCTGCAAGCATCCCATCGCGCCGCCGATGCCCTGCACGCTCGCCCGACGACATGGCGGGCCACCCTCATCACCGACGCGCTCCACGCCCGCCCGCAGGCGATCCAATGGCTCCCCGGCCTGACGTACAAACCCCTGCTGGCATCGCTGGGCCTGCTCGTGGCGATGGTCGCGACGTTGTACCAGTATTACCTCGTGCTGCCGCTGGGGCTCGCCTATTCGCTGCTCATGGTCGGCTCGTGGCTCTGGCCCGGCGAACGTCGGCTGGCGCGCGTGCGCGATGATGACGTCGGGCCCGACGCGGGGATGACCGTGTTCCCATCGGGCAGCGCGAGCCCGGCATGGTGGGGCGTCGTCGGGCTGCTCGCCGTGCTCGGCATGGTGTTCGCCGTGCTGGTGTATGCCTACTACTACTTGTGGCTGTTCTCCGACGCGTGGCCGCAGCATGACTTGCCCCGGCCGGGCGTGCTGATCCCGGCAATCGCTCTGATCGTGCTCGCCTGCAGCAGCGTGCCGGTCGCGTGGGCGTCGCGACAGCTCGCCCGCGGTGAGTGGCGGCCGACGTTCTACGGCCTCATCGTCGCCGCCCTGCCGGGCACGCTCTTCCTCGCGTGGCAGGCCTACGAAATCTACAGCGTCCCCTTCCTCCCGCAGACCAATGCATACGGCTCGATCTTCCACGTCACCCACTACGCCCTCGCCATCACACTCGCCACCGCCATCGTGCTCAACATCGCCATGATCGCCCGCCTGCATCACGACCCGCAACACCACGGCCACACGCAGCTGCAAATGCAGATCACCGCCATGTTGTGGCACTTCACCGTCGTCGCCGCCGCTGTCGTGTTCGCCGTGCTCTACGTCTCCCCCTGGGTGCTCTGATCGGATGTGAAAGGTGAAAGCAAGACAACCATGACCGCCCCGCCCAACATCCCGCACACCACCACCCGCACCACGCCGGGGTCGCTGCTCACCGCCTTCGCCATCCTCGGCGGTGCGCTCGCATGGCTAAGCCATCTGCTGCTGGCCTACCTCATTGCAGAGTTCGGCTGCCTCACCGCGCTCCGCCACCCCATGCTCTTCCAACTCACCGGCGTCGCATGGGGCATATTGCTGGTCAGCGGTCTCACGTTCGCCGTCGCCGTCGCGTCCATCTTCGCCGCCCACCGCCTGCACCGCGTCCTCACCGACACGGGCCACGCCCCACAAGCCAACCTGCGATTCCTCGCACGCTTCGGCCGCATCAGCAACCTGCTGTTCGCCTTCGTTATCGTCTTCCAATCCGTCCCGATCTTCTTCTACCTGGGAGCATGCTGATGCCACACCACGCCATGCTCATGCCCACACTCGCCCACGTCGTCGGCGACGAACCACACGACGGCCATTGGTGGACCGCGTGGAACATCGACCCCGTCATCATCCCCGTCCTCCTGCTGTTGAGCACCCTCTACACCGTCGGCCTCATCAACATGTGGCGACGCGCCGGCACCGGCCACGGCGTCTCACGCCTGCAAGCCACCGCCTTCGCCTTCGCCATCCTCTCGCTCGTCGTCGCCCTGATCTCGCCGGTCGACGTGCTCGCGATCGAGTTGTCCTGGGTCCACATGATTCAGCACATGATCATCATGATGATCGCCGCGCCGCTGTTCGTCATCGCAGCGCCCACCCGCGTCATGCTCTTCGCCTTCACAACCGTCGGCCGCGTTCGACTCGGCGCGATGTTCCGCATGCCAGGCCCCTACCTGCTCTGGCAGCCGCTGCTCACCTGGGCGCTCTACGCATTCACGCTCTGGATCTGGCACATCCCCACCCTCTACGAAGCCGCGCTGCGCAACGAGCTCGTCCACGATGCGCAGCACCTCGCCTTCTTCATCGCCTCATGCCTGTTCTGGCGCGTCCTGCTCGACCCGCTCAGCCGACTCCGTCTCAACCTCGGCCTCGGCGTGCTATACCTGTTCACCAGCTCGCTGCACTCCAGCGCGCTGGGCGTGTTCCTCGCGCTGTCGCCGCGCGTCTGGTATCCGCATTACGAAACCACCACCGCCGCCTGGAACCTCACCGCGTTGGAAGACCAGCAGCTCGCCGGCCTGGTGATGTGGATGCCCGCCTGCACCCTTTACGCCGCCGCCGCCGCGCTGATGTTCTACTTCTGGATGCGCCAACTTCAACACCCCCTACCCGCCGTCGCCCCCATTCCAAACCAGAAACTAGAAACTGGAAACTAGAAACTTATTCTCCCCATGCCCTGGCATTTACTGAACAACTTCACCGCCGCCCTGCTCGCCCTCGGCCTGCTGATGTTCATCGCCGTCATGGGCGACTACTTCCTTCGCGGCCCGCACCGCCTTCCCATCGACCCCGTCTGGCAGTTGCCCGACACCGATCCCCAGCGCGGCCGCGACGCCATCATCGCCCACGGCTGCGGCGCCTGCCACACCATCCCCGGCATCCGCACCGCCGACGGACGCGTCGGCCCCCAGCTTGCCGACCTCCGCAACCAGATCTACATCGCAGGCCATCTGCCCAACACACCCGACAACCTCGCCCACTGGCTCCAGGCCCCGCGCGACATCCGCCCAGGCACTGCCATGCCCAACCTCGGCGTCACCGAACAGGAAGCCCGCGACATCGCCGCCTACCTCTACACCGCCACCATCCGAACCCGCGCCCCCGAAGACACGCCCGGCCCCGACCGCTGACCACCGCCCGCTTGACAATCGCTTGTTGCTATAATGATTGACCAGTCGACCAATCGCGACGCCGCACCTGTAGCTCAATTGGATAGAGTGCAAGCCTCCGAAGCTTGAGGTTGGAGGTTCGAGCCCTCCCAGGTGCATTGCAACAAACCCCGCCGAACGCTTGAATTAGCGCACCTGCCTGCGTCGGGCAGTGCGGCTCAGGAAGCCTTAAAAAGTGGTAATGACCATTTTTCGGCTTCAGGAGCTATTGACGCGAACTTTACGGAACTGCTTCGATGATGCCGAAGCCGGCGAGGCGATCAACGATCCGCCGGTGCCTGGAGTGGCGTCGGAAACCGGTTGGGGTACGAAAGGCCGTAGCCCGGAAAACCGCGGATTTTGGCGTCGGCAATCATCAAGCACCGCGATCACCGTCCGCACCTGCTCGGGTGGAAAAATAAACGGCCGCCCCCGTGTAATCGTGTCGTGTACCTGATCGTAGAAGCAGATGTCGGGTTTGCCTTCCACGGAAAACTGCTGCTCATTCCAAGGCAGCTTTTCGGATGTACCGTAACGCCGACCTTGGGCCGCAAGTCCATCCTGAAGCTGGCGCGAAGGGATCTCGCCTGGATTCATATGACGAATCGTGCCCTCGTTGTCGGTTGCCGTTAACGTGCCCTGTTCACCGACGAACATCCATTCCGGACCGGTCTCGCTGGCTGCGGTGCCGTCTGAAATCTCTACGTGCACCGTTACGCCGGACGAGGTCTGCATCAGCACCACGACATGATCTTCGGCATCGCCTGCCGAGCTGATGCGTTCAAGCTGGCACATGACACGATTAACAGGGCTCTGAACGAGATCAAGGATCTGATCAAGGATGTGCGAGCCGTGATTACGCAGCAGGCCGCCGCCATTGGCAAGCACGCACTGCCAGTCGTTTCGGCGGATGTAGTTGTATCGACGGTAGGCGATATGAAGCAGTCGACCAAGCTTGCCGCTCTGGATCACCTTTTGCAGTTGTTGATGGATCGGGCTCAGTCGGCGTGACTGAAACGGCATCAACTGGCGGTTGGCAGCATGCGCCGCGGCGATCATCTCGTCGACTTCATCCGCCGAGCCGGCCAACGGCTTTTCCACGACAACATGAGCGCCCGCTTTCAGCGCCATCAACGCATGCGGCCTGTGGTACACCGAAGGCGAGGCGACCACAACCAGATCCAGCCCCATCCGCTCGATCATCTGTTCGGCAGTGGCGAATGTCTCGCAGCCAAGTTCCTGGCACGCCTGCTCCCTGCGACCTGCCTCAGGATCGCTCGCAGCGATGATCCGGAATCGTGCGTCGTCGCGCAGCAGCCTGACATGGATATTCCAGCCCGCCCGGCCGAGGCCGACGACGCCCGTCCGAATGGGGCCAACGTACGCGAGAATACGGCTCATACATGCATCTCCAAGGGGTGCCCGGTCATATCAAGAATAACAAGAGTCATTCTTCAAGGAAAGGGATTGACATATGCCAATCGAGATTATTAGACTATTGCGTATGTCAATCGTAGAGATGCCGCCCAATGTGCGAGATACGAACCGACCGCTCTACCTGCAGTTGAGCGAGGCGATCGAAGCCGGGATTCGGGCGGATCGCCTGGCTGTCGGCCAACGCATGCCTTCAGACAAAGCACTGGCGCGTGATCTGCACGTCTCCCCCCTCACCGTGGCCAAGGCCTACCAGAAGCTGGCGGAGAAGGGGATGCTTGACCGGCATGTCGGCCGGGGGACCTTTGTCGCCCGCAAGAGTCGCCGAACCGGCGTGGTCGTCATGCTCACCGGCGATTACGTTGAAAGCTGGACCGGCGTCGTCGCTTCCGGGCTTTCCGCCGCCCTGGCGGGGGCTGGCTTTCGACTCGAAATGGTTCCGCCATTCGGCAGCGATCCGCTCCGAGAGCGGGAAATGCTGGAGGAGATCGATCCGGATCGCGTGGACGGCATTTTCGCCATGACCCAATTGGGCAGTGAGCCGTTGTATCGCAAGCTTGTCGAGCGAGGCGTCTCGGTCGTGCTTGGCGGACGACACTACGCCTCGTTGCCTTATGTCGCGTTCAACGATTTCCACGTTGGTGAAATGGCAGCTGAGCACCTCCGGAAAATTGGCATCTCAGACTGCATGGCGATCATCGATAACTACGACGTCGGCCGAGAGCGGCTGCACGGCTTTCAGACGGGGCTGGCCAAGGCGGGAATCGAACTTCCCTCAGAACGCGTGTTCTTCACCGGCGGCCCGACCCTCAGTGAACACGAACTGGAAAGCCTCCTCCAATGGCCCAGGCTCCCGCAAGGCATTTTCGCCCACGGCGATAGCTATCTCGTTCAGCTCTATCACGGATTATTGAATGCGGGGCGGGTCGAGGAAGCCAATCAACTGGTGATGGTGGGTGTCGGCAACCGCTTTGAACATCACCACGTGCCTTTTGCATCGGTGGATTACAACTTGCTCGGCCTGGGCGCCGAGGCCGGTAAATATCTGATCGAACTGATCGAAGGAAACGCAATGCCCACGCCAGGCAAGTCTGTCGGGCGGGAGATCGAACCTGTGCTTTGTGATCATAGCGTCGTTTCGCCAAGTAATGCAGCTTCGGTTTAGGTACCGGAAGCAGCGTCAGCAGGGAACAAGCCCATCTTTTCATCGAAGGAGAAAACCATGCGATTTCAACACGTCCTTTCCAGCATCATCGTGGTAGCCGGACTCGTTTCGACAGCCTCCGCCTCGACCATCTTCTATGACGGATTCGAAAGCGAATCGGTTGGGTCGGTGGGGGCAAGCTTTGGCAACTGGGTCCAGACCCAAGGTTTTCCCGATCAAGGCGCGATCGTCGACTCGCCCGTGTACAGCGGCGATCGGGCATTGCGGATTGACGATGCATCAGGGACGCAGGCCCGCGGTTTTTACACCAACGCCTTTACGGAGCAGGTGTCCGGCCCCTTGGTTTTTCAGGCTTACATCCGCCCCACTGCCACAGATCAGACCATCGAAATTACACTGGGCAGTGCGGACGGCGCTAGCGCCTACGCAATTATTTTGTTGCGTGATGACGGCATCGTCGCTTACACATCGCCCTCCGCCTGGCAGAACAGCAGCACGGTTGAATATGTGGCCAATGCGTGGAACCAGGTTGAACTGACCGCTGATCTGGACAATAACACCTGGAGCCTGTCCGTCAATGGCGAGTCGGTTGCAAATGATGTGGCGGCAGGAACGCCCGTGGCGGCTGGGACGAGCATCGGCAGAGTTCGCATGGGAGGCAGTGTGCCCGCCGTGACCTCGTTCTATGTAGACGATGTCAGTCTGGTGATCCCCGAACCTGCGGCGGCATTCACGCTGGCCGCGATGGGAATGACCCTGCTTCTCCGGCGAAGGCGATGAGGTCAAGACTCGCCGGCAACATCCGCTTCCGGGGAATCGAACACCCGCTGTTTCAGGGAGTACCAGCATGCGCCATCGTCACGCATTCACGCTCATCGAATTGCTAGTCGTCATATCGATCATTGCTTTGCTGATCGCAATTCTCCTGCCCGCATTGAGCCAGGCCAGAGAGGTTGCGAGAGATGTGGGGTGCATGTCCAACTTGAGGCAAATTGGCCTGTACCTGCGCATGTACATCGACGACCATCGCGAGCACCTGCCTCCTAACCGTAGTTCGTTGCCGAACCGGAGCAATGCATGGAACAAGCTCGATCTGGTACAGCCATACATGAGTGTTCAGGAGTATGACCCAAACGACTACACCGTATGGCGAGGCGTGTTCGCGTGCCCCAGCGTGCACGATGGTCGAATGACTTACACCATGAACTACTGGCTGCGCAACCCTTTGCCGGACATCCCCAATACAGAACACATGTTCGACCCCAATGATTTTCCTCAGCCGAGCAAACTCATCACGGTGTTCGATGGAAGATTGGATCACCACCAGGGCCGAACGAGCAACGGCCTACGCTGGAACTCAGACTTTGTGGACTATCGACACCCAAGGGTGCCAAGCCACTATCGGCAGGGTAAAGCCAACTTTCTCAGCTTCGACGGCCACGTCGAAAAACAGGACTGGTATTCGGTCACACCCCCGCCCTGGGGCGACCGGGAGGCACTCGTATGGTACTGACGCAGGTCTGGCGATATGTCGGTGCGATGGCCGTGATGATTGCAATGATGATTGGATGCGGCACCGCAGCCGCGTCCAACACACAACAGATGGAAGCGACCGCGACAGGTTGGTGGCAAGACGCCAACCCATCTTTGGCGGTCGATGGCGACTGGCGGACAACGTACGTCGGTACTGGCGACAACAATGCGATTGAGGTGGCATTTGCAGAAGCTCGGCAGATCGAGTCCATCACGATCGGGTTTCACACCCAATCGCACCATCGCCCGCGTGCCTACCGCATTGAACTGCAAAAGCCCGACGGCCGTTGGACCACGGTGGCGAATATGAAGCAGTTGCCGGAGGACGTGGCCGCCCACGAACTGGAAGCCCCGGCGACGGCGACCGGGGTGCGGATCACTGCCACGCAACTCAGTACGTCAAACAACATGAGCATTCGTCAGATTGTTTTTAACAGCCGACTGTGGACCAGCACCACAAGCCTCGATCTCCCGCGGCCGACACTCGTGCATAACCCGGCCGTGCGCGTTCAGCCGTTTGATGCACGCCTGAAGTTCTACCACCACGGCGACGGATTGCTCTTCTATTCGCAAGGCGATTACAACCGCCTCGATGCAATGCTGGTTGTCAGCCCGCTTGCTGCCGATGCGAAATGGTTTACCTCCAGCTACGGCATGGGGCGTCACCGGTTCTCGGGCCCCTTTGTTGTGGATGACAGCCAGGTCGCCGTTGAAGTGACGGGATCGGCCGGGCGACATCGCCTCGCGGTGGAGCAACTGCCCGATGCGGTGAAGGTGAGAGATACATTCCAGTTCAACCGTGAAAGCTCGGCTGATGTCGAAGCAGTAGGCCTCGTCTTTCGATTGCCCGTCGACTTCTGGGCCGGTGGGCAATGGCGTGTCGGATCGCACACCGGCGAACTCGCGCCCGTCGCGAAAGCGACAGGTGAGCTTGCGACGTTCGACGACATTGTCGTCTTGCCTGTCGTTGACGTTGAAGGCATGGTCACCGTTGAGCTTCGCCCTTCAAGCGGACGTGGCACGCTGACGCTTCAGATCGCCAGTGAACAACTGGCGGAGCTTCGCTACGTACGCCGATCGGGATTCTCAGGCCACTTCATCGACTTGTACGCGATTCGGCGAAATCCGAACGGACGAGCGCAAGATGATCAACTGGCATCATACGATTGGCGGTGGCGTGTGCGATTTGATGAGGCGCTCGCTCGGCCGTGGTGGGAATCCTTCGGGCATGATTCGCATGAGTCGGTCCGGCAGTTGCTGAATACGGATGCCACGGTCGTGGCCAATCGGGCAGGGGGTTCGAGTGGCCGTGAGGGGGAGCAGATCCTTGATCCCGACAGTCCGTTCCATGGCGCGGTGGCTGACACAGGCGGCGACCGAAACGGCCTCATCGAGGCGATGCCCCTGCATACCCGAAACCATGTGATCCAACTCGCTCGCCGATTTCGTCAGACGGGCGATGACAAGGATCTTCCCGCCATCATGGCCGGCCTGGATTATCTCGCAGCGACGGTCGCCCCGTGGGGACAGTTCGGCGACATCCGCGTCGGCGGCTGGGTTGAAGCGCCTTTCTTCTGGGACATCGTCGGCGTCGCGGAAGCGATCGAAGTTGTGCGGTCGCACTCGGACGACGATCGCGTGAGCTTCTGGCTGGCCGGTGTTCACCGACAGTATCAGGCCGTGGTCACCGGTACACAGCACCGCCTCCGATTCAAGGACGACATCGGGCCGAACATGGTGACATTTGCCGTGCAACTGTTTCGCATGGCCCGGTATTTCCAGGAAGACACGGGAGGCGATCTGGCGTACGACGCCATGAGCTTCGCACTGGCGATGGATCCAAGCCCGTACGGCGGGCTCCAGCAGGACTACAGCTACACGCAAGGCAACCAGTTTGATACCGGGTACTACCGCTGGCTGCTCAATCTGTCATTCGACTGGCATGCCCTGACTAAAGGTACGGCATGGGAACTCAAGGGAGAGGATCGAGACCGATGGGAACAGATGCAGGAGGCGTTCCTGTGGCTGTACGACAATGGTCAACTGAACACGATGACGGCACATCCGAAGAATCGCCTGCATGAAGGTGATGTGCGGCCCATGCGGCCGTACGGCAACGAAGCACTGTGGGGGCCGGCAAAACAACGAGCCGACTACCTCCACGCCCATGGCCCCGAAGCCCTGCCCGAGTTTGTAGCCGATGATCAGAACCTCCCGCTCGGCAGCCGACACTTCGACATCGCTGGCATGTTTGTTCAACGCACCTCCAATCGGTACATCAGCTTCTGGTGGAACGAGCGGTCAAGGGCAAGAGACGATGCCGCAGGAGCGAATGCGAACTACAACGCCAAGACGCCCCTTGGCGCGTACTATCTACGAAACCGCCAGGCGCCCCGCGAATTGACCATCCCCTCTGACAACATTCACTACAGCGGTGCGCTGCTGGCAGAGGGTATGGACAATCTTGAAGACTGGGCGACAGGCTTCGAAAATTATGTCGGCTCACGCCTGAGCCAGCCCATTGACATCGGCGAGGCAACACTGTTTGTCGCGGACGTAATATGTCGTTCAAAGCGACTGGCCGACGCACCAACTCACATGATGATGACGACATTGATCGCACCAAGCGAAGTGGTGCGGGCAGTGAGTGCACCGGCTCAGCCGAACGCTACGCCGATCACGTTGCAGCCATTGGTCATCAGGGCGAAGAATGACCGGGAACCGGCGCTGGCAAGCATCGAATGGGAATCACTGTTCGGCGAATTGCCGTACGACTGGTCCCTGTCGGAACAACCCATCGACGGTTCTCAGCAATACGCATCGCTCCCGGCCGCGAATGTGTGGCGACTTCGAGCACATTGGCCAGCCACAGAACCTCTGGCGACCGCCTGGCGCATCGCACACCAACCCACAACAGCCTGGGCCGTTGAAGCCGTCACCCCAACCGTGCATCATCTTTATGCTCTGGGCGGCACGCGAATCATCGTTGTGAAAGAGGCCGTGCAGGTCGATCGGCAAATCGAAGGGTACCCCGACGCTCACATCGTTGTGGGCGAACAACCAACGACAATTGACGGGCGCAACATAGAGCAGGTCGGCCACTTCTGGCACATTCAACCAACGGTCAGCCAATAACAAACTGCCAACGAAATGTCGCTCAATACCTCGCCGCAATACAAGTAGACGGCAGCCCATACGGAAGCTAACGAATGAGTTACGGGTCTGAGATAAGTGATCGTGCGAACGTAAATCTTCAGCAGCAAGTAGTATTTCCATGGGAGAACCGGCCAGCCGACGTTGACGAGGTGGTGTGGCGGTATACCGGCAACCCCATCATTACACGAGACGCGGTGCCTCGTTCCAACAGTATCTTCAACAGCGCGGTTGTGCCCTTCGGCGGTCGCTACGCAGGCGTCTTTCGAGTCGATGACCGCCGCAGGGCGATGCGCCTTCACGCAGGCTACAGCGATGACGCCATCCACTGGACCCTCAATCCCGACCCCATTGCGTTTAACGGTTCAGACGATCTGCCCTATCCATTCGAGTATGGCTACGACCCGCGCGTTGTCTATTTTGATGACCGCTACTACGTCACCTGGTGTAACGGCCTGAAAGGACAGCCAACCATCGGCGTCGGCTGGACGCAGAATTTCCAGACGTTCACACAACTGGAAAATGCGTTCCTCCCGTTCAACCGCAACGGCGTGCTCTTCCCACGGAAAATCCAAGGTCACTACGCGATGCTCAGCCGACCTTCCGACGGCGGCCATACGCCCTTCGGCGACATTTACTATTCCGAAAGCCCCGACATGACATTCTGGGGCAGGCACCGTCACGTCATGTCACCCGTCCCGCTGACCTGGCAAGGCACGAAGATTGGCGCCGGGCCAATTCCTATTGAAACAGATGATGGTTGGCTGTTGATCTATCACGGTGTTCTGACAAGCTGTAACGGCTTTGTGTACAGCCTCGGTGCGGCCCTGCTGGATCTGGACCAGCCCTGGAAGGTGATTGCCAGGGCAGAGCCCTACCTGCTCTCACCGCAGCAGTCGTATGAATGTGTGGGCGACGTGCCGAACGTGGTATTCCCATGTGCTGCGTTACATGACAAAGGAACGGGCCGACTTGCGATCTACTACGGCGCAGCGGATACCGTAACCGCCCTGGCATTTGCCCATCTTGGGGAACTGGTGCAGTTCGTGAAAGATAACAACGTGCAGAACAGCACGACTGCTTAGCGAATCAATGCATCAGGATCCTTGCTGATTTGGACACCGACCACACCACGCCCATCGTCGGCGAGCAAACCACATGGCTTGAACAACAACTCGCCGACCGACAGCGACACCATCTCCTCGCCGTCCGCCTTCGATGTCGCGAACGGCTTGTCGATGTAGGTTGGCTTGCCGAACTTTACCGTGCGTTCGAACTGCGACGATCCCAGACTCGTCAAAAAGCTACAAAACTCGCGAAAGCTGCCCCCCGAACTGATCGTCCGCGCAAGCACCGCTCCTGCCGATAGCCGATAGGCTTGATCGACGCGACGGGTGGTCCTGCCCCCACACCTGGTCCACCTCAGATGCGAGCTTTGACGCTCCATAGTCATGGTACCTCGGCATGAGCCGGAGGCGTAGGCGCAGCCGGAGCCGTAGGCCTTGCCGACGAGGTGGCGGCTGTGGCAGAGACGTTCGATCGTATTTCAGTAACGCCGCCACAGGACGCCATTCGCATCCTCGAACAACTCCTCGCGCGTGGCATCGCGCACGGATCCGTCGCTCATGGCGAAATGAGCATTGCCAGCATGACGCCAGGACGTGGGCACACGGCTCATCACCGAAAGTGCCCCATCAAAGGGATAAACGCGCGGTGATCGATATTCAGCAAAGTAGGTTCCATCAGCAAACACAAAACCAGGGGTAATGTCGAAAATTCGCACCGCTTGATTCAAACTGTTCATGAACGGCGTCTGAAACTGCTTGTTGTAGCCAGCGTGCGCCGAATAGGTCCACCATTCAGCAGAGTTCAAGTTCACCAGATTCTCCACACCTTCGGCCGATGGACAACGCATGTGGTTGTGACCAAATCGGCCGTTGAGATACGGCTCAAGCGCTACCACCCAGTCCCACCGAACGGAGCCGCTGGTGGTCATGACGGGGGCATAGCCATCGAAATCTTCCGTATAGACATGCAGCCCCGTGATGCCCTGTCGCAGGTTGGATCGACATTCGACAGCACGTGCGCTTTCTCTGGCCATTTGCAGCGCTGGCAAGAGCAGTGCGATGAGTATCGCAATGATAGATATTACCACCAGCAATTCGATCAACGTAAAGCCGGACGCGCTAGTTTCAGATCGGAACATGTCACAACGCCTTTGATGAGGAGCTTCATAATAACGTGAACGCTTGTTCATTCTGAGTAGACGAGTTCAAAAGTATCCACCAGCACACGTCCACCTTCGCCGGAGTTCTGCTCCGGCCAGACAAACGCGTAGTACAATGCGTCAGACCAGTCGGTGTCGTCGGGCACCGTCATTTCGTACCATTGCCAAGTCTTGTCGGACGTTTCCGCCGCGGGCACGCGAACCACTTTCCAAGCCGTAGCCCTCCAACCATGGTCCTTCCCCAGCCGCCGGGCGATGCCGAAGCGGAACCCCCCGGTATCGGTACGAAGCCCTTCGGTTCGAACACGCACGCGCAGTGTTACCGGGCGGTCCTCCTGCGGCCTCAAGTCACTCATCAGTTCGCCCAACGCATTCCAGCGAATCGACTGGTTGATCGTCCAGGAGCGATCCGTCGGCTGCGAAACACACGCGCCGTTCAAAGCTGATTCATCAAACTCAACGGTAAACATCCGATGCTCGTTTTCCAGCAGTGCGGCCGGCTGCCGCGCGATACGGTTCGGATTGTCGTCCTCCCTGCTGGCACCATCCTGCATCAACAGGACCTTGATTCGGCGGTTGAAGTGTTCAACCTGCTCGCCATGCCGTCCGTAAAACTCGCTCAGGTGACTGACCTCCATCGCTTCGCTGACTTCGATGAACCGAGAGCCGGCGGTGTGGATGCGCCCGGGCAGACCCTGGCTTTGGTCCACCAGCGTCACCGGACGCCATATGCCCGCGGCTCTGCTTGCCTTTTTGACGCGCACAACGATCGTGTGCTCGCCACCAGCCAATGGCTCGTCAAGGTTCACCTGAAATGGTTCATTCCAGGTCAGCGCGGCGTCGGCCACGCGTTCGTCGACCAACTCGCCGTTGATAAAAATCTGGTGTTCATCGCCGTCGATGGCACCGAAACGAATCGCATCGAATCGCCCCGCATCCGCATCGTCCACGCTGTGCATCAGGCTATACCAAGCGACCCCGTGGTACGCATGGCCTTGATTCGTCCACGACTCATCGACGCGAATCGGCCCCCACGACTCAAAGTCGCTCTGTGCCTGCCACTGCTCCGAAAGCCCTTCATCCTCGGGGTCCGTTCGGAATTGCCAGGTCAATGGAAGCGAATGATGCGAATCCCCTTCCACGTCGCCGGCCAGTGCCTTGCGAACGAGCATGTACCAGACCGTGAGGCGTTCCTCCGTCACACGCCGCGTCTGGGCCTCTGTTTCCGCCGCCGCCTCCGCTTTTTCGAGAACGTCGTCCACCTCAGCGAGGAAGCTGTAGTCATAGTCCGCGCCATCGGGAGAAGAGCCATCACGCCAGCGAAGCGGAATATCAAGTGATGCGAAATAGTCATGGACCATGTCAATGTATTGGAGAACGTAGGGCGCTGCCGGGCCATAGTAAAGCTGACAGAACTCGTTGATCGCCTGTTGCACGTTCGTGTCAGGACGCCACGCTTGTTTGGCGAGCACATAGCGGCGAAGTCTGCTGAACGTGGCGGATTCGGTCTGAGCCGTCTGAGCGTAGTACCCTCGCAAGCCGGCATCGATCAGATATCGCATGTTTTCTTCCAACACACGGAGGTCGGGGAACGGCTTGAGATAGGCGTGGAAGTTTGTTCGGTAGTCCCAAATATAAATGTTGTCGGTCAGTTTCGACCATTGCTGGAGGTTATGGTGAACCTGCCGATTTCGTTCGCTGGCTGTGTCGTTGAACGGCCGGGCAAAGTCGGCACTGATCGGAGCGAAACGAATGATGACATTGTCGTGGGGCTTGGTCTTGGCAGGTGGCGTTTCTGAAAAGCCATACGCCAACGTTTCGATTCGCACCATCGGCTCGTCGGCTCCGATCTGCTCGGCGACTTCGTTGACAAATCGAATAAGCGTGCCGGACGGTGCGTCCTCTTCCTTGTTCACGGCCTGACACCCGGTGCACTGGCAGACCAGGTGATGGTCGTCGTTGGCCGACACCGAGACAAGCAGGAGCGTATCGGGGTGTGCGCTGGCCCTGCGGCGATAGTCGGCAATCCAGTCACGAACGGAAGCGATCGTGATTCGCAGGACGTCAGGATGAGTCAGGCACAGGCCGCCTGTCTTGCCGCCAATCGCGGCAGGAACACGTTTTCCCTCCCAAAGCGCATAGTACTCGGGATGGGCCTCGAAGTACTCGGCCTCGGGCACAAGCTCGCCGAAAGTGTGAACGAAGCTCGGGCCGATGAACCTCGCGCCGCCGATGATGGCCTCATTCGGCACGGTGCCCCAGACGGCGTTGAGTCGATTACGTACGCTCCACTGCGTCGTGCCCTGGTGAAGATTCCGGTATTCCAGCTTGGGGCTGAACACACGCGACTGGACACCAACTCGCAGGGTGGGCTTACTGGGCACATGCGTCATGTCGCTGGCGATAAAGCGGCAGCCGAGTTCGTGTTCGAGAAAGTCGTAAACGCCATAGAGCGTGGCACGCCCGGTGTTGCCGAGAATCGCCACACGATCGTCGTCGACGATGATGGCGAATCCTTCCGTACCTGTCGGCTTGAGGTTATCGGGGGTTTCATCAATATCCAGGCGATTCGTCTGGCCGACCACGAACTCGTAGCGTCCGGATGCATGTTCGTCGGTAACAACTTTGAAGTCCGCATCCGTCATTTGATGAAGAAACAACGACAGTTCTTCTGCTGCGAACTGCTCCGCTTTGCTGGCATTCGCGCCAATAACAATCACATACTCCGTCGCCCCCGCATCGGCCAGCACCACCTCGCCGCGAGCAGACGAGACTACGCACCACATGGGAAGTAGACCTAACGCGACGACAATACCACGAAGCATGGCGCCAGCCGTCGACAGCGTCCCGCGGTGCGGGATGGAATCAAAGGTCGATGTATTAATGCAGAACACTTGATAGCTCTCCAAGCTGTATGAAACGAGTCCAAAGACAGGGTCCACGGCTCAGCGAATGTTGACACGCCCACCTTCGGCAACCTGCCTGCCAGCGTGAAGGTGAAGGCCGAAGTCATAGATGGTGGGTGGAATGCGAATCATCGAGTTCGCAGTGTGTTTGCGGGCATTCAGCGCAACCGCCAACTCCACCAGGCGCAACGCCTGCTGGGTGACATTGTGATGCAGTTGTATCACGGGCACGATGAACGGATCGTCCTTTCGGACCGACACTTGGCTGGCCACGACCAGTTCGTCCGGAACCCGAACGGGCCGCGAAACCAATTCATGCGCGACGCCCTGCATCAGCAATTCGTCCGCCACGATCAGGCCGTCGAGTTCGGCTGCCTGATCCAGCAGAGAGGCAACCGCTTCGCGCCCCGCGCTTTGCTGAAACGAAACGCAACGCACAAGGGCCGGGTCAAACGCGATACCCTGCGCCGCAAGACCGGCTTGATACCCTGCACTCGGACCTTTTTCGCGGCCGAACTGCTCCGGACCGTGGATCAGCCCGATCCGCCTGGCTCCAGCGGCCATGAGCGCGTCAACTGCGCGCCGTCCGAGTTCGAACCAGTCCAGGTCAACAAAGTGGTCAAAGCCGTCAAGGCAGAAAACGCCAACCGCGGGAATGTCGACCTGACGCATAATCGCCAACATCTGCTCGTCAAATTCCGAAGACACGCTGACGACGACATCAAACTGCCGATTTTTCAGTGCTTCACGAAACTCTTCCCACGCCCAGGGGGAGGTGTTGAGGAGCGGCCGACAAATCCAGCCTTGCTCTTCAAATCGCTCTTCCAATTCCTGCAACAGCAAGCTTGTGTAAGGAGTGCGATTGGGGTCATAAATATTGCGGTCAAACACGACCGCCGCCGAGCGCGGCGACTGCTCTCGAACGAAGCATCCCTTCTTCTCTTTCAGTTCCACCAGGCCTTCGCTTGCAAGGTGGCGCATGGTCTGGCTGACCGTCGCCTTGTTCGAATCGTGCAGGTTGGCCAGTTCCCGAACGGACTTGAGCTTCTCGCCGGGCGCCAAGCGGTTTTCAAGAATATCCCGGCGGAGTATGGCCGCCAATTGAAGATACTTCGGAACGCCGCGACCATGCTCCAGTGGTTTTGAAACCTGCTTCATCATTCACAACCTTCGTGACTAATAGGCGGCAATCCGCCAGTCGCCCGACTCGTGCAACCGTGCCATGCATGCGCTACCTTAACGCTGTGACGGCAACGTCCGCTTCCGATTCCGTCGCAGGCACAACGCTCCGCCGAGCACCAGCAGTGCAAGAGATGCGGGCTCCGGCACGACGATGTAATCGTCGACAAAATAACTCGATGTCAGCCACACTGTGTGCCTGAATTGAACGTTTGTGAGATCAGCCATAGAGCGATTCGAACGAAAGTCGGCCCCTTCTGAACCGAACGCCATATCGCCGTTGATCGACAGGTTGAATACGTCGGCCTCGGTGTCGAGGGAGATTTCCAGGTCCATCCACTGCTCGGCCGTCCATGTTCCGACGCTGACGTCCGTGAAGCCATTTCTCACAATGATCTGATTGGCAACCGTGTCAGAATTGCTTCGCTTGAAGCTGATGGTGACCATATCAGCATCCGTATTCGTGCTTTCGTCAATGCCCCTGATTACGAGGGTCATATCGCGCCCATCCAAACTGCTGGTGAGCGTGTCGATTCGCAGCCGCATGCCGACACTGATCTGGCCGAGAACCTGGCCCGCCTGGGACGCGACATCGTGGTTGATCTGGTCAGTGCTGCCGCCGCCCGTGCTGGTGATTTTCAACGCTTGACTGCCCGATGCCGCCGCATCGTCGCTAATCGTGGCGGTGGCGTGGTTTGCGGTGTTCGACCACCCCTCGATGCCATGGATGTTTTGCCCCAGTGTGAAATCCGGAGCTTCGAAACCTGTTTCGTACAAGGCCGCCTCGGCCACCCCCGCATGACTGCTCAGCCCCATGCCCACGCCGACGAGTACACCCAATACGCCAATCCGCTTCCTCATCATATTGCTCCTTGAGTACATGCGACCAACCTTGCAAACCTTGCCAGCAACGATTGCAGGCATGAAGTGATGTTCTAGCTGCTTCCGATCAAATCTGACCTAGTACACATTTCCAGTATACTTCTTTTCCCCCGAACTTCAATTATTTTCCGATAAATCAGGTAAAAACATATGTCGCCTCGCGATCAAACCTCAGTGGCGCACCTAGTTGGAATGCCTAATACCCATCTGTACTAGTTCATTCCAGGCTGTGCTTCGCGTCCATGCACTGAAAACGCATTCACTTCGCCATCTGCTCACCCTCGTCTTGGCAATCCGCTCAAGGCCTGGCACGTCCGGCTTGAAGCAAAGCGTGGCGGTGTCGCCTGATCAGGGACGTGAGCACAGATGGTCCGCATTTTCGATCATGCAGCCGACGGCTTCGAGCAATGCGGTAATCACTTGTAGAAACTGACGCTTAGAGCATCCTCAAGCCAAACGTAGCGGCTGTGTGGCACCCGCTAAGTTTGTAAAGCGCAGGCTCTAGCGGGTGCGGGGGTTATTGGATGAGTCTTCGGGCGGGGCACTGGCCTGGATGCGGTGGTGGAGGGTACGGAGGGTCAGGGCGAGCAGGCTCGCCATGACGATGACGATGATGACCAGGCCCCACGGGACCTGACGGAGGACGATAGCGTCGATGATGGCGTCGATGCCGACGACCATGATGACCGTGCCGGGGATCTTGCCGAGAAACGACCAGAGCAGGTAGGTGCGGAAGCGGACGCGAGTGACGCCGAAGCCGTAGTTGACGACGGCGAACGGCAGGAGGTTGAGTAGTCGGACAACGAGGACGACGGCCGAGCCGTGGCGTTCGGTGAGGCGGTTGAGTTTCTGGAAGCGTTTGTTCTGGCCGACCCATTTTTCGACGCGTTCGCGCATCCAATGCCTTGCGACGAGGAAGGACAGGGCGCAGGATGTGGTAGAGGCGACGATGACGGCGAGCACGCCCACGAGCGAGCCAAACAGAGCACCGGCGGCGAGGGTGAGCCACGAGCCGGGGATGCCGAGCATGGTGAGCAGGACGTAGACAGCCACGAACAGCACGGGCCCCTGTGCGCCGAGTTCCTCGGCCCAGATGCGCATCGCCTGGAGCAGCGTTCGCACATCGAGCGCCTGGGCGATCCAGTAGATCGCCAGCAACGCGAGCAGCGCGAGCACGGGGTGCCACCACTTGACGACACGGCGTTCGACTTCGAGCACCGCCTCGTCGAGTATGGGCGCAGCGTGAGTGCCTTCAAGCGTCGGGTCAGTGACGGTCGGGTCTGCATCGTCTGGGCGGTCGGCCTCAGACTCGCGGTGCTCGGGGGGGTGGTTGGGCAGTTTCGACTCTCGCGGCATGTCTGGGGGCATTGTAGTCGCGGCTGTGGGGTGAGATTTTTAATCTTTAATCGTTGATTGCTAATTGCTGATTTGGGGAACACGGCGAGTGCGTGGTGGGCGAGGTCAGTCTTCGGTGAGGATTTTGGCGGCGGCGGCGAGGCCGAGCGTGACGTTGCGCTTGCCGACGGGTCGGACGGTGACGGCGTCGGCGGCGGGGTCGCGGCCGGTGACGGTGACAGAAGCGCCGGGGGTCAGGCCGTGGCGGTCGGCGAACTGGAGGAAGGCGGCGTCCTGGTCGGCGACGCGGGCGATGGTAAGGGGTCGGCCTTCGTCGGCGTCGACCAGGCTGGTGAGGGTGCGGGCTCGGGGCGTGCCGGTGGCGGGCGGGATGGGGTCACCGTGCGGGTCGGTGTCGGGGTGGCCGAGCAGTTCGTCGATCTTGGCGAGGACTTTGTCGGAGATGGCGTGTTCGAGTTCCTCGGCTTCGTCGTGCACTTCGGACCAGTCGAGTTTGAGCACTTCGACGAGGAACTGCTCAATGAGGCGGTGTCGGCGGAGCACCTGGAGGGCGAGCCGCGTGCCTTCGGGTGTCAGGCGGACGCCGCCACGCGGGGCGTAGTCGATGAGCTTCGCGTCGGCGAGGGCCTTGACCATCGACGTGGCGGTGCCGGGGGTGACGTCCATGGCGGCGGCGAGGCGGCCCATGGGGACAAGATCATCTCCGACCTGCTGCTGTTCGAGGTAGACCTGTTTGAGATAATTTTCCACGGTCACGCTAGGCATTCGCGGGTGCTCCGTCGGCGGGTAATACTGATCGTGGTGCGCGACGCGGGAAAGCGGCTCGCTTGACAAGCCCATTATTCAACGTATGTTTGTAGGAAAAGGCAACTTTGATTAGCCAAAATAGGTCGGCCGATCTATAAAACAAAGGCGGCATCCCCTGCCCGCCTCCGTGACCTTTGCAACTGGAGACCTGGCCTGATGCTTAAATTCCCCCGCCGCTGGATTGTCTCGCTACATGTGTTGTTGATGATGATGATGACGGTGTCGCTGGTCGGCTGTGGCGACGGCCGGGCGGGCGACGCGGACGACGGCCGGCTGAACATTGTCGCGACGACGGGCATGATCGCCGACATGGTCCGCAACGTCGTCGGCGAGCACGCGCAGGTGACGGGGCTGATGGACGAAGGGGTGGACCCGCACTTGTATCGGCCGACGCGGAGCGATGTGCTGCGGCTGGATCGGGCGAATGTGGTGGTTTACAACGGCCTGCTGCTCGAAGGGCAGATGGGCGAAACGCTCGGTCGGCTACAGTCGGCAGACAAGCATGTGATCGCGGTCGCAGAGCGGTTGGACCCGGCGCTGCTGATGGAAGATGACGAAGACCCGGACGAGGCGGACCCGCACGTGTGGATGGACGTTCGGCTGTGGTCGACAGTGGTGGAGCAGTTCACGGAGCAGATGGCGGAGATCTCCCCGGAGCATGCGGAGACGTATCGCGAAAACGCAGAGCGATATCTGGCGGAGCTGGCGGAGTTGGACAGCTATGTGCGCGAGGTGATCGCATCGATACCGGAGGAACATCGGGTGCTGGTGACGGCCCACGATGCGTTCAACTACTTCGGCCGATCGTATGATATCGAAGTGCGCGGGGTGTATGGCATTTCGACGGAGTCGGAAGCGGGGATGCACGACATCAATCGGCTGGTGGATTTCGTGGTGGAGCGTGAGTTGCCCGCGGTGTTCGCCGAGTCGAGCGTGACGGATCGGCCGGTGCAGGCGGTGATTCGCGGAGCGCACTCGCGTCGGCATAACCTTCGGCTGGGCGGGGAGCTTTTTTCCGATGCCATGGGCCGAGCGGGCACATATGAGGGTACGTATATCGGGATGATCGATCACAACGCCACCACCATCGCCCGTGCCCTGGGTGGCGACGCGCCGGAACGCGGGATGCAGGGTCGGCTGGGCGAAAGGCCTTAACAGACGATGCGAGTTGAACCGGACATCAAGTCTCCTGCTGCGGTCGGCGGCCAATACTCGGCGGGTGATGCGGCGGGTGCTGCGGCGTCGGCGTTGTCGGTACACGATCTGACGGTGGCGTACCACCGCAAGCCGGTGTTGTGGGACATTGATCTGGAAATACCCGCCGGTCGGCTGGTGGGCGTGGTCGGGCCGAACGGTGCGGGCAAGAGTACGTTGATTAAGGGTGCGCTCGGGCTCGTGCCGGTGGCGTCGGGGAAGGTGCAGGTGTTCGGCGAGCCTTACACGAAGCAGCGCAAGCGCGTGGGGTATGTGCCGCAGCGCGAGAGTGTGGACTGGGACTTTCCGGTGAGCGCACTGGAAGTGGTGGCAATGGGACTATACGGGCGGATCGGCTGGCTGCGGCCGGTGTGGCGAAAGCATAAGCGGCAGGCGCTGGCGGCGCTGGAGCGGGTGGACATGGCGGAGTTTGCCCATCGGCAGATCAGCCAGCTTTCGGGCGGTCAGCAGCAGCGCGTGTTTCTTGCGCGGGCGCTGGTGCAGGAGGCAGAGCTTTATTTCATGGACGAGCCATTCGCCGGTGTGGACGCGGCGACGGAGCAGGCGGTGATCCGGATTTTGCGCGACCTGCGGAAAGCGGGCAAGACGTTGATCGTGGTGCACCATGATCTTCAAAGTGTGCCGGATTATTTCGACTGGTTGGTGATGTTGAACATGCGCATCGTCGCGGCGGGGCCGACGCGTGAGGTTTTTACGCAGGCGAACCTGCATAAGACGTATGGCGGAAAGCTGACGCTGCTCAGTGAAGCGGCGGAGGCGTTGTCGCGGCAGGATGAGCGGCGATGAAGGCGGGCAGTGCACCTGAAGGTGCACTGCCTTTGTGTGGATGAAGTGTCATGCCTGAGTTGTGGGACGATCTTATTCGCACGTTGAGCCTGCGCGACTACAACACGCGCGTGGTGGTGCTTGGCGTGAGCATGCTCGGGCTTGCAGCGGGGTTGGTGGGCACGTTCATGGTGTTGCGCAAGCGGGCGCTGCTGTCGGATGCGGTGAGCCATGCGACGCTGCCGGGCATCGCGGGGGCGTTCTTGTTGATGGTGGTGTTCGGTGGGACGGGGCGATCGCTGCCTGGGCTGCTGATCGGCGCTGCGGTGTTCGGCGTGCTGGGTATGCTCAGCGTGCAGGCGATTCGGCGATATACACGGCTGAAAGATGACGTCGCGTTGGGGCTGGTTCTCAGCGTCTACTTCGGCATCGGCGTGGCGATGCTCGGGCTCGTGCAGGAGATGAGCGAAGCACATGCGGCGGGCATCAGTCGATTCATCTACGGCAAGGCGGCGACCATGGTCGGCTCGGATGCGCTGACGATGCTGATCATGGCGGGCGTGGTCGCGGTGACGTGCGCGATGCTGTTCAAAGAGTTCGGGCTGGTGTGTTTCGATGAGCAGTATGCGAAGGCACAGGGCTGGCCGGTGGGTTTGATTGATGTGCTGATGATGAGCCTGATCGTGGCGGTGACGGTGATCGGGTTGCAGGCAGTGGGGCTGATACTGGTGGTGGCGATGCTGATTATCCCCCCTGCCGCGGCGCGGTTCTGGACGGACCACCTGCTGCGAATGACGCTGACAGCCGGGGCGATCGGGATGGTGAGCGGCTATCTGGGGGCGACACTCAGCGGGCTGGTGCCGCGGCTGCCGACGGGGCCGATCATCGTGCTGGTGGCGACGGCGGTGTTTGTGGTGAGCCTGCTTGCGGGCACGCGGCGAGGCGTGGTGGTGCGGGCGATGCGGCATGTCCGATCAAAGCGGCGAACGGGGTTGCAGCATCTGCTGCGTGCGGCGTTCGAGCATGTTGAGTCCGCAGGCGATGAGCCGTTCACAGCCGAGGCGCTGCTGCCGCAACGCAGTTGGAGCCCGCGCGAACTGACGACGCTGCTCAAGCGAGGCCAACGGCAAGGTTGGCTGGCGCCGACACACGACGACCGCTGGCGGCTGACCGATGCCGGCTTGCGACAGGCGCGGCAGGTGGTGCGCAATCATCGGCTGTGGGAGCTATACCTGATCGAGCACGCCGACATCGCGCCGAGCCACGTCGACCGCGACGCCGACCGCATCGAGCACGTGATCGGCGAAGCGATGGTCGAGCAACTGGAACGCACGCTGCAAACGCGGGCCGGCGCTGCGACGGTGCCGGCGAGCCCGCATTAAATCAACGACACGCACGAAACGACGAACATGGGCTGGACACACTTTGACACTTGGATCGTGATCATCGGCGCACTGGCGGCGCTGGCCTGTGCGTTGCCGGGGTGTTATCTCGTATTGCGGCGGATGAGTTTGATGGGTGATGCGATTTCGCACGCGGTGCTGCCGGGCCTGGCGATTGCGTTTCTCGTCACGGCGTCGCGAGCGAGTTGGCCGATGTTTATCGGTGCTGCGGCGGTGGGCATGTTGACCGCCCTGCTCAGCGGATGGGTGGAACGCTTCGGCAAGGTCGAAGCGCAGGCGGCGCTGGGCGTGGTGTTCACCGCGTTGTTCGCACTGGGGCTGATCCTCATCCGCATGGCGGCGGACCATGTCGACCTCGACGCGGACTGCGTGTTGTATGGCGAGATCGAGCTTGCGCCGCTTCGCACCGCGGCCATTGCCGGTGCGAACATTCCCACGGCAGCGCTGGTCACCGGCGGCATGCTGCTGGTCAACGTGCTCGTCCTCGGGCTGCTTTACAAAGAAATGAAGATCAGCGCGTTCGATCCGCAACTCGCCACAACGCTGGGCATCAACGCCAGCGCGATGCACTATCTGTTGATGGGACTTGTCGCGGCGACGGTGGTGTCGGCGTTTGAGAGTGTGGGCTCGATCCTCGTGATCGCGATGCTCATCGTGCCCGGCGCGATCGGCCACCTGCTCAGCGATCGGCTGTCGGTGATGATCGGCATCGCCGCGATCGTCGCGGTGCTCAGCAGTGTGCTCGGGCATGTTGGTGCGATCACCCTGCCGCCGCTGATCGGGTTTGAAGACACGCGAACTGCGGGCATGATGGTTGTCGCAGCGGGCGGGTTGTTCGTGCTGGCGATGTTGTTCGGACCGCGTTACGGCCTGCTTAGCCGGGCGATCACGCAACTGGGGCTCGGCTTGCGGATCGCGCAGGAAGACATGCTCGCGATGCTCTACCGCCTCGAAGAGCAGGGCCAACAGCCTGCCGTGGTGCGAGCCGACCAGCTTGGCGCGACGCTTGACCTGGGGCCGATGCGACGTCGGCTGCTCCGGCATCGGCTGCATCGCAGCGGCCGGGTGACGCGCACGGCGGAGGGGTATGCACTGACCGACGCTGGCCGATCGTTTGCCCGCGATCTCGTACGCACGCATCGCCTTTGGGAAACCTACCTCGATCGTTACACCGGCACACCCAGCGATCACCTGCACGTCGCGGCGGAGCAGTTGGAACACGCGACGAGCGCGACATTGCAGCGTGCGCTTGCCGAGCGTACCGGCTCGCCGCCGACTGATCCGCAAGGCAAGCATATCCCCGCCCCGCGGGACGACACCGGGCCGCGGGCGTAAGCACGACCGGCACCATAATCGCGGTCGGTGTAATCGGCACAGTTGCGCGCGGCGAACGGAAAATGTGGTTTGCCGAGTTGCCTGCGTCGACAATGTATTGTTTGTTTGGGCTTGCCATGCAGATGAACAAGCAACAGAAAATTCTCGCGGCCGTGCTTGGCACGGGGCTGTTGGCGCTGGGCGTTGACCGGCTGGTGCTGGACACATCGTCGACCGGGCCACAGGCCGCGTCGGCGGGCGCTACGGCAGCGGTGGAGCGGGCTGGCGCTGAGTCCATGCGGAGCGATGCGGTTGACCTGGCACGCGAAGCGCTGGACGAGGCACGGGCCGAGCCGAAGGCGAGCCTCGCGCAACGCTTGAGTGAGGCCTCGCAGCAGCATGATCTCTCGGCCGAGCCTGGCCGGGATGCCTTCGCGCCGAGTGAATCGTGGATGAGCGACATCACGCCGGCGCGTGAGGTTGAGCCAAAGGGTGATGCGGATGCTCGGCGGTTTCGCCAGGAGCATCGGCTGATGGCTGTGATGACCCCGGGCGATCGAGGCGTCGTGGTGGTCAACGGCCAGGCGTTGCGGGTCGGCCAACGTGTCAACGGCTTCCTGCTGATTGATGTGCAACGCCACAGCGCGACGTTCCATGGCCCCGGCGGACAGGTGGAATTGAAACTCGACCCGTAATCGGCCTGTGCGTTTGCCAGGCTTCGATTTGTGTTTCGACGGCTTCGGGCAGCGCCCGGAGCCGTCGTTTTTTATTCGCGCGGCGATCGTGATCCACCAGACCTGTTATCGGTCGTCAGCAGCAGTTTGAGGCCCATGTCACGTCGGCAAATCCGTTTGTAATGTGATGAAATGGTTTTGGGGGCGTGAAATTCCCCTGCGGAAGTAAAGTTGCCTGACCTGAATGACGATCACAATCGCCGGAGCCGGACATCGGAGCCGGGTTCAGATTTTAAGTAGGCCCTTCCGGTACAAATGTGGGAGAAACACATGCACACGAGAAAGCGTCAGCATCCGGCGGGTTTCAGTCTCATCGAACTGGTGATCGTTGTGGTGATCATCGGCATCATCGGCGCGATCGCGATTCCACGAATGAGCCGAGGTGCTTCAGGCGCTGCGGACTCGGCGTTGACCGCGAACCTGTCGGTGCTGCGTAACGCCATCGACCTTTACGCGGCCGAGCACAACGGCACGTTCCCGTCGCTGGCCAACATTGAAGAGCAACTGACCGACCGCACAAACGCAGCGGGTGTCGCGATGGACGACGGCGACTTGGCCGACTTCCCGTTCGGCCCCTACCTGCGAACCGTGCCGCCCCTGCCGGTGGGTGCCAATCAGGGAGAGAATGGGTTTACCGATGATCCTGGCAGTGCCGGAGCAGGGTGGGTCTACGACGAAGATACGGGTACCCTGTACGCCAACACACTTGGAAGTGAAAGAGACAGCAGCAACAAGTTATACCGCGACTACTAATCAGGCGAAATCATCCTGGCAATAGAACAACAGCCCACGCATCTTTCATGCGTGGGCTGTTGTGATTTTCGGACAACGAAAGGATTGCCTTCTTGGCAATCAACGACGTCGACGAAGTAGTGCCGCCATGCCTCCGAACACCATCAGCGATGCAACCGTAGGCTCTGGGATCGCCAAACGAAAAACAGGGGTGTAAAAATTCCAACTGCCCGGGACAGGTGGAGCGCCCGAGATGCCAAAATCGACCGTCACCAACGGGTCATTTCCTTGGTCGAGTTGGCTGGTTTCCTGCAATGCTTCAGACGGCAATGTGGCACCGTCTGCATGCCAATAAAGTACGTAGCCCATTCCTGCTTCAAAGGTGTAATTGAACGCAAAGCTGATCCAATCATACTGATCGGGATTAGATGACCCTGCATTTTCGGTATCAAATGTTGGAGCATGAGTTTGATAGGTTGCCGCATCCAGTTCACCCGGCCAAGTGTTGCTTTGAGCGCCCTCCGGGTGCCTGAATATCTCGAAATGCGTCGTTATATGATCGTTCAATCGCGCCCAAACGTCTATCGAGAAAACAGTGAAGGTTTCGTTGGGTGTGATATGAACGGCGCGTCCCCTTGACGTAACACCGGTCATCTGCGTCTCAACCGGTTCCGCCGTCTGGAAATACGTTGCGGCTTCCGCTTCCTGTCCGCTGAATGTCGCACCGCCGAGTGTAGCCCCGGTCATCGCGAGCGCAACCACACTGCCCCTCCAACGTTTCGCAATCGACATGCTGCTAACTCCCAATAAATGCCAGGCTGGATGCTGCCTGAAGCTGATATCCGCCACGGCGTGCACGGCAATGGCCGTGCAATCCGCATCGTCCCCCCAACTGGCATAAAAGTAACCCCTCGACCGCTCCATGGCAAGCGGCGGTGGCCGACCACGACACCCAACACCCACCGCCGACGCGAGTTCGACTGCTGCCTTTGGGCCGGATGGAGGCCACCATCACAACCGGCATGAAGTCGCGACTCGGCCTGACCGATATCTACATACAGCACTTACAGCGATCGGGAGGGGTGCGCAAATGCCGCACAGGTATTGTCATAACCGCCGGGATGCCGGCTTTACGCTCATTGAGCTGATCATGGTGACGGCCATTATCGCCGTCGTCGCCTCCATCGCCGCGCCACGCTACACCGCAAACCTGAACCGGTACCGAGCCGACGCCGCCGCCCGGCAAGTCACCACCGAGCTGATGCGCGGCCGGGCCATCGCGCGGCAGACCAGCAGCGACTATCGCATCCAGTTCGACCTCGCTCACCACCGCATGTTCATGCCCGACACGCCCGGCGAGCACGACACCACCCCGACCACCCGGCTGAACAGCAACCCCTTCTATGCCGAGCTTGTCGCAGTCGACTTCGACGGCACGCCCGAGCTTCGCTTCGACGGCCACGGCCAACCCGCACACGGCGGCACGATCACCCTCCGCAACGGCCCGACCCTCCGCACCATCACCGTCCACCCTGTCTCCGGGGCCGCGCATATCGAACCATGAGCCATCCGCAACGCACCATCCCGAACCGCAGCCGCGGGCGAGCCAACCGCTCAGCCGGCTTCTCGCTGGTGGAGCTCTCGGTCGCCATCGCGCTCAGCGCGGTGGTGATGCTCGCGTTAGGCTCGGCCATGGTGCTCGCCAGTCGGGCACTGCCGAACGCAGACAGCCCGGCGCTGGCCAGTCACGACGTCGGCCGGGCGCTTGAGCAATTGAGCACCGACCTGCAACACGCACTCTACGTCAGCGAGCGTTCGCCGCACGCGATCACCTTCACCGTCGCCGACCGCACGGGCGACGGCTCGCCGCAGCGCATGCGCTACGCCTGGTCCGGCGAGCCGGGCGAGCCGCTGACATGGCAGCTTGATGATCATGACCCCGTCGACCTGCTGCCGAGCATCGACACGTTCGAGCTCAGCTACGAACAGCAAGGCTACACCCGAACACACGCCGGCCACGCGGTCGAAGGTATCCAGACGCTCGTTTCCAGCCATCCCCGGCCATCGTCATCGAGTGATCGCGAAACATCCAGCATCACCAGCAGCAGTTGGCTCGGCCAGATCATTCGACCCGACATCCCCACCGCCGACCCCGACAACGTGCTCTATTGGCAGCCAACCTACGCGGCCTACGTCGCGTCGCGGCCACTGCTGCTGCCACCAAGCCATTGGGTTCGCCTCGTCGTGCCCGAGCTTGATCATCGACCGTCCGAAACCGTGCTGGCTCATTACACGCAATCCGCCGGCCTGCTCGGAACCTCGCTGAGCTGGCGCGACGCACCGTTTTCAGACGCGCCCATGCTCATGCCCGGCCAGCCGGTCAACCTCATCATCCGCTCTTCCAACGCCGGCGGAACTTCCGCCTTCGTCGAATACGACATCAACGCCTTACCGACCGGCGGCCGACTGCGCACCACCAACGGCCAGCATGCCTGGGAAAGCGTCGAAAACAATCGCGCCCTCATCCACGCCCTCTACGCCATCCCCTACACCGTCGGCCCGAGCCAGTCGCTGACACGCCACCACCTCACTCGCGTGCACGTCAGCGTTCGAGCCACCGGCGAACAACACCCGCGATTCAACACCGCGGTGCATCTGCCCAACCGCCCCGGCGTGTTCACCGCCTATTGGGAAGCCGACTTCCGCCACGACCCCACCGCGCTCGATGTCAACGCCGACGGCGAACCCGACTGGTCCGTCGGCACGAGCAGCTTCGCGACCAACAACCTCGACCCCAATGCCGGCACGTGGCAGGCGCAGCAGACGCTGCGCACCTGGCCGAATCATGACTTCACCGAGCCGACCGTCGTTCGCCTTCAGTTGCGCCATACCAGCGCCGACGGCGGCGCTGCGTTGATGCGCCTGTACGCCGACCGCCGCAACGGTCGCGTGGGTCCCGTCGGGGTGTATGTGCATCGGCAGAGCGACGGCCGACAGACGCTCGACCTGATCTCGCGCGACGCGTTCGCCAACACTGTCACCCTGCTGAGCCTGCCCGATCAGCCGCCGGGCTTTCTCGATGTACGACTGGCTGTGCTGCCGGCTCATCGCAGCATCAATATCGACGTCAACGGCGTTAATCGCGGCACGTATCAATACCACCGCGTCGACGCCAGCAACGAAAGCCGTGCCGTCGAGTTGCTCGGTTGGCAAACCAGCCATGCCGAGTTCAAGCATGTCCGCATCACGGTCGGAGGTGGCTCATGAGACAACGCCATCACCATCACCACCCCGCCGTTCATCGCACGAAACGCGACGCCAAAGGCTTCAGCCTTGTTGAAGTGATCTTCGCCTTGCTGTTGGTCGGGCTTGTCTACGTCGCGGCGATCGACACGCTCGGCGCTGCCCGCGCGAACCAGGCCCGCACACATGACCACGCCGTGGCGTTCATGCTCGCGCAGGAACGGATGAGCCAACTGCTGATCAAGCCATACGGCCAGCTCGACAAAGACAGCGAAACCGAGCTCGACGATCGGCCCGGCTGGTCGCGTACCGTTGAAGTCGATCATGTGAATGCGGACGAGCCCGAGACCGTCGCTGGCAGCGACACGGGCGTACGACGTGTGCGCGTGACAGTCTCGCGAGGCAACGCTCAACTGGCGGAACTGGTGACATTGCGTACGCGCGGCATGCCAAGCCTGCCAGCCAATGCGGAGGCGATCGGCCCATGAAAAACCGCTCGCTCCCCTGTTGTCGCATTCGTTGGCGTCGTCGGCCGCATCGCCGCGGCGCGGTCTACCTGGCCGTGCTCGGCACGTCGATGCTGGTGACGCTCATCGGTATCTCGGCCATGCTCACCAACCGCGCAATCCATCGCGCCGGCGAAACCACCCACCGCGCCACCGAGGCCCGCTATATCGCCCACGGCGTGATGGAGTTGGCCATGCTGCAAATCAACAACGACGCCGGCTGGCGCGGTAGCCACACGCACGACCAGTGGTCACCCGCCCACGAACTGGGCCGCGGCGAAGGCCGATACCGCCTGCTCGCCACGACAGGCTCGAACCTGCAAAGCCCCGCCGACGGGCATGTTTATCTTGAAGCCGAAGGCCGCGTCGGCGACGCCGTCCGCCGTATGCGTGTCGCCCTGCAACCGATGCATCACCAGCCCGGTACGAACCTGGCGCGCAATCCCGACATGGCCGAGGGCACACGCTTCTGGCGTGCCGGGCTTCCGAACGACACGCTCGAATACACCCTCGCTGAGCCCTATCGCGGTGCCGGCTCGCTGCGCGTGCGGAACTTCTCAGGCGGGGGCAGCCAGCCGAGCATTCGGCAGGAAGTCTCTCACTGGCTCGAAAGCGGCCGCAGCTATCGCATCCGGTTGGCGGTTCATCTGCTCAACAGCGACCGCCACATCAACGCGCGGTTTATCGTCAACGGCAACGTCGTCGCGACGCAAACCTTCAGCAGTTCCGGCGCCAACAACTGGGCGCAGCACACGGCCGTACTCACGCCCTCATGGACCGGCGAGATCGAGTCGGCCTACCTCGACATCCGCGCCCACCAACACACCGACTTCCTCATCGACGACGTCGTCATCTATCCGCTCGACGCTGAGCACCAGATGCTCCCCGTGCCCGGCACGTGGCGTCAGACGCTCCAGTAGCGCTCCGCGCCCCGTCGAACTCGACGAGTTTGATAAACTTGTCGGCATCATGAAGAAGCTCAACCTCACCGAACCGCCACCGCATCCACTCGTAGCCGCGTCTATCCTCTCCGCAGACTTCGGCCGAATGGAACAGGAATGCCGCGACGTGCTGGACAAAGGCGCCGACCTGCTGCACCTGGACGTGATGGACGGCCACTTCGTGCCGAACCTCACCATGGGCGTTGACATGTGCCGCGCTTTACGAAAGCACTTCCCGCACACCTATCTCGACGTGCACCTGATGGTGGAGCACCCGGCGCACTTCGTAGAGATGTTCGCGGAAGCGGGCGCGAGCCTGTTCGCGTTTCACGCCGAGGTCGCCCGCCCGCACCGCCGACATGATGGCGTCAAAGCCGAGGCGTTGATCGAGCGAATTCACAAGCTCGGCATGCAGGCAGGCATGGTCATCAACCCCGCGACGCCTGCCGACGCGCTCGAACCGTGGCTGGAGGAACTGGATCTGGTGCTGGTGATGAGCGTCAACCCCGGCCGATCGGGGCAGAGGTTCATCCCCGACGTACTCGAGAAGGCCCGCTGGCTACGCGAACGGCTGGGTCCGCACCAACGTCTGGAGATGGACGGCGGGCTGAACGGTAAGACCTCGCAGCAGGCCGTGGCAGCGGGGGTAGACGTGCTGGTGACAGCGTCGGCTTTATTCGGGGCGGAAGACCGTAAATCGGTGATCGACACCCTGCACGCCGCGGGCGACGTGGGTTAAACGGGTCGCCGAACCGTTTGACCTGATGGGGGCAAATCCGTAGGATCAAACGCTGTCGTGGCCAGTAACACGGCGCTGTGGCCCCGCTGCTCGGATCGGGTGGCGTGGCCACACGATTGGGGATTGGTGTAACGGTAGCACGGCTGACTCTGAATCAGCTAGTCCAGGTTCGAATCCTGGATCCCCAGTTTCCCATCTCAAGTATTCAATCAAAACCTTTGCCGTTGTTTTCGAATACCGTTCGCCCGGACAGCCGAATGAAGTGATTCCCTAGCCGTGGGGAGGCAGAGGGCTGATCCGTGCGTTAGAGCACCTGACAGGAGGCCGACTCGGATGCGTCCACAGGACTGTGTTGGCATGAAGGTTGGCGCGGGGGTAAGCATTGCCCCTTACAATCCTTTGTGGCCCGATGAATTCGACAGAGTCCGGACGGAGCTACTCGACACCCTCCCCTCTTGGATTCTGTCCATCGAACACGTCGGCAGCACATCTGTTCCAGGGCTCGATGCAAAACCCATCATTGATATTCTTGTCGCTGTCCCGAACCTTTCGGCGAGCCTGACGCTCGTGCCAGCCCTTGAGGGCCTTGGCTTCGTGTACCGGCCGGACGATGAGTTGCCGGACCGGCACTACTTCCCCAGAACCGTTGCCGGACTTCGTCGACATCACCTTTCGCTGGCTGAGCCGCGTTCGTGGCATTACCAAAACAGCGTCAACTTCCGCGATGCACTTCGCTAAAACCCTGAGTTTGCTCATCGCTACGCCGCACTCAAGCGCCGACTCGCCTCGGAGGTCGGTGTGCGCCGCCTTGAGTACCTTAACGGCAAGACCGACTTCATTCTTGGGGTTTTGGAGACTGAGGGCTACAAGGTCAGCGACGACTATCCGACGAGAAATATTGGAATGCGCGGGGCATGACTGGCGCTTCTACCTGACAGCTGCTGCTGCGGTAGCACGGCGGCTCAGATTTAGGCTGCCTATTGATTTGAAGACCACAGGGCAGCACAGCCCACAGGTGACATTTCATTCGCCTATGCAGTACTTGTCGACCGCAAAGTGGTATCAGCCGTCTCGCCGCCGATCGGCGAAACGGTCATCGACCATCCCAGCCACCCCGCCCGCAGCACCAGCACCAGCAGCACCGGCAACACCGCCCACGGCATCGATTGAGGCCACCACGGCGAAGTCAACGCCGCCACACCCGCCCCCGCCGCGGTGAGAATCAGGTAGCGACGCAGCCACGGCCCACCCCCCGGCCAACGCAAGAGCGCCATCGCAGCCACCACGTGCGTCGGCCAGGCCCACCACAAGTTCCAGTTCGGCCCGGCCACGTCATGTTCCGTCGCCCCCCACAGTCCCGCCATCACCAAGCCACCGGCCCCCACCACCATCAGCAGCAGCGCGTCTGCCAACACCGCACCTCGACGCCGCTGCACTGCCGCCACCCCCGGCTGCCGCGCTTCACGCCAAGTCACCACCAACGCCAACCCGAGCACCCCCCACGCCAACCACGTGGGCCACGCGAATCCCGAAGGCCACTCGTCCGCCTCATCAAACCAGTACAGCATCCGCGTTTCACGCACCAACTGTCGCGTTTCGCCATCGACCGTCACCGTCGCGACATCAAACACCTCCATCAACGGCAACGGCAGAAACATCACCTCCCGAACCCCGAGCGAACGATCCGTCGGCCGACCGAGCGCCAGGTCCATCCCCAGCCACAGCAGTGGTGCGTCGGCCATGTACGGCGAAAGCTTGTCGCGATACGTCACGAGCGGCGGCTCGGCTGCATCGAACCGAAGCGCATCGCCCAGCACGTCCTCGAACACATCACGCACACGTGTCGAGCAATTGTCATCCAGAAACCGATATCGATACTCACGGTTTTCTTCCCGCGCGTTTTCACGCAGATAGGCGAACACTCGCTCACGCTCGCCTGGCGTCAAGTCCAACGCCTGCTCCACCACCGCGCGACGCTCGACATACTGATAATGATGCAACGCCGCATCCATCGGCGCGACCGAAAGGTGATAATCCAGCTGGCCTCGGATGAACGTCGCGATGAAAATCGGACTGTCGAAGTCGAACGTGCCGTAGTTATAGACAATGTCCAACGCTTGCAGCGGGTCCGCCACGCGGATCGCGGTGTGGCCGAAGCGGGCATGCAACGCCGGGCCGGGGTAGATGGTCAGGATCGACACCTCGGCCTCGTCGGTCAGCAGCGGCCTCGGCGCAGCCTGAGCCGAGGCAGTCACGGACGACCAGTGCATGCCCAGCAGAAGCAACAGCAGCAGCGCAGACCAATAGCAAAGACGGATCGGCATAACCTGAAATCTTAGCCCGCGAACCGAAGCTCTGCCTGTTTTTGCCAACTTGAAGCCAGAGCCGCACAAAAGCGTTCCACTCAAGCCGCAAGCCTCACCCCCCAAGCCTCACGCCTCACGCCTCACGCCTTCTCACCACCACCCGCATGCGAGCCGGGGCCTTCGACGCAGACGGTCAACAGCATCTGCGACGGCTCGGCGGCGACGACATCATGTCGAACGTTCGGCCCGAGGCGAAGCACCTGGCCGGCCTGCATCTCGTGGGCGGACTGTTCCGTGTGCACGGTGAGCCGACCTTTGAGCACCTGGATGATGACCACACCGTCGACGACATGATCGGGAAACCGCGCGTCCGCCTCCTCGAAACAGAACAGCGCCAGCGTTGCCGGGCCGTGGCGGAACAGTGTCATTTGCCGATGGCCGTGCCGGCCGCTGCCCGGCTCGGCGAGTAGTTTTTCCGCCACGGCGGCAAGGTCAAACATCTCTTCCGCCGGGGCGAAACGCTCGCGTGGCGGTGTCCTGACGCGTCCTTCTGCTCCGTCACTCATGGCAATCCTTTCGCTAGTCTGCCTCATTCCCGAATCTTGAACTCACCCGCTTTCATCGCGGTTCCACCACTCAGTCTAGCTCAACTGGCAAGCGAATTGCACTCTTTTCTTTAGCTGAAGGGCGACGCAACCAGATATACCCACAATGGGGAGAATCAATCATGAACCCCAAACCCAGCGGCGGCGCTCTGACCACCGCGCTCTATGCAACGTGTGCGTTCGGGCTCGTCCCGACCTCGATGGTATTTGATGTGCTCGAGCCCGTGCTCGGCCAGGGTGTCATCGCGCAAGCCTGCTACTGGACCACGGCGATCGTGGCCATGGCGGGCCTCGGCCGACGATGCCTCGCCAGTTGACAAAACGCGGGCGAATCGTGGCACGGCTTACAACGCCTTGGCAGGTTTTGCACGAAAATCCCGCCGACACCCATTCGACACGCTGGCCAACTGACCGCACAATGCCGGGCATGGACCTGTTCGACGGACGCAACGACTGGCTGGCAGCCCCGGGGGTATCGCTGCCCGTTTCGGCATTGCGATTCACCTTCTCACGCGGTGGCGGACCTGGGGGTCAGAACGTCAACAAACTCAACACTCGTGCCACCCTCAGCGTCCCACTTGAGGCGCTGGCCGCTGCCATGCCCGCCGATGCATTCGAGCGGCTAAAAACCAAGGCGGGCGCAAGACTCACCGCTGATGCGATCGTTATTTCCGCCGCGGATAGCCGTAGCCAGCTTGCCAATCGGCGTGCGTGCCTTTCCCGCCTGCGTCACTTGCTCATCGAATCGCTGCATCGTCCCCGGCGTCGCCGGGCGACCCGGCCGTCGCGTGGCGTGATTGAGCGCCGACTGAAGGCAAAAAAATCGCAAGGCCAGCGTAAACACGAGCGACGCAGCAATCGCAACCCCCCTTCCGACTGATCACCGTCAGATCTCCGCAGGCCCATCGCTTTACGGGATTCAACAAACAACCTTGCAATCCGAACTTGGGCACAGCATTTGCTTCCTCGTCTGGCGAACGCATCGGGTTGACCTCGCCGTACGGACGCGGCAAGTGGGCCCGAACCGAACCCGCCAGGCAAACGTGACGCGGACGCGCACTTGCCTGGCAAGCCAAGTGCTCTTGCGAGAGGAGTCGATCATGAGAAGGTGCTACAGCTTTTCGATGGCGATGGCCGCGACGTTGATGCTGGTTTTGGCCGCCGGCTGTGAAATGGGGCCCACCGAAGTGGACCGTCAGCAGCCGTCACTTTCACTGGACGCGAGCACGACCAACATCTTGGTGGGCGAATCCACGACGGTGTTCGCACAGACGGCAAATCTGCTCGGCCGCGAGGTGGACATTCAGTGGGGCACGACGCTCGGCGAGGTCGAGCCAGCCCGCAGCGGTCGCGTGGCCCAGTTCCGTAGCGACGCCCCCGGCACGGCCGTGGTCACCGCGGAGATGCGCGTCAACGGCCAGGTGTTGCGCGACTCGGTGAACATCAACGTCAGTGCTATCGAGTAATAGCCAACGTCAGCGATTCAACAAATTCTCGCAGCCGGTTCGGCGGCGGTGTTGACCTGGCATGCAGACTTCAACCGCGTGTTGAACTCAGCAACGCATAGCGCCAATACCGCCGCCGGGCGGTCGCGGGAGCATTGAACAACGAATCTCAAATGATGACATGAATCGCCAATCAATTTTCAACAGTCAGCCATGGGGGGAGGGGAGTCCACCATGGAAGGCGAAGCACTGACGATCGCGGTGATCAATCACAACGGAAGCGACGTGCTCAAACGAACCCTTGATGCCCTGCAGAAGGTCACCTACCGACCGCTCGAACTGCTGCTGGTCGATGATGCCTCGACCGATGGCAGCGACTTGTGGGCTCGACAAGCCTACCCTTCGCTGCGCGTCGTACGCATGGCGTCCAACGCCGGTCGGCCGAGCATCGTGCGTAACCGCGCCCTGCGTGAAGCAAGGTCACGTTACGTCCTGCTGCTGGATCATGATGTGTGCCTGCGCCCCGATGCACCGACGAATCTGATGAAAGCAATGCGTCTGCGACCCGGCGTCGCGGCCACTGCACCACGGCTGGTCTACGCCAACGATCCCAACAGGCTCTATGGCGATGGCACGAACCTGCACTACCTTTGCATCTCCGGCTTCAATGCTCGTGGTCAGTCAATCGAACAACGCCCCATTCGCACGCCGTTCCCCTCGCTAGCCGGCGGTAACGTGCTGTTCGACCGCGAGGTTGCCCTCTGGCTCGGCGGATATGACGAAGACTACCACTTCGGCTGGGGCGAAGACGCCGAGCTTTGCCTGCGTTGCCGAATTGCAGGCTTTGACGTGTTGCACGTGCCTGAGGCGGTGGGCAGTCATGTCGAACGTCCACGCGGCTTGAATCGGGCGGAAGCGCAGTTCTACAACCGTTATCGCATGATGTTCACCATCTATGAAACGCGAACTCTATTGCTGCTTGCTCCGGCATTGATTGTTTTTGAATTTTGCCTGCTTGTGTTGAGTATGTCCAAGGGTACAGCAATGATGTACCTGCGGGCGATACGTGGGGCGATTCGTGATGCCGGGCCGATTACCTGGCAACGGGCGCAGGTGCAGGCGACGCGTATGGTCGGCGATCTCGATTTGCTGGAAGCATCACCGCTGATCAGTACGGGTGCGCTGGCCGAATCACGCCGGGTGGCGTTTGCGTCGTCGATGCTTCAGGGCATGTTCAACCGTTATTGGCAGATGATCAGTCGACAACTTGAGCCCTGATGACACTTGCGTCCACCAAACCCTCGCCAACCGTCAGCGTGTCAGCGTCGCCCGCTGCTCCTGAGGCCAGTCGGCCGCGACGCGTCGGCTTCAGCCTGCTGCTGCGCCTCGCCATCAGTGTGGGTTTGCTCGCGATACTCTTGAGCCAGGTCGATTTGACTGGCATTTTCGCTGTCGCGTCGGGCGCGCGTTTCGATCTGCTGGCTGTACTGTTGGCGATGTTCATCGCTGAACGCTGCCTCGGCGCATGTCGGTGGCATCTACTGATGCGAACGCAACGCGTGCCCGTCTCTTTCGCAACCACCTTGCGCGCCACATTGCTCGGCGGCTTCGTCGGCACGTTCCTCCCGGGCGGTGTGGGTGTTGAAGCCGTGCGCGTCGCCGCCATGACCCGCGCAGCCAACCTCGCGTCGGCCACCTCTTCCGTGTTGGTCGACCGCATCCTCGGCAGCCTGGCGTTGGTGGGCATCGTGCTGGTCGCGCTCGCGCTCACCCCGCAGCCCGTGCCCGCCGCCGTGCCGATCGCCGCCTGGGCTTCGCTGGCGTGCCTGCTCGCCCTTTCACTGATACTGCTGCACCCGCGATTGAGGCGGGGGTTGCAATGGCTCCTGCCAGGCCGACGCCGCGGGCAGTTGCGACGCGAGCTGCGACGGTTCGCCGCGTCCGTACGGCAGATGCGCCGGCAACCGATGACGCTGGCATACGTCGGCGGCCTGTCCGTGCTCTTTCAACTGCTACGCGTCGGCATCGCGCCCGTCGCGGCCCTCGCGCTGGGACTGCACATCCCGCTTGGCCTGCTGCTCATCTACGTGCCCATCATCATGTTCATCATGATGATGCCGATCTCCATCGCGGGCCTCGGTGTGCGCGAAGCCGCTTTCGTCTACTTTTTCGGCCTCCAGTACGTCACGCCCGAGCAGGCGCTCGCACTCTCGCTACTCATCGGCCTGTTCACACTGATCGTGCAGCTCCCCGGCGCGGTCGTTTGCATCACCGGCGTTCGGCCACGCAACGCGATATGCCCTCCCACATGGCAGGCCGAACCGACCACAACACAGGAACAAAACTAATGCGTGTGCTGGTCACTGGTGCAACAGGATTTATTGGCCGACACGTAACCGCACGCCTCGTCGACGCGGATCACCAGGCGTACGCGCTCGTCCGCGACCCCGTCCGCGCCAAACGACACCTGCCTGCCAACGTGCGGTGGCACGTCGTCGACCTCACTGAGCCCGACCTGCTCGAAGACATACTCGACAACATCGACGCGGTCATCCATCTCGCCGCTGCAACCGTCGGCGATTGGCCCACTCAACTCCAGGCCACCGTCGAAGGTACCGCCGCCCTGCTCGACGCCTGTCGCACGGCGAACGTGTACCGGTTCATCCATGTCAGCAGCGTCGCTGTCTACGACACGCGCTCGCTCGCCGACGGCCACACCCTCGCGCCCAATGCCCGCCTTGCCGAGCCTTCGCCCGACCTCGGCCCATACGCCCGCGCCAAACTCGAAGCCGAGCATCGCGCCCGCACCGCCGCCGACGCCGGCCACATCGATCTGACCATCCTCCGCCCCGGACTGGTCTACGGCCCGCGCCGCGTGCTCTTCGAACATCTTGGCAAACCCCTGCCTCGCCTTAACCGCCGACTCGCCTACGGCTCACCCGATCAACGCCTTCCCTTCGTCCACGTTGACAGCGTCGCCGACGCCCTGCTCCGCACACTTACGAGCCCGAGCACCATCGGCCAAACCTACAACATCGTCGACGAGCACGACTGCTCACGCCAAGCCTACCTCAATCTTCATCAGCAACTCACCGGCCGACGGCAACGCACGACCTACCTGCCCGCCGGCCCCCTCGCCCGACTATGCGACCTGTCCAGCCGACTGCCATTGCCCGGCGGCAAGCTATCAGGTGACAAAATCCGCACACGTGCCTTAAGCCTGCACTACACCACCGACACACTCACCCGCGACACCGGCTGGACGCCGCCGCACACGTTGCACGTCGCGCTCGCTGACGCGATTGAAACCACCCCCGGCCCACACGGTCGGCCGCTGCGTGTCGCCGTCGTCGGCGCTGGCTTGAACGCCCGCTATCATCTTGCCCCCCTTCACGCTCACCCCCACGTTCGGCTCGTCGGCTTGGTCGACCAGCAGCCCGACCGCGCAGCAACTCTCGCGAAAACTTTCAACATAACGCTCGCCACCGACTCACTTGATGAACTTTTCGAGCATGATCGGCCTGACCTGGTCCATCTTGTCACGCCGCCACAGACACATGCCAGCCTCACCTGCGAGCTTTTGCAGCGAGGCGCAGACGTGTTCTGTGAAAAACCCATGGCGATGACCCGAGGCGAATGTCAGTTGATGGCTCGGGTCGCGACAGAGCATCGCCGATCGCTGGCGGTCAATCACAATCTATGGTTCGACCCCCGCCTCGCGGCCACCCGGCAACTCGTCGCCTCGGGCGCGATCGGCGATGTGGTGCATATTGAAACACACCGAGCCTTCGCGCCGCGTGGTATGGCTGCCCAGCCTGCCACACGCGCAGCATGGCTGGGCAGCCTGCCCGGCGGCCTACTGGAAGACATCACACCGCACGCGCTTTACGCCACACTCGGCCTGCTCCGTGCCGACGCAAAATTGCTGTACGCCCACCACTGGTGTACTGACCGCCACGCCAGTGACACCGCCGTAAGCGACGAGCTTCGGCTCACCCTCAGCGACGGCCACGCGACCGCCCACATCGCCATCTCTCTCAATGCTCGCCCCGACACCTTCACACTCCGCGTGCACGGCACGCTAGCCACGCTGATTGTCGATGTTCAGAACATGCTCCTGCTCCTCCAACGCCCCGGCCAGGGCCCGCGTGTTCTCGATCGCGCCAACCAACTCGCCCGCGTCAGCCTCGGCAGCCTTGCGCAGTCCGCGGTCAACGCAGCCCGCCTCGCCACAAAGCGCACCCAGCCGCCAGGCGACATGACATCGGTCATTCACGAGCACATCCGATGCCTGATTGAAGACCACCCCTTCCCCATCAGTCCCGAAGCAGGCGAGCATGTCGTAAGCCTGATCGAGCAAATCTGGCCCCGCCACACCCCTGCCCTTGCTGCGAGGCCCGCAGCCCTGCACGAACGCGACGTCACAACATAATCCTCCCGCCCGCCTGCGAAGCGGGCGGCGTTGCCGGTACACTGTCGGCAATGAACTCACCGCTTCCCATTCTCTTCAGCGCCATGGAGCCCAGCGGCGACGCGCTGGCGGCGCCGCTAATCGCGGAGTTGAAGCTGCGCGAGCCGGATCGCCCCATCTTCGCCATCGGCGGCGAGCGGATGGCCGAGGCCGGGGCCGAACTGCTGGAAGACCCCACGGAGCACGCCGCCATGCTTGCCGGCGCTTCGAAGCAGGCGTGGGAGCACATCAAACGCATTCGGCGCGTTCGGCGATGGCTCGCTGAACATCCGATCGCCGCCCTCGTGCCTACCGATTCGCCAGCCGCGAACTGGGGCATCTGCAAGGCAGTGCGTAAAACGCAGCCGCGAGCCCGCATCGTGCATCTGGCTGCGCCACAGCTCTGGGCATGGGCACCGTGGCGGATCGGCAAGCTGCGTCGGCTCAGCGATCATGTGATGTGCATGCTGCCGTTCGAGCCGGACTGGTTTGGTAGCCGAAACATGCCTGCGAGCTTTGTGGGGCATCCATTATTCGCGCCCGACGCCGACGATGCGTCGACGGCTGAAGGCGAATTACCGGAAGACGGCGAACCGCGTCTCGCGCTATTGCCAGGCTCTCGAATGTCGGAAGTTCAGGCCAACTGGCCCACGATGCTCGAAGCGATCAAGCGTCTGCGGCCGGCGTACCCGAAAATGCGCATCGTCATCGCTGCCAGCAGCGCCTCGCGGGCGAAACTGATCCGCTCACTCACGCCCGGCGGAGCCGTGCCGCACAAGGCGGTGATGGTGGTCGGCCAGGCGTCGGCGGCGCTGGACTGGGCGGACGCGGCGCTCGTGGTCTCCGGCACCGCCACGCTGCACGCCGTGTCAAGGCGGACGCCGATGGTCGTCATGTTCAACGCCAGCCGCTTGTCGTGGCAACTCGCAGGGCGCTGGCTGATCCAGACGCGTACGTTTACGTTGCCCAACCTCATCAGCGAGTCGATGGAGATGGATCGTATCGTCACCGAACTTGTCCCACACTTCGGCGATGTCGATGCGGTCATCAAGGCATTGCAGCCACTGTTGCGTGACGAAGCGGCACGCGAGGCGCAGCGCCAAGCGTTTGAGGTCATTACCCGTCGATTTGTCGAAACGCCCTATGCCGTCACGGCCGCCGACACACTCATCGATCAGATCGGGGCAGTGGATGAGGTGGCGTGGGCGTAGGTTTTTTGTAGCTCAAGCACGGAATCCATGGGTGCCATCCATGGGCTTTAACCGGGCGCGGATGGTGTACTGGTCAGGCTTTGTCTTTTTTGTCCAGGCCCAACAGGCGGACGGCTTCGTCGAGATCTTTGTCGCCGCGGCCGGAGAGGTTGATGACCACAACCTTGTCCTTGGGCATCGACGAGGCCATGTCCAAAGCGTGCGCCAGTGCGTGTGACGACTCGAGCGCGGGAATGATGCCTTCTTTTTCGGTAAGCGCGGTGAACGCTTTCAGGGCCTGTTCATCAGTGCAGGCGGTGTAGGTGACACGGCCGGCGTCATGCCAATGGGCGTGCTCGGGGCCGACGCCGGGGTAATCCAGGCCGGCGGAGATGGAGTGAACGGGCGCGGTTTGGCCGTCGTCGTCCTGCATGACATAGCTGAGTGAGCCGTGCAGGACGCCGGGCTGGCCGAAGTTCAGCGGCGCTGCGTGTTCACCGAGCGTGGCAGCCCGACCCCCGGCTTCGACGCCGACGAGTTGAACCTGTTCGTCGTCGATGAAGGGGTAGAAGATGCCCGCCGCATTGGAACCGCCACCGACGCAAGCCACGACCGTGTCGGGCAGTCGGCCGATCTGGTCGAGGCATTGCTGGCGACATTCCGTGCCGATGACGGCCTGGTAGTCGCGGACGATCATGGGGAACGGGTGCGGGCCGACGACGGAGCCGATGATGTAGTGGGTCGTGTCGGCGGTTTCCATCCAGTCGCGCATGGCGGCGTTGGTGGCGTCCTTGAGCGTGCGCGAGCCGCCGTCAACACCGATGACGCGGGCGCCCATCAGCTGCATGCGAAGGACATTGGGACGTTGGCGGCGCATGTCCTCCGTGCCCATGAAGACGTCGCAGTTCAGGCCGAACACGGCGGCGGCGGTGGCGGTGGCGACACCGTGCTGGCCGGCACCGGTCTCGGCGATGATGCGCGACTTGCCCATGCGGACGGTCAGCAGCGCCTGGCCGAGCGAATTGTTGATCTTGTGAGCGCCGGTGTGGGCAAGATCTTCGCGCTTGAGGTAGATCTTCGCACCGCCAAGCGTATCGGTAAGACGTTTGGCGAAGTAGAGCGGCGTGGGCCTGCCGACGTAATCGCGCAGCAGCAGGTCGAACTGCTTCCGGAACGCTTCGTCCTTGCGAGCTTTGTCATATTCGCGAGCGAGCTGGTCCAGCGCTGCGTGGAGTGTTTCGGGCACGTAGACACCACCGAACGCGCCGAAGTGGCCGGCAGCGTCGGGCAGGGATCGCAAGTTGGCGTGGCTGGGTGTGGTCATCGGGACATAGTAGGGGTCGAGGCCGTGGCGCAGCAAGCTGCATGACCGGAATGGCTCAGCTCAGACGGCGGCGGGCATCGGGGCATAGCCGAAGAATGTCTCGCCCACCGCATGGCCGACTTCGTTGAGCCTGCCCTGGAAGCGGTCGAGGTATTCGTGCATGCCCTCGGCGATGATCTCGTCCATCGTGGTGTAGTCCATCTCCGCCCGCAGTCGGCCGATGCGTTGCTCAGCGAGGTTGCGAAAGCTGCTGATCGGCGTACCGGTGATCTGGTGCAGCGACCACTGCGCCTTGTAAAGGCAGGACTGCATCGAGCGTGGAAACTCGCGGTCGAGAATCAGAAACGCCGCCACGGTGTCGGGCAGCACGGCTCGATGCTTCTTGCGATACATTTCAAATCCGCTGGCCGACTTGAGTAACGCCGACCACTGGATCGCATCGTAAGGCGTGCCCACGTATTCCACGCCAGGCAGCACAATAAAGTATTTCACGTCGAGGATGCGGGCCGTCTTGTCCGCCCGTTCGAAGAGCCGACCGAGTTGGCCGAAGTGCCACCCCTCGTTATGCGACATGGTCGCGTCGGTGATGCCGCCGAACAGGTGACTGGCCATCTTCACGTCGTTGTAGAAGATGTTGGGCGAGTCGAGCGCGTCATGCTTCGCAGCGGCGGCGCGGACCATCAGGTAAAAGCGATTGACCTGTTCCCACATCTCAGAGCTGATGGCGTCGCGCACCTGGCGAGCGTTCTCGCGAGCATTGCGCAAGCAGGAGACGATCGAGTTGGGGTTGACCTCGTCAAACGTGAGAAACTGAATGACGTTGTCCTGCGTCGCTTCGTCGTAGCGGTCGCGGAAGGCGGCGGAGTCGCCAAGCGTGTGCACCAGCGGCATCCATTGCTCGTCGTCTTCCGACGGCGTGTCGAGCATCAGGTGCAGGTTCACGTCGATCACGCGGGCCACGTTCTCGGCTCGCTCGATGTAACGGCTCATCCAGTAAATTGATTCAGCGACTCGGCTGAGCATGATGATTGGTTCCGACGTCTTATTGCCTACGGGCAAGCTTGCCCTGCGATCGGGTGGTCACACGGCAGGGCAAATGCCTGCTCTACTCTGACAACACCCATGTATCCTTGCTGCCGCCGCCTTGCGACGAGTTGACGACCAGCGAACCTTTGCGAAGCGCGACACGCGTCAGGCCGCCGGGCATGACGTAGATTTCCTTGCCGTACAGAATGAACGGGCGGAGATCGACGTGCCTACCTTCGAAGTGGCCGTCCACGATGGTCGGCGCTCGCGAGAGCGCCAGCGTCGGCTGAGCGATGTAGTCGCGTGGGCGAGTCTTGATCAGGTCGGCGAACTTTTCGCGCTCGGCGGCGGTGGAGCTCGGGCCCATGAGCATGCCATAGCCGCCGGACTGGTTCACCGCCTTGACGACAAACTTGTCGAGGTTGTCGAGCACGTGCTGACGCTGATCCTTCTCGCCGCAGATAAAGGTTTCGACGTTGGGGAGGATCGGGTCCTGGTCGAGGTAATAGCGGATGATCTGGGGCACGTAGGCGTAGACGGCCTTGTCGTCGGCGATGCCCGTGCCCGGAGCGTTGGCCATCGCGACGCGGCCGTTGCGGTAAACGTCCATCAGCCCCGGCACGCCGAGCATGGAGTCGGGGTTGAATACCTGCGGATCGATGAAGTCGTCGTCAATACGACGATAGATCACGTCGACACGTTCGAAGCCATCCGTCGTGCGAACCCCCACGTAGCCGTCGCGGACGATCAGGTCGCGCCCTTCCACAAGCTGTACGCCCATCTGCTGCGCAAGGAACGCGTGCTCGAAGTAAGCCGAGTTAAAGACGCCAGGCGTAAGCACGACGACATTGGGCGTCTCATGCTGCTGCGGCGAAAGAAACTGCAACGTTTCCAGCAGACGGTGCGGATAGTCGTGCACCGGGCGCGGACGCATCGTCCGGAACACATGCGGGAAGGTGTGCTTGAGCACCTCGCGATTTTCCAGCACGTAGGAAACCCCCGACGGGCAGCGGAGATTGTCTTCCAGCACAAAAAATTGCCCATCGCCATCGCGGACGAGGTCCGTACCCGTGACGTGACACCAGATCCCGTGCGGCGGATCAAGCCCGAGGCAAGGCTTGCGGAACGTGTCCGCATCACGAATCAACTCGGGCGGCACGGCCTTGTCACGCAGAATTTTCTGATCGTGGTAGACGTCGTGGATAAAGAGATTGAGCGCTTCGATGCGCTGACGCAGGCCGGCTTCAATAAGCTGCCAGTCCTTGCCCTCGATAATGCGGGGGATGATGTCGAAGGGGAAAATGCGTTCCGCACCGTCGCCGCTGCCGTAGACGGTGAAGGTAATGCCCAGATCCAGCAAGCGAGCCTCCGCAGCGTGTTGCCGTCGCTGAAGGTCCCCTTCGGGCAGGGCTTCAATTCGCTCAATCAGCGGTTCAACGCAGGGCCGCGGCTTGCCGGAGGCGAGAAACAGTTCGTCGCAGAAGTTTTCGGTTTCGTATTTTCGAAAATCCATATTATCCAGACCGTGAGGACGGGGGAGAACAAAGCAGGCCCGGCCACACTGGCGATTCTATCATAGCAGCAGCATGCAAAAAAGCCCGCGCAAATCGCACGGGCTTTTGTGAGTAACGTATGAATTCGACCGACGAGCATTATTCGACGGTGGCGAGTTCTTCAATGGCAACTTCCTTACCGCCCTGCTCAGCCGAGCGGTAGATGCCGTCGAGCATCTGCTGCACGCGCAGGCCGTGCTCCGCCGGGGCCATGCTCGGCTTGTTGTAAAGCACGTGGTCGACGAAGTCGCGCATCTTGCGGTCGAACATATAAGGGAAGTCGCTGCTTTCGAGATAATTCGGCTTGATGTCAACCATGTGCCCGTTCTGGTCGGTGAACACGCGCGATTCGCTCCAGACAGCGCCGCCTTTATGCCCCATGAGCTGGAAGTCCATGACATCCTGCTCAATGTGGCCGGCGAACATCGACTCAATGTGAATCACCTCGCCGTTTTCGAACCGGATGTGCCCGCAAGCGAAGTCTTCAACCGTGTAGGTCTTGTGGTCCCAGCCGGGCCAACGGCTCGATACCTCGGACGGCTTGTTGCCGAGGTATGTGTCGGTCATGCCCACCGCCGCGACCGGCCGGGGCGAGCCCATGGTGTAGTGGCACATCTCCAACATGTGCACGCCGATGTCGATCATCGGGCCGCCGCCCTGGAGATCCTTACGGCCGAAGACGCCCCAGTTGGGGATGCCGCGCCGACGCAAGGCCTGCACACGGCCGAACATGATTTTGCCGAACAAGCCATCGTCCGCCGCCCGCTTGAGGAACTGCGTCTTACCGGCGAAGCGGTACTGGAAGCCGATCACCAGCTTGCGATCGACCGACTTGGCGACGTCGATCATCTGTCGGGCCTCTTCCGCATTCATGGCCATTGGCTTCTCGACGAAAACATGGGCCCCGGCCTTGAGCGCCGCGATACTGTTGGGGGCATGCAGGCCGTTGGGCGTGCAGACGCTTACCGCGTCCGGCTCGACCTTGTCCAGCATCTCCTGGTAATCGGTGTAGCATCGGTCGGACGGGATCCCGTACTCCTCGGCATGCTTTTTCATGCCAGCCTCGGCCACGTCCGCCATCGCGACGACTTCGACGTCATCCAGTTTCGCCAGCGCCCGCAGGTGGGCACCGGCAATGCCGCCGGCGCCGATAAACGCAATTCGCAATTTTTTGGTACTGGCCATGCTGTTTCGCTCGCTCCAAGAGGGTGGAAAGCTCAGGCTCATGCCACGCGCCCGCCGACTCGAACGGTCAGCGATCAGACGGCGACGTTTGAACGATTATTATGGCACGACCGCTCACACGCAAACCCAGCGGCTGCGAATCAGCGTCATTCGGCCCTGTGCGTCTGTCGCTGGACATTACGGCTTGCTTGATGTTCAATAGATGCTTACCGTGCCAGAACATGCGTCCAACGGGCAGCGGCCGCGGTAAGCGAGGGCGAACCCCGGGCGCAGCCCATCGACGGCATTACAACCACGGGCCCGGTTGGGCAAATTTGGAGACGGACCTGAATGATGCCCATGTCGTTGGCCGACCCGCAGCCTCCGCACCCGCCGACGTCGTCCGAATCGACGTCGCAGGACGAGCACGTCGCTGTCGGGGAGGAGTTCAACAACGTAATGATGGTGATGCTTCCGTGGGGCATCGCGCTGCTGTTTCATGCAGGGCTGATTCTCATTGCGGCCTTCGTCGCGTGGAGCACGATCGTCGCCCCGGATGAGGACGAGGTCATCATTCCCGTGATGCGGTTCAGTGAGCAGGTCACAGAACCGCTGGAGCTTGACGCCGATGATCGGCTTGAAGATCGGCGAACCGAGCGTGAGGTCACCCGCCCGGATCGCGACGACCAGGCCGACGCTTCCAATCTTGACGCCACGGTCGACACCGCCGACACACTCGTCGGCCTCGACGCCGCCGACGACAGCCCCTTTGCAACCACAACCACCAGTGCCGACCAGTTCCAGACTGAAATGTTCGGCGTGGAAGGCAACGCCCGTCGACTGGTCTTCTGCATCGACGCTTCCGGATCGCTGATCGACACGTTTCCGTACATCATCAACGAGTTGATCCAATCCATCCGTCAGCTCAGCGAACAACAGCAGTTCACCGTCATCTTTTTCCAGGGCGATCGCGTCGTCGAAGTGCCCCCGCCAGGCCTTCGCCGCGCGACCAATGACAACAAGCAGGCCGTCATCGACTGGATCAACCCCAGCGGCGCACGCAACGTCACCCCCGGCGGCCGCAGCAACCCCAGCAACGCCATCCGCGAAGCCATGCGCCATCGCCCCGACCTGATCTATCTGCTCTCGGACAACATCACCGGCGCGGGCCGATTCGAAATCTCCCAAAGCGCTCTGCTCCAGGAAATCGAGCGTGCCAACGTCGCTAACACCGCTATCAACACCATCCAGTTCGTCTACCCCGACCCGCTGACGTTGCACGGCTTCACCGCCACCATGCAACTCATCGCCGACCGCAGCCAGGGCATTCACCGTTTCGTCAGCGCCGAGGAACTGAGCCTGCGATAAAACGCAGGCAGGATACGCTCATGACACGATGCACGATCCGGACAACGAACCGAAACGGGGCCACCATCATTCACGTCATCTGCGGCGTGCTGGCGATCGCGTGGCTGCTCTCCCCCGCCGCCATCACACACGCCGACGAAGCCCCGGCGATCCTGCTGCCGGCCGGTATGGAAGACGATGTGATCACACAACACCTCCGCGCCGGCGAGTTTGACGAGGCGAGAGAGGTCGCGGAGTCCCAGTTCGGCCGAGCCGAGGGCCAACTCGCGCTGCGGCTGTACCAGCACGGCATGGCACACCTGGGCCTGGCCCGTGAAACGGACGACGCCGACCACTACAAGACCGCCGGCATCAGCTTCATGCGGGCGCTCACCTATTTCCCCCGCAGCCGATTCGCCGGCTATGCCGAGCTGGAACTCGGCTACATACATGCCCGCATCGGCCGCGACGACATCGCCCGCCGACTGCTCACCCGCGTCCGCCCCGCCATCGACCCGGAGCAGGACCCCGACTACCACGAACGTCTCATGACTTTGCTCGACGAACTACCTTGACGCCGCTTGCTTAGCTGGCTTCAACCGATACGAACGACCGCAACCGACGCCCTCAAGTGAAGGATCATCAACCATGGCCCGTGGACGGACACTCGCACTCGCACTGGTGTTGCTGCTGACGATGAGCCCCGCCGCCGTCGCCGACACCACCACCGTCACTTACCTCCAGATGTTCTTCTTCTCCGGCGACATGATCGGCCTGATCATCGTCTGGCTGCTGCTGCTGATGTCCGCGTTCAGCCTGGGCTTCGCGATCATGCTCTTCATGCAGTACGGCCGATCGCGGCTCATCCCGCAGGAAACCCGCGCCGAGTTGGAAAGCATGCTCGCCGACAAAAAGTATCGCGAAGCCATCAACTTCGCCCAGACCGACAACAGCTACCTCGGCCGACTTGCCAGCTCCGCGCTGGGCGAAGCGAACAACGGCTACGGCGCGATGGAACGCGCAATCGAAGAAGCCGGCGATATGGAAACCACCCGCATCCTCCGCCCGGTGGAGTACCTCAACGTCGTGGGCAACATCGCGCCGATGATCGGGCTGTTCGGCACGGTGTATGGCATGATCGTGGCGTTCCAACAATTGGTCGAAGCGGGCGGCGGCGCGGAGCCGGCCGAGCTTGCGGCGGGCATCTCCACCGCACTGGTGACCACCTTCTGGGGCCTGGTCGTCGCCATCCCCGCGCTGGCGGCGTACGCCACGATCCGCAACCGCATTGATGCGTTGACCAGCGAGGGCATGGTAGTCGCCGAGCAGATCATCACGCCGTTCAAGCCCGCTGCGAAGCGTGGCGCCGCACCGAGCGTGCCTGTTTCGAGTGCCGCCGCCGGCGTATCGTCTGCAGGTGGCTCTCGCCAGCGAGCGACGCCCAAGCCGGAAGTTGGCGATTCGAAAGACGCGTCCGACATTTAGGCGACTGTTCGTCGTGGCCTGAACGTCCCGATCGTCCGCGGAGCAATGCCGTATGCCATCGCAAGTATTCAAACGAGGTCCAACAGCGCCGGAGATGAACATCACGCCGCTCATCGACGTGGTGTTTCTGCTGATCGTGTTTTTCATGATCGTCAGCAACATCGTCACGCATCAGGCGGTGGAGATGTTCGTGCCTGATCTGGATGACTCGCAGGCGCAAGTGATTCCCGAGGAGGGCCGAGTCATCGTCAACGTCGCGCCGCAGGCGTTCACGCGAGCGACGCGTGCTGCCGACCCGTTGCGGTTCAGCGGCTCGGCTCGCATGGTGCAGGTGGCGAACCAGTCGTACGCGATGCACGACCTGGCCGGCGTGACCGCCTCGCTTGAGCGAGCCGTGGAACGCAACCCGGAGGTGGAGGTCGTGCTGCGTGCCGACCGTGCGATTTACTACAGCGAGGTTCAACCCGTGATGGACGCGATCACCGCTGCGGGGGTCAATCGGGTGAATCTTGTCTCGTTCGATCCTGTGCAGTGAATTGAAGACCATAGGCCGGAGTAAGCGACTTGTCGCAGATGTCCACAACCCGTTCCGCATCGATGCCCGGCGAGGGTGTCGCCGACGCGACGGTGCATCACAAGTCCGCGCGGCAGCGGCGGGGACTTGCGCCGCCGAGGATGCAGTTAAACCTCGCGGCGATGATCGACGTGGTCTTCCAACTGCTGATTTACTTCGTCGTCACCGCCAACTTCGTTGTCGACGAAGGCGTGCTCACCGCGACACTGCCCACTGGCACGGGCGAAGCGGCCGATAGTCTCGAACCGCCGTCGGAGACACTGGACCTCCGCCTAGGCTCGACGGGCGACGTGGGTGTGATCATCCAGCTTGGCGGCATCGGCCGGGTCGACACGTTCACGGAGCTTGCCAACGAGTTGGACTCCCTACAGTTCGACCCGGCTCGCGGTCGGCACGCCTTTTTCGCGCCCGATGACCCGGTCGTCATTCGGCCGGAGGGCGATGTCCGCTGGCAACACGTGGTCAACGCGTTCAACGCCGCGATCAAAGCCCGCTACACCAACGTCAACTTTGCTCAACCCGAATGAAACAGTCGTCTGTACCAACTCGTTTGCGATGGCACGCCCTGGCTGTCGCGATGTTCACCGGGCTCAGCCTGTTTGCGTCGCCGCAAGTCCGCGCTCAACTTGCCGACTTTGACGAGTCGATGCTGATCGACGCGATGACGCGTGAGGGCATGAGCGAGTTGCTGCTGCACCTGGTCGAGATCGAGCCGCCGGACGATCCGGTCGTCGGTCGGCAGATTGAGGTGGCGCAGTATCGCATGCGTTTCGATGACGCGAATCGCAGCGAAGCCGAGCGACGCGAAGACTTCGACACCCTCGTCGACGCAACGCAGCAGATGATCGAAGACTTTTACGATCACGAGCTTCGTCCCGTCTGGCAGACCGACCTGACTGAACTGCTGCTGAATCAGGCATTGCAACAGGTGTACCGGGGCGCGACGTTTTTCTACGAGTTCGGCGTGCCCACTGCCGAGCAGACCGCTGCGATAAATGAGTTGCTGCCGATCGCGCTCGAGGCGGCCACGGATGCGGACCAGACCTTTTTCCGCTATCAGACCGAACTGCCGCGCGACGACGACCACCAGCAGCGGCGGGTCAACACCGGGCTGTGGTCGCGGATGATGGACGACTACTTTCAAACGCGAACGCAATATTACCTCGGACAGGCGGCTTACCTCGTCGCGCTGCTGCCAGACGATCATCCCTACTACACCGGGCTGGGCGACGAGAACCCGCGCATGCCCGCGCGTGAGCAGTCCGCCGAGGCGGAACGCGATCGGCTATTGGCCGAGGCCGTCGAACGGCTGGAAGGCTTCATCGAAGGCCGGGCTTCCGGCATACAGACCAACGCTCGCTCGCTGACGGCGCGGGCGCTGATGCGCCAAGGCGAGTTCGAGCTTGCGTATGAACTGTTCGAGCGGACGCTGGAAGGCGAAGGCGAGCGGACGGAGCATCTCATCGCAGCGCTGGGGCAGGCCGAGGCGAGTCGGCTGGCTGGCGATTACGCGGAGGCTGCGGACCTTGCAGCACGTCTGACGCAACACCCCGCCACGCGACGAAATCACCTGTATCGGCTGCTCGTGGCGGACATGCAGCATCGCGTGCTCACGTCGGAAGCGGAGCAGGCCCCGGCCAATCAACGCGACGCATTGCGTACTGCGGCGTACGACCCCTACCTCGATCTGTTCGACGACCCATCGCTTGGCGATGCGGCCGAGGGGTTGCGGATGTACGTGTTCCGCCGATGGGTTGACACATTCGCGGACGACCGCAGTCGGCTACGGCTGCTTTCGCCCGTGGTGCTGTCGGGCATCGCGGAAGCGGCCCGGCGCGAGGGGCAAAACCTCGCGATCGAAGCGCGTCAGACGGAGGACGCCGACCAACTGGCCGAAGCCCGCGATCGGCTGGCGTTGGCGATTGAGGCGTCGCAAGCGCTGCACGACTCGGATATGGCCGACGACGCACCGCGACAGGCGCTCGCACGGGCGACGTACAACGAAGCGGTCGCGATGTATCAGCTTGACCCGCGGCGGGCGGGCAACCTGCTGGCCGCCGCGGAGCGGATGACCGACGTGGCGGAGCGTTGGCCCGATCAGTCGGTGTCGGAAGAAGCGATCGGCAACGCGGTGGCGTTGCTGCGATCGGTGCGCGGTATCGACCCCCGCCCGGCCGGCGCGGACGATGCCTACCAGCGAGCGGGCGAGGTGCTGTTCGATGCGTTCGGCGGCAGCACTGCCGCCGACGACGAGCGGGTCTACTTCGGCTATGCCATGCTCTACAACCGTGGCCGATTCGAAGACGCCGCGGCGATGTTCGAGCAAGTTCCTCATGCACATGCGACCTACTTCGAAGCGCAGGCGGCGCGGTCCCGGGCGCTCGGCCGAGCTGTACGCGAGCGAAGCGATGATGATCGCGATGCCGCGCGTGAGCGTGCGGTCGAGACGGCGACCGAGTTGCTTGAAGAGGCGGGTCGCGAAGCGGAGCAGGCAGGCGACGATGGCCGACGACGCTCAGCCTGGCTTGCCGTGGCGGAGGCGAGGCTGGTGCTGGCCGACATGGCGTTGGACGCTGGCAACGCCGACGAGGCGCTCGCGGTGCTGGAAGACTTCGAGCAGACATTTGCCGACGAAGATGTGCTGGTGCGCGACGCGATGGAACGGCGTATCCTCGCGCTGGCCGAGGCGGATCGGCTTGACGAGGCGTCCGACGTGGCCCGGCAGATGATGGCGGACCATCGCGATCAGGCGGCAGCGGTGATCGACGAGGTGCTCGACACGATCGACAATCGAATCGAGCAGGCCAACGAAGCGCTGGCCGCGACGAATGTCAGCAGCCAGCAGCGTGCATTGGAGCAGCGGATTTCGAGTCTGGCCGAGACCTCGGTCGCGTTGGCCGAGTTGCTGCTCAATTGGGCACGGGAGCAGCAGCGCAGCGATCGCGAGATGTTGCCGTTCGAACTGGTGCAGGCGAAGGCGTTGAGGTTGGCCGATCGGCCGGGCAAAGCGGTGACGCTGCTCGCGCCGCGTGTTGAAACGTTTGGCTCGAATGCGCCGCTGCTGCACGAATATGCTGAAGCGCTCTACGCAGCAGGTGGAAATGACACGCTGCGCACCGCGGCGGGCATCTACGATCGGCTGATCCGCGGGCTTGAGCCGCCGGAGCCGCTGTGGTGGAACGCCTGGATGCGGCGGCTCCAGATCAACCACCGACTCGGCGTTGATACGCAGGCAATTCCCCTCCGCGTCCGACAGCTGCGTCTGCGCGACGAAAACCTCGGCGGTGCACGCTTTCGACCGACGCTCGAATCGCTTGAAACGCGTCACGCACGGTGATGTCGGCATCTCGACGAACGAGCCATTGACGGTCCGCCTATCAAGTCTCGATCGTTGATGCCGGACAACTTTCACTGTTCGCCTTGTCCGCAACGGGTTACAATGGATTTAAGCGATGTGCGGGGCGTCACCATTGGGAATCGAGGCGTCAGTTCGCATCCGGGACGAGTATCGACGCGCGAGGCTGTGTTGGCCGAGTGATGTCGGCCATACTAAATGTAGATCAATTCCATGGCGCATCTTGAAATCGACCATGAAGGTGATATAAGCCGCGTCGCGTTGCACGAGGGGCAACCGAAGATCACCATCGGCCGACACCCCACCAATCACGTCCGCGTGAAAGATGATCGCGTCAGCCGATTCCATTGCGAAGTTGAGTTGACTTCAGACGGTGTCATGGTGCGTGATCTCGGTTCAAGCAACGGCACACGTCTGAATGGCACGGTCATTCGTCAGGCCAGGCTGCGCAGCGGCCACACCTTTCACGTCGGGTCGGCCCGGGTGCGCGTCCGCTTTGTCGATCCGGACGAGGCCACGCGACTCGAGGTCGAACACCAACAGGCGGCTCAGCCAAAACCCGCACCGGCCGATGACGACCGGGTCGACATAAGCGAACTTGAAACCGCCGATGAAGGCGAAGCGATCACCAGTGGTGAAGGCATCACCGCTGGCGAGGACGTAAGCGGCAGCGTCATCGCGGGTCATCATGTCGACTTCATCAACAGCGAGCCCGCTGGCGGTGTCGACCACTTCGGCGGCGACACAGCGGCACGCGGTCGCGGAAAGCGCGGCGGGAAAAGTTTCGTCGCGAAACAAGCCCCCAGGCCTGCAACCACCGACAGCCTGCTCAGACAGCCTGAAGACGACCACGTCGGGCCCGTCATGATCGGCCGAAACGACTTCGGCGGAACGCTTGAAACACTGACGACGGTCGGGCAGAACGTTCCCTACCAAGCGGCTGACCTTTCGCTGATCAACAGCCGAAGCGAGGTTGTCCACGCAGCAGACAGCACGAATGCCAACACCGCCCAGACCATCCAACTGCTTCGTCTGCTGCTGCTGGCGTGCATTCGCACGGGTGCGTCAGACGTGCATCTCGAGCCCAAACCCAAGGGCCTGCTCATGCGCCTCCGCGTCGACGGCGGCATGGTCGAGGCCGCCAGCATTCCCGCCGACGTAGGCAAACGCCTGCAAAGCCTCGTCAAAGTCCTCAGCGATATCGACATCTCCGATCGCAGCGGTGTGCAGGAGGGGCACTTCTCCTGCAAGGCGCCCGATCGGCGGGTCGACTACCGCGTCAGCTACACGCCCGCGATGCACGGCCAAAAGCTTGTCGTTCGCGTGCTCGACCCCGTCAGCGCCCCGCAGTTACTCAACGACATCGGCCTGCCACCAGGTATGTACCGACAGATTCGAGACCTCTCCCGCCAGGACACCGGCATGCTGCTGGTCTGCGGGCCCACCGGCAGCGGCAAGACGACCACACTCTACGCCGTGCTGCGTCAGATCGATGCCAAGCAGCGCAACATCGTTTCCATTGAAGATCCGATCGAGTATGAAATCCCCGGCGTGACGCAGATCCCCGTCGACGCCCAGCGCGGGCAGGACTTCCACGCCCTGCTGCGATCCGTGCTCCGCCAGGACCCGGACGTCATCGTGCTCGGCGAGATCCGCGACAGGGAAACCGCCACCACCGCCATGCAGGCCGCCACCACCGGCCACCTCGTGCTCTCAACCGTCCATGCCAAGGACACCATCGGCACGGTCTACCGCCTGCTCGACCTTGGCGTCGAACCTTACCTCGTCGCCAGCACGCTGAACCTCGTCCTCGCGCAACGCCTTGCCCGCCAGCTCTGCCCCGAATGCAAGCAGCCTTACACGCCGCCGCCCAGCCAGAGCATGCGCCTCGGCCGACGCGTCGACGGTGTGGGTACGATCTATAAGCCCGCCGGCTGTAAACGATGCTTCAACACCGGCTACAGCGGTCGGTACGGCGTGTTCGAACTGCTCAATGCCAACGACGACATCCGCGACGTCATCCTCAACAACGGCGGCATGGCGGCAATGAAAAAGGCTGTCGAAATGAGCATGTATACCCCCCTGCGCGAAGCCGGCATGCAGATGGTCATCCAAGGCAACACTGCCATCGAAGAAATCGACCGCATCATCGGCATGTAGTCTCCCGGTTGTGATTATTCACCTCTGAATTACGCGTGGCGAGCCCGTCATGCAAAACCAGAAACGAGAAACCACAAACCAGAAACCCCGCACCCCTCGCCACACCACTACCGCGAACCGGCTAAAATGCCGTTGATTCAACCGAACCTCCAACACCCCACGATTGACCCATGCAATACCGCAACATCCCCGGCACTGACCTGTCCGTTTCCCTGCTGGCGTTTGGCAACTTCGTCTTCGGCACGAACTGGTGGGGCGAATTCACCGACGAGGACGGCGTCCGCCTTCAGAACCAGGCATACGACCTGGGCGTCAACTTTTTCGACACCGCCCCGGCGTACGGCAACGGCCGCGCCGAAGCGCTCATGAAAGCCACCATCGACCACGCAGGCCGTGACAACCTCATCATCGCCAGCAAGTTCGGCTACGACTTCTACAAGGACCCAGGCGAAGAAGGCGGCCACCGCGAACGCAAGCAGGACTTCTCCGCCAAAGCCATCCGCTTCGAGCTCGAACAATCGCTTAAGCGAATGAGTATCGACTGCATTGATCTCTACCAGGCACATAACCTCAAGCTCCCGCAGTTCACCGATGAACTGTTCGATACCCTCGAAGCGATCAAGCGCGAAGGCAAGATCCGCGAATGGGGCGTCGCACTCGGCCCGGCGATCGGCTGGCGCGAAGAAGGTTACGAGTCGTTCCAGCGCGGCGCGGCGACGGTGCAGACGGTGATGAACGTCTATGAACAAGACCCCGGCAGGGAGTTTTGCGAAGTAGCGGCCAAGCGCGGCGCGGGCGGCGTGATCGCACGCGTGCCAACCAACTCGGGCATGCTCGATGAAGAATTCAAAAGTGAGAATCACCAGTTCCCGGCGCACGATCATCGCAAGTTTCGCGATCGTAACTGGCTGGTGTACGGCCTGCGGAAAAACACCATTCTCAAACCCATCGCGGCGAAGCTGGGGCTGACGCTACGTCAGTTCGCTTTCCAGTGGCTCGCGGCACAGCCGGCGATGGTCAGCATTGAGCCGAACCTGCTGAACCTTGAAGACGTGCAGACGTTCGCAGCGGCGTGTGATGCGCCGCCGCTTGGCGAGGATGTGCTCAGCGAAGTCGCGGCGTTGTACGAGCGCGACTTCGATCTGGGCGATGTCGCCCATCCGTGCGACCTTAAGAGCAGCACGGCAGAGAGCGGAAGCGTCCGCAGCAGCTACGTCGCGCCAGTGAGCGTGTAGTCCCTTCATCGATATTGGTCAATCGCAAAGCGTGGTCGCGTCGATTGTTGTCCGCCACCGTCGTTGCGATCCCGCACAGACCATGGCGTTGAGATCTGTCATTTCGTTGCAAGCGTTGCGTTCGATAATTCCCAAATAAACATCATCCATTCGTCGAAGCACCCCCGTACCTCTTGTTGAAGAGGCGTGTGCCTCTGGCCGATGTAGTGCGACGATGAAGCGGTTTTCGCTGCATTTTCGTGCTGAGATCGGTAGCCTCCGCTGCCCGGGCGGGGCGTGCGTGTGAACGATACCGGGCGGTTGTGAAAGGAAAGTGGATCATGATGAGAAGTAAGCGAATGCGTATTGGTGGAATGTTCAGTCTGGTGGCGGCGATCGCGATGCTTGGGGCGTGTGAGCAAGGCCCCACTGCGATGGATGCTCAGGAACCGACCGTAAGTCTCTCGGCGAGCGACACGAACATCCTCGTCGGCGAAACCACCACGGTGATGGCGCAGACGGCTAACCTGCTCGGCCGTGACGTGGAAATCGACTGGAGCACGTCGGTCGGCGAGATCGAACCGACCGAAGAGGGCCGTATGGCTCGGTTCACCAGCGATCAGGCCGGCACGGCTGTGGTCACCGCCGAGTTGCAAAGCGATGGCCGCGTGATCCGCGACCAGATCAACATCGTGGTGAACCCGATCGATTGATCGGCTCGGCCACAACTTGAACACCATGGGGGCGCCCACACCTGATTTGTTGCCCACACGCCCCCCGCCCCCTCGAGGCCCGTTTGGCTCGGGGGGGCTTTTTTTTGTCCCCACATCGCGACGCCGCTCAGGCGTGTGATGTCGATGATTCGAAATCACAGTGCCGGCGCTGCTATGCTGTCGCAGTTATGAGCATGACTGCCAACGATCTGGCCCGACGCATCGGCGCGACCGTGCAGGGCAACGGTGATGTCGAACTGACCGGCTGCGCCACGCTTGAGCAGGCGCAGCCGAGTGATGTGAGTTTTCTGGCGAATCGCAAGTACGCGAAGCTGCTCGGCACGACGCAGGCCGGGGCGGTGGTGGTGTCGGCCGACGATGTACGGATGGCGGACGATCGACTGCTGCTAATCGCCGACGACCCGTACTTCGCCTTTCGCCAGGCGATGGTCGAGTTGGTCGGCTTTCGCTCGCCGCCCGCGCCCGGCATCTCCGAGCAGGCGTCGATCGCGTCGTCCGCCACGATCGGCCGCGATTGCTACATCGGGCCTTTCGCCGTGGTGAGTGAGGGGGCGGTCGTCGGCGATGGCTGCGTGCTCTACCCGCACAGCTACGTCGGACGAGGGGCGACGGTGGGCGATCAATGCACCTTGCACCCCGGCGTCACGGTGTACGATGCATGTCGGCTGGGGAGTCGCGTCACCCTCCACGCCGGCTGCTCCATCGGACAGGACGGCTTCGGCTATGCGACCCATGGCGAGCCGGGCCAACCCCCGGTGCATCACAAAATTCCGCCCGCCGGCAACGTCGTCATCGAGGACGATGTAGAGATGGGCGCCCACTGCTCGGTCGACCGGGCCACCATGGGCTCGACCGTTGTCGGCCGGGGCAGCAAATTCTCCAACGGCGTCACCATCGGCCACGGCTCAAAGGTGGGCCCGTTCAACCTGCTCGTCGCCCAGGTGGGGTTGGCAGGCTCGGTGACGACCGGAGCGTACGTCGCGATGGGCGGGCAGGTCGGCGTGGCGGGCCACTTGAAGGTGGGCGATCAGACACAAATCGCAGCCAAATCCGGCGTGGCCAGCGATGTACCCGACAAGGTGCAGTTCGGCGGTGCCCCCGCACAGCCGTTCGCCGACGCGAAGCGGCAGATCTTGGCGATGACACGACTGCCCGACCTTGTCGCCGACTCCCGCAAGATGCGAAAGCGTATCGAAAAGCTGGAGGCGAAGCTCGCCGAGTTGGAAGCCGCGAGCGAGGAATGACCCATCCTTCAGCCGAGCCCTGAGCGAGTTGGCGAGCGAAGGGCCGGATCGGTGGGAATTTCTAATTGCTGATCGCTCATCGCTGATTGCATCGGCATGGGGCCGTTTGTTGCAAAGCTTGCGCAACGGTCCTATCCTGTTCGCTTCGTGGTCTGGCGCGCGAGCGTTGGCAGATTTACAGTGTGCTGAAACTGGACACAAGGCGGCATGCAAACGCCACTTGCGATCTATCTGGCTTCGATCCTCGGCGCAGTCGCGCTGCTGCTGATCATGCCCAAACGGCGGTTCAACCTCGGCCTTGTCGGGGCGGTTATCGGTGCGGCGGCCTTGGGCGGCCTCTGGCTGTTCCTCGCGGCGAGCCTGCCGAGCGAACTGGCTGGCATCCCCTGGGAGACGTTCGGCTACTACTACCTGTTCGCGGCGATCTCCATCGTCGGGGCCGTCCGCGTCATCACGCACACACGGCCGGTCTACTCGGCATTGTGGTTCGTGATGGTCGTGCTTTCCTCGGCGGGCCTGCTGCTCATCCTCGCGGCGGAGTTCATGGCCTTTGCCATGATCATCATCTACGGCGGCGCGATTCTGGTCACCTACATGTTCGTGATCATGCTCGCAACGCAATCCGCCCCGGCGGTGGGTGAAGATTCGCCCGCCAACGAGCCGGACGTTTCGCCCGACTATGACCGCGTCGCCCGCGAGCCAGTCGGCGCGATTGTCGCCGGCTTTTTGCTGCTAGCGGTGCTGTTGCAGGTGACGACCGACCCGGGCATCACGAGCAATGAAGCCGCGTGGATGGAGTCAGACGAGCAACTCATGGCCGAGGTGCTCACCAATCGCCCGAGCATGCGGTTGACCGAGCGTATCCAGGCACAACTGAACCCCGAACTGGGTACCGAAACCGAATACGCCGTCGCACTCGGCGGCACGCAGGGCATTTCCAACACCGAACGCGTCGGCCTGGACCTGTTCCGCTCTCACCCGCTGGGGCTCGAACTCGCGGGCATCATCCTGCTGATCGCCCTGATCGGCGCGGTGGTGATCGCCAAGACGCGCATTGAAGAAGAAGAGAAACCGACCCCGCCCGTGCCGGACGAAACGGGCGCAACGACACACCCGCACGACGAACCGGGCCCGCATGACTCCGAAGCCCGCGGCGCGAGCGGGGGACGAGTGGGAACCTGAGGGAATTGCTGATTGCTGATTTCTAATTGCTGATTTTGCCACGGCAACAGTACCGTTCATCAGATTAGAAATCAGAAATTAAAAATTAGAAATCAAACTGATGCCTGAACCCATCGATAACCTGCTGCTGTCGCACTTCCTGGTGCTCGGAGCGATTCTTTTTTCGCTCGGAATGATCGGCTTTATCGCACGGCGGAACCTGATCATCATGTTCCTCTGTACCGAGTTGATGTTTCAGGGCATTGTCGTGTCGCTTGTCGCGTTCAGTCGGTTCCATGTGAATGTGACCGGCCAGACGTTTGTGATTTTCGTGCTGACCATCGCGGCGGCCGAGGCGGCGCTGGCGCTGGGCCTGGTGGTATTGCTGTTCCGACGCCGACGCACGCTGGACGCGCAGGCGTGGGCATTGATGCGAGGCTAGAGGGAATTGCTGATTGCTGATTTCTAATTGCGAATTGTCACTGCATGACGCGATGGCCTTTCAATCAGCAATCAGCGATTAAAAATTAGAAATTCGGACGAACCATGGACCTCGACCTGATCAAATTTCTGCCCTGGATTCCGCTGCTCGGTGCGGTGCTTTGCATGATCTGCTGCATCAAGCCGCAGTGGCGCAAGGCGGCCGGGGCCATCTGCGTCGCGTCGATCGCGATTCCCTTCCTCATGGCCATTTCGGTCTATGGCCAGGTGCGCGGGCTCGACGTCGGCGAAACGGTCACGTTCTTCCGATGGATCCATGTAGGCGACTTCACCGCCGACTTCGCCTACTACATGGACACGCTGACCATGGTCATGCTGTTCGTGGTCACGGGCATCGGCTCGCTGGTGGCGCTCTACGCCACCGGCTACATGGCGGGCGATCGCGGGTACGCCCGCTTCTTCGCGGCCGTGGCGCTATTCATCTTTGCGATGACCAGCATGGTGATGGGCTCCAACCTCATCATGCTCTACCTCGGCTGGGAAATGGTCGGCTTGGCCAGCTACCTGCTGATCGGCTACTACTACCACAAGCCCGCGGCGGTCGAGGCGGCGAAAAAGGCGTTCATCGTCAACCGCATCGGCGACCTCGGCTTCGCGATGGGCATCCTCACCGTGTACATGACCTTCGGGTCGGTGCACTACGCCGACATCCTCCCCGCGGCGCAGGCGCTCATCGGGCAGGTCGACGTCTCCAGCCTCACCGAAGGCGCCCTTGCCGCTTATGAGTCCGCCAGCCTGCCGGAGAACACCACCTGGGTGATGGCAGCCCCCCTGCTGCTGCTGCTCGGTGCTCTGGGCAAGTCGGCGCAGATTCCGTTCTACGTCTGGCTGCCGGACGCGATGGAAGGCCCGTCGCCCGTCTCCGCCCTCATCCACGCCGCCACCATGGTCACCTCCGGCGTCTACATGGTCGCCCGGCTGATGCCGCTGTTCGAGTTCAGCCCTTACGCCCTGCCCACCGTCGCGACCATCGGCGGCCTGACCGCGATCTTCGCCGCGACGATCGCCCTATGTCAGTACGACATTAAAAAGATCTTCGCCTACTCCACCGTCTCACAACTGGGCTACATGTTCCTCGGCGTGGGCGTGCTTGCGCCCACCGCGGGGATGTGGCACCTGATCAGCCATGCATTCTTCAAGGGCCTGCTGTTCCTCACCGCCGGCTCTGTCATGCATGCCATGGCGGGCCAGCTCGACATCCGCAAGATGTCCGGCCTTCGGCACAAAATGCCCGTAACCTGCTGGCTGATGTTCGCGGCCTGCCTCGCGCTTGCCGGCTTCCCGCTGACCACCGGCTTCTTCTCCAAGGACATGATCATCGCCTACACGCTCGACTGGGGTCGAGCCGAAGAGGGCGCCAGCGCGTGGTACTTCACGCTCGGCATCCTCGCGCTGGTCACGGCCTTCATCACCGCCAGCTACGGCTTCCGCGCCTGGTTCCGCGTCTTCTGGGGCCCTGAAAAGTGGGAGATGGGCGACGACGATCACGGCGCCCCCGAGCCGCAATCGCCTGATCACAGCCACGCCGACGCAGACCACGGCCACGAAGCTCACCACGACGAGCATGGCGCCGATCATGCCCACGGCCATCACCACGAGCCGCACGAAATGCCGTGGTGGCCCATGAACATCCCGCTGGTCATTCTCGCCATCGGCTCGCTGTTCGGCGGACTGCTCGGCTATGTCGGTGCGTTCGGCGGCCACAGCTACGGCTGGATCGGCAGCATGGTCTACGACTCCACCGCCCGCACGCACACCAGCATCCCGCACGGCCGACCGCTGCTGGGCATGGACCCGCACATCGCGATGTTCTTCATCAGCGGTGCGATCGCCATCGTCGCCATCGCCCTGGCGTGGTACCTGCACGTGAAGAACCGCGACGCCGTCGCGAAGCTCGCCGACGCGACACGACCCATCGTGACGCTGCTGAACAACAAGTACTACGTCGATGAGATTTACGACGTCCTGATCCGTCGCCCGCTGCGGCTGATGGGCTGGGTCTTCTACATCCTCGACCAGTTCCTGATCAACGGCATCGTGTACGGCTTGGCGTGGGTGCCACGGCTGCTGGGCCTGGGCCTGCGGCCGTCGCAAAACGGTCGACTGCAAGGCTACGGCCTGGGCATGGCCGCCGGCGTCGCCATCATCACCGCCCTCGTCTTGTGGGCGATGGTGTAAAGCGGCCCGCGAAGCGGCGAGAGACGGTCGAAAATCAGCCATTAGAACTCCGCAATCAGAAATTCGCTCATGGAAACCTCCAACTGGCTCATCCCGCTGCTTCTGCTCGTGCCGCTCATCACGGCGTTGGGCATGCTCGTGCCGAACCCCTGGTTCGACGACCGCCGCAACGCCTGGGCGTGGACACTCGTCAGCACGGTCGTCACGTTCGTGCTCTCGCTGGTCGTCGCGTTTCAGTTTGACTGGAGCGAAGCCGGCATTCAGATGGCCAGCGAAATCCGCTGGATTCCCGAGTGGGGCCTGACGTTCGGCTTCGGGCTCGACACGATCTCGCTCTGGCTGGTGCTGCTGACCACATTCCTCATGCCGATCGTGATCCTCGGCTCGCTCACGGCCGTCGAACATCGCGCCCGCGAGTTCTACTTCTGGCTGCTCGTGCTCCAGGCCGCCATGACCGGCGTGTTCCTCGCCACCGACATCATCTTCTTCTACATCTGCTTCGAATTCACGCTCATCCCGCTCTACTTCCTCATCGGCGTGTTCGGCTCGCGGCAGCGCCTCGCGGCGGCGAAGATGTTCTTCCTCTACACCTTTACCGGCTCGATGCTCACGCTCGCCGGCCTGCTGTACGTCGCCTTCCTGCACGCCGACGCGACCGGCGCGTGGTCGTTCGCCATTGCCGACCTGTACGAAACCGCGCAGGGCATGAACTTCACGCAGCAGGCCTTCGTGCTCGGTGCCATGCTCGCCGGCTTCGCCGTGAAAGTCCCGCTCTGGCCGGTGCACACCTGGCTGCCGCTGGCGCACACCGAGGCCCCGACCGCTGGCTCCGTCGTGCTGGCAGGCGTGCTGTTGAAGCTGGGCACCTACGCCCTGCTGCGTTTCGCGCTGCCCATGACCCCCGAAGCCGTGGTGGTGTTCGCTCCCTACATCGGCGTCCTCGCGGTCATCGGCATCCTCTACACCGCCCTGGTCTGCTGGGTGCAGAAGGACATCAAGAAGCTCATCGCCTACTCGTCGGTGAGTCACCTTGGCTTTTGCGTGCTGGGCCTGTTCGCTCTCGACGCCAACGACATCGGCGCGGTCGGCGCGGTGATGTACATGATCAACCACGGCCTCTCCACCGGCGCGCTGTTCCTCTGCGTCGGCATGATCTACGAACGCTTCCACACACGCGAGATGGCGCTGATGTCCGGCCTCGCCCGCGTCATGCCCGTATGGGCGACCTTCATGGGCTTCTTTGTGATGGCCAGCGTCGGCCTCCCGGGCTTGAACGGCTTCGTCAGCGAGTTCCTCACCCTCGCCGGCACGTTCCTCTCGCCCACAGGTGTGTTGGGCATCCCCTACGCCTTCGCTGCCGGTGCGGGCATGATCCTCGCCGCGATCTACCTGCTCTACATGATGGGTAAGGTCGTCTTTGGCCCGACGCGCATCCCGCCACACGATGACCACGACGATCATCACGCCCCGGTGAAAGACCTCAACACGCGCGAGATCGCAACCCTCGCGCCGCTGGCGGTGGCTTGTCTGGTCTTCGGCATCCTGCCGTTCCCGATCCTGCAATCGCTCGAGCCGAGCGTCGGCAACATGACCGCCGCCGCCAAGGCCGAGGTCGAACGACTGACCGAAACCGAACTCGTCGAAGCCAACGAACTGATCGAAGAAACCACCACAGGCGACCGCATGACGCTTCGCCTGGAGATTGAATAAAGTAGGTTTCTGGTTTTTCGTTTCTGGTTTCTGGTTGCAAATCACCAGAAGCGAGCCTGAACGAGGCCCAACCAGAAACGAGATACCTGGAACAAGAAACCGATTTTCGCCATGGAAGAAATGCTCGCCAAATTCGCTTCGCTCTGGCCTGAGATCGCCCTGCTGGTCGGTGCAGGCCTTTGCCTGATCACCGGCCTGCACCGCAACCCCGCGGTACGGCAAGCGACCGTCTGGGTCGCAGCCGCGTCGCTGGTGGTCGCCGGCATACTGATCGCCATCACCGGCGTGCCCTACAGCGAGTTCGGCTTCGGCGCGATGACCGTTTACATCAAGTACGCCGCCGTCGTCATCGGCCTGTTGCTGCTGATGGTCTCCGCCGGCGTGCCGGAGCAGGTCCGCCAGAACCGCCTCGCCGAGTCCGCCAAATCCTTCGACCCCGGCAACAGCACGCGCGGCGAGTTCTACGCCTTCTTCCTCATGACTATCGTCGGCGTCATGATCACCGCCGGCGCGGACGACCTCGTCTGGCTGTTCCTCGCACTCGAACTCACCAGCCTGCCCACCTACGTCATGGTCGCCACCGCTCGCGACCGCATCACCGCGCAGGAGTCGGCGGTCAAGTACTTCTTCCTCGGCGCAATGTCCGCGGCCGTGTTCCTCTACGGCTTCACGCTCATCTACGGCGCAACCGGCTTCACCAACTTCGTCGAGATCGCCGCCATCGCGCAGGAGCAGGCCGCAGCAGGCCAGCTCAGCCCGCTGCTGACCGCCGGCCTCGTGCTGTCGATCCTGGGCATCTGCTTCAAGATCGCCGCGTTCCCGATGCACTTTTACGCCGCCGACGTGTACCAGGGCGCCACGACTGCCGTCACCACCCTGCTCGCGTTCGTGCCCAAGACAGCCGGCTTCATTGCACTGATCTACATCGTCAGCCTCGTCGGGTGGGACCCGCTGCCGCCGGTGATCGTCGGCCTGCTGTGGGGCCTCGCCGCCATCACCATGACCGTCGGCAACGTGCTCGCCCTGCTCCAGACCAACGTTAAGCGCGTGCTCGCCTACAGTTCAATCGCACACTCCGGCTACATGCTCGTCGGCCTGCTCGCCGGCCCGGCGGTGGTCGGCGGTTCGTCACTGAACAACGGCATCGCCGCGTTGCTGTTCTATCTCGTCGCTTACGGCCTGGCGACCATCGCCAGCTTCGGCGTGCTCGGCTGCCTTCGCGCTCGCGGCGACGAAGCCGAAACCTACGACGACATCGCCGGCCTCTGGCAACGCTCGCCCGCCCTCGCCGGCGTGCTCGTGCTCAGCGTTATCTCACTGCTGGGCCTGCCGCCGCTGGTCGGCTTCCTCGGCAAGCTCTACCTCATCGGCGCGGCCTACACAGGCGGCTACATCTGGCTGATCATTGTCCTCGTGATCAACTCGGCCATCTCCGCCGCGTACTACCTCGCCATCGCCAACGCCGCCTTCTTCGGCAAGCCTTCGCCGCATGTGACATTCTCCAAAGCGCCGGCTCGCGGCCTTGCCTCGGGGGTCGCCGCGGTGCTCGCAGTCGTGCTCGGCGTCGCCGGCATGCAACTGGTCGACTTCGCCCACGCCTCGACAATCATCACGCCCACTACCGAGCAGGCCGTGGAAGTCGACGACCGCCCCACCGGCGCCGCCCAGTCCGCAGACGAACGCGAGGCCGAGTCGCCCTACGTCCTGCAACAGTCGCAACCGCAACAGCCATCAATCAGCAGCGCCGCCGCAACATCCGCCCCGGCGACCTGCTGTCTCATTGCATCCTGCTGTGAGAATGACGCCACCTCGCGCAGCGCCGACACGCGTTAACACGTCGGCCGTATCGAATCGTCGGCTTCCACCTCACGGCAAGTTCTGCCCGTCGGCCGGTTACGCCGCCGTATGGTGTGACTCCGCCTTACCTTGATCTCGACAAATCTTTGCAGTCCATTCCCGTTTCCATGTTAAATTGTAGGTGCCTCGCGTCCGGGTCGGCATATCATCTTCACGTCACGGGAGCGCACCATGCCATACGCAATCACGCTCTTTTCGTTTTTCGCCTTCACCGGGGCCGTGGGGCTGATCACCTGGTGGACGACGCGGAAGGCCGACCATCAAACCTCCACCGGCTACTTCCTCGCCGGCCGATCGCTGACCTTCCCCTTCATCGCCGGCTCGCTGCTGCTGACCAATCTCTCCACCGAGCAGATGGTCGGGCTCAACGGCTCGGCGTTTCGCTATGGGCTCAGCGTCATGGCGTGGGAAGTCGTGGCAGTGCTCGCGTTGGTGGCCATGGCGTTGTTCTTCCTGCCGCGGTTTCTCAAAAGCGGCATCGCCACGCTGCCGCAGTTCCTCGGCCTCCGGTTCGACGGCGGCACGCAGATCATCGCCAACCTCATCTTTCTCGGCGCGTACACCGCCATCCTCCTGCCCATCATCCTCTACACCGGCGCCGCCGGCCTCATGGGCATGCTCGACCTCAGCGCCCTGACCGGCATTGAAAACACCAGGCTGCTCGTCTGGCTCACCGTCTGGTTCGTCGGCATCATCGGCGCTTGCTACGCCCTGTTTGGCGGACTCAACAGCATTGCCGTATCCGACATGCTCAACGGCATCGGCCTGCTCATCGGCGGATTCCTCATCACCTACTTCGGCCTTCAAGCAGTCAGCGGCGGCGACGGCGTCTTCGAAGGCTGGCGCATCCTCCAGGACACCAACCCCGAGCGATTCAACTCCGTTGGCGGCCCCGAAACCGAAGTCCCCTTCTTCACCCTCTTCACCGGTGTGCTGCTGCTGAATCTGTTTTACTGGTGCACCAATCAGCAGATCATCCAGCGAACCTTCGGCGCTTCCAGCCTCGCGGAGGGGCAAAAGGGCGTCCTGCTCACCGGCTTGTTCAAACTGCTGGGCCCGCTCTATCTCGTGCTGCCGGGCATCATCGCCTTTCACCTTTACGCCGAGCGCGACATTCATCCCGACCATGCCTACGGCATGCTTGTGTTCGATGTACTGCCCGCACCGCTGACCGGCTTCTTCGCCGCCGTCATGGCCGGGGCCATCCTCAGTTCCTTCAACTCCGCGCTCAACGCCACCACGACGCTCTTCGGCACGGGCATTTACAAAGCCGTGCTCAACAAACAGGCAAGCGACCAGCAGGTGGTCCGCGTGAGCAAGCGGTTCGGCTGGGTCGTCGCGATCGGCGCGATGATCATCGCGCCGCTGCTGATCGGGCAAGAGGGTATTTTCACCTACCTTCAGCAGATGAACGGCATTTACTTCATCCCGATTTTCGCCGTCGTGGTCGTCGCCATCCTCGCGCCGCGCGTGCCGCCACTCGCAGCCAAGGTCGCGCTGCTGCTCGGCTGCGGCGGCATCGCTGTCGGCTACTTCGTGCCGCCGTTCAACCAGGGCGTTGCGGCGATGGGTGAGTTTCACTTCCTCGGCGGCGCGTTCGTGCTGCTGGTGCTGATCATGCTGCTGATCGGCTGGCTGCGCCCGCTGCCCACACCTTGGGCGCAGACTGCCACGGGCGATGTCGAGATGACGCCCTGGCGATTCCGCGTGCCCGCTGCAGCGGTGTTGGTCGTTCTCGTTCTGTTGATTTATGTTTCCTTCGCGGACTTCTCCGTACTGTTCAGCGGATAGCCATGCGGGCCTGAAGCCGTGAAAGCAATCGCACGATGACAAAATCGGGAAGCCCCCGCGTCCAGTTCCGCGGATGGCATTGGGGGCGTCTGTTAATATATGAACAGTACCGTCGCGCATCGACCGGGGCGTGGTCGGTTGGTTTTGCTTGTCCAGTGAAGGGGGAAACGCGGTGGCGACGATTCTGGTGATGAACGGCCCTTGCGAGGGGCGGTGGTTTCCCGTGCCGATCGATCGGCCGCTGGTGGTCGGCCGCGACCGGTCACTGCTGGCAACGCTGCCGGATGTCAAAACTTCGCGGCACCATCTTGAAGTGCGCTTCATGCCCTACGAGAACGGCTACGTCGTGGCAGACAAGGCCAGCCGTAACGGTGTGTTCGTCAACGGCCATCGCATTTCACATTACAAAACCCTGGCGGAAGAAGACCGCATCCGACTGGGCTACACCGTGCTGATCTTCACGGAGCATGACTTCGAAGACCAGGGCGAGTCGCGCCAGTTCCTGCGGAAAGCCCTGTCGCGTCATCAAGACGACCTGCAACGCATCAAGCAGGAGCAGGCGACGCGATCGGCAAAGCCGGAGCAGCCTGCCAGTCGTTTCAACATCGGCCGACTGTTGGGTTGGGGGCGGCCGGAATAAAGGGCGGGCAACGGCACACCGCGTCGTCACACCACCGCGCCGAATTTGCGTTGCCGCTTGGCATAGGCGCGAAGCGCTTTGTGGTAGGCCTCGACCTGGAAGTCAGGCCAGCATACATCGGCGACGTAAAACTCGGCGTAGCTGATCTGCCAGAGCAGGTAGTTGCTCAGTCGCATTTCGCCGGCGGTACGGATGAGCAGGTCCGGATCGGGCAGGCCGGCGGTGTAGAGATGGTTGCTGATGGTCGTGTCTTCGATCGCGTCGGGCGACAGTTCGCCGGCGGCAACCTTGCGGGCAATCGCACGAACCGCGTCGGTGATCTCGGCCCGGCTGCCATAGTTCAACGCAAGCGCGAGGGTTAGGCCGGTGTTCTTGGAGGTGGCTTCGATGACCTGGTCCATCTCGTGGAGCACGGGGGTGGGCAGGCCTTCGCGTCGGCCGATCTGGATGAAGCGGACGTTGTTCTCGGCGAGCGTTTCGCGTTCGCGAACGAGGTATTCGACGTAGAGATTCATGAGAAACGCGACTTCGCTCTGCGAGCGGGTCCAGTTCTCCGTAGAGAAGCTGTAGAGCGTGAGCACGTCGAGGCCGAGCTTGGCGGATTCGGTGACGACGGCGCGGACGGCCTCAGCGCCTTTGCGATGGCCGAACGTTCGATCCTGTCCGCGCTGCTGCGCCCATCGGCCGTTGCCATCCATGATGACCGCTACGTGCCGGGGCAACTCGGCCGACGGCAGTTCCAGGCGCGGCGTATCGCCGGGCTGAGGCGTCCCGGTCGCGTCCTGCTGGTTGGCGGTTGTGGAGGGCATAAGCGTTTCTGGTTTCTGGTTTTTGGTTTCTGGTTTAGTGCCAGGCAACATTTGCCATAACGAGGAACCGGAAACAAGAAACCAGAAACCCTGCCTTTATCGAAACACACTTTGATCGCGTCGCGGGCCGACGCTGGCCATGACCACGGGCACGTCAATGAACTGCTCGATACGGCGGATGTAGGCCTTCGCCTCTTCGGGCAGATCGTTGTAGCTGCGACAATCCTCGATCTCGGCGGCGAAGCCCGGCAGCGTTTCGTAGACCGGCTCCACCGCAGCGAGTACGTCCGCGTCGGCCGGGAACGTCTTCAGCACCCGGCCCTGGTGACGATAGCCGACACACACCTTCAATTCTTCAAGACCTGCCAGAACATCCAGCAGCATCAGCGCGATCCCGGTCGCGCCGCTGACCGCGGCGGTGTATTTCAGTGCGACCAGGTCCAGCCAGCCGCAGCGACGAGGCCTGCCGGTGGTCGTGCCGTATTCACGGCCCTTCTCGCGGATGCGGTCGCCGATTTCATCATCCAGTTGCGTCGGCATCGGTCCGCCGCCGACGCGTGTCTGATACGCCTTGACGATGCCCACCACGTTGGTCACGCGATGCCCCGGTACGCCCGTGCCGGTGTGCACGCCCAACGACGAGCAGTTGCTCGACGTGACGTAGGGGTAGGTCCCATGGTCGATATCCAGCAACGTCGCATTCGCACCTTCGAACAGCAGCCGACGGCCGCCGCTCATCGCATCGTGCAACAGCGTGGCAGTGTCACAAACGTGCGGGCGAAGCGCCTCGGCGTGCTCTATCGCCGTGGCGAGCAGCGCGTCGGCGTCAAGCGGCTCGAACGATTGGCCACACAGGTCTGCGAGCGATTTGAGCATGCCGTTTTTCACGCTGACGATACGCGGCAGCATGTCACGCAGCCGCGGCGTGTCGAGCATGTCGGCCACACGGATCGCGGTCGAGCGCAACGCCTTGTCCGCATAGCAGGGCCCGATGCCTCGGCCGGTCGTGCCGATAGGCTTATCCGAGCCCCACGCTTTCGCAACCGCCTGATCGTAAAGCACATCCTGCACCTTGTGGTACTCAAAGACCACGTGCGCCCGGTCGCTGATGCGGAGGTTTTCACCCACAGCGATGCCGCGCGACTTCAGTTCGGTAATCTCTTTGACGAGCTGAGCCGGGTCGATCACCACGCCGTTGCCCAGCACGTTGATCTTTTCCGGGTAGAGAATGCCTGAGGGCACGAGGTGCAGAGCGTAACGCTGATCGCCCACCTGCAGGCTGTGCCCGGCGTTGGCGCCACCGTTGTAGCGGACGACGCAATCAAAGCCACCGCCGCCCTGAGCGGCTGTAGCGCCGGCGATGAGGTCGACGACCTTGCCTTTGCCCTCGTCGCCCCACTGCAGGCCCACGATCGCTGTGTGGCCGGCCTCAAGGCCAAGCTTGTTGAGGACGGCCCCACCATCCGCCGCAGCGGTGACAGCGGAACCGGGCCCGGCAGTCGCGTCAGCAGCCTTGCTCATGCGTTCTCCAAGAAGACAAATGCATCGGATCCCAAACGCGTGATTGTAGCATATTGCGGCCCCACGGCACGAGGCAGGGCAGACAGAAACATCGAGTCAAGCCGAGGGCTGAGAAGCGCAGCGACGAAGCCCCGGGTCAGGTGAATCGCTAATTTCTAATCGCTAATTGCTGATTGTGGCCCCGACGCCGATCCAATCAGCGATTAGAAATCAGCAATTTGAAATTCCGAATGATCCGGCCCTTCGCTCGCGGACTCGCTCAGGGCTCGGCTTGGGGCGGGCATCGCTCAGCTTGGGGGCAATGGCCTGCTTGAGAATTTACTCGTCCGTCGATGCAGTGCCGATGCGTCCAGCGAGGTCTTGGCGCATGGTCTCCACCGTCTGCTGGAGGTGGGCCAGCGCCTCCTCAGGCTTCATTGCCAGCAGTTCGTCCGCGGGGATCGGCTCGCCGTACATGACCCCCATCCGCCCGAACAGGCGGGGCCGCTTCTGCGACCGCGGCCAGACGTGGTACGCCCCATCCAACGCGACCGGCACGATCGTCGGCTTCGCCCGCTTGATCAGCAGCATCGTCCCTGTCTCAAACGACTCGGTCTTGCCGGAGAGCGTGCGTGCGCCTTCGGGAAAGATCAGCAGCGCGTGGCCTTGCTTGAGCACCTCAATGCACCGCCGCATCGCCTTCGTGTCGCCGGCCCCCTGCTCGACGGGGATCGCATTGAGCAGGCGGATCAGCACTGCGAAAAAGCGATTACGAAACAGGCTCGCTCGCGCCAAGGCATAAAACTGCCGACGGTGTGCCCCAAGCCCCACAAGGATCGGGTCGTAAAACGACTGATGGTTCGAGACGAACATCACCGGCCCGGTCGCGGGAATGTTGCGAACGCCCCACGCGCGGAATCGATAGCAGCAGAAAAACCACACATAGCACAGCGACATCATCGCGTACCAGGCAAAAATCCGCCATAGTGGTGAGCCCGGCTGACGGGCACGCAATCCACGAATCATGCTGTCGCCTCCACCGCTTCGCGGACGCGTCGCTCCAGCAGATCGACCACCTCATCGAGCGTCATCTCCGATGTATCGATCCGCTGCGCATCTTCCGGACAGATCAACGGTCCGTCAGCTCGCGTTGAATCCTTGTGATCACGGGCCACGATCGCATCGCGAATCGCCTCAAGGTCGGCATGCCGTCCCGAAGCACGAATTTGGTCCGCCCGCCGTTGAGCCCGCACCGCCGCTCGCGCGTCGAGGTAAAACTTCACATCCGCGTTCGGGAACACGACCGAGCCCTGGTCCCGCCCTTCCGTCACCAGCCGCGGGTGTTCCGCCCCCACCTTCCGCTGGGCGTCGACGAGCACCTGCCGTACGCCCGCCAGCGCGGCCACATCGCTGACGTGTGCCGTAACGTGCTGATCGCGCAACCGCTCGGTCATGTCCTGCGAGCCGATGAAAAGCCGCGGCGGGCTGTGCCCGAAGTCAAAGCGTATGTCGCAGTTACGCGCCAATCCCACCACTGCGTACCCCTCTTCCGCGGGGTTGATGCCGCGGTCCAGGGCCTTCGCGGTCAGGCCGCGATACATCGCCCCGGTATCGAGAAATTCGACGCCGAGTCGGTCGGCCAACATGCGGGCGACAGTAGACTTGCCCGACCCTGCCGGGCCATCGAGGGTGACGATCAGCCGTTGCATGGGTGGAAGTTTAGCAAGGTTAGCCGTGAAGCGCAGCGGAGCGTGTTCGCAACCGCCACGGCCTGCAACACCCCCCACTGCCCCCTGCAACCGACACGGCGCGTGCCTTGCCCCGCGACGGTACAATCGCCAACTCTGGCCCCCGGACCTGCCCCCCGGATCTGGCACCCTGACCCGCGAACCCTAAACCCGATGCCCGCCTATGTCATTCCACTCCGGCCGTGTGAGTTTCTGTCGTTTCCACGTGACAGGCGATGCCCCGCCTGCGGTAGATGAAACCGCCCTTTCGATTCTCAAGGAGCACAAGTTCCAGGAGACGGAGATCGGCGCGCCCGACGAGGTCGAAGTCGGCTGGATCACCGGCGAACACCTGCTCGACACGCAGTTCACCTATGAGAAGAACGGCTACGGCAGCCCGGCGGAGCCGATGCTGCTGCTGGCCATGCGGATGGATACGCACAAAGTGCCCGCCGACGTGAAGCAGGCCTACCGCAAGATCAACGAGCAGGCCGCCGCATCGGACAACCCCTCCGGTTTCGCGAGCAAGGCGGACAAACGCGACGCGAAAGACCTGTCCACCCGCCAGGTGCAGGAAGACCTCGCGGCAGGCAAGTTTCGGCGGTCCAAGCAAGTGCCCGTGCTCTGGGACCTGAAGCGGAATGTCGTGTACGCCGGTGCAACGGGCAATGCGGTGGTTGAAGAACTTGCCTCGCTGTTCCGGCGAAGCTTCGCGGTTGAGCTGGAGGTGATGAGTTCCGGCACGTTGGCCGGCCATGTGATGCGCAGTGAAGGGCGATCTCGCGACTGGGAAGACTTGCATCCATCGCCGTTCACCCCCCCGCCCGCCGAGGCACACGCGGACCACGAAGACGCGGACGGCGTCGGCGATGTGACCATCCCCAGCATCCCCTGGCGGGCGCAGGCAATCGACCTCAAAGACTTCCTTGGCAACGAATTTCTGCTTTGGCTTTGGTGGAAATGCGAGACGGCCGAGGGCATGGTGAGCGTCACGTTTCCCGGCGGACGCACGGGCGAAGTATTCGCGGCCATGGACAAGACGCTGGACATGGACTGCGCCTGGGACGTGCGCGGCAAGCAGAGCCTGCGCGGGCATGCGCCGCAACGACTCGGTGAAGCGAACGAAGCGTTGGCGACCGGCAAGTGGCCGCGCAAAGCGGGACTGATCATCAGCGACGGCGAACATCAGTGGGAGCTGTCGTTGCAGGCCGACCGCTGGCAGGTCAGCTCGGCGGCGCTGCCTGAGATCGCGGAGGCGGAAAGCCCGCGCGAGATTACGGAGGCTCGGCTGGAGTTGGTGCGTTCGCTGGCGGATACGCTCGATTCGTTGTACCAGGCGTTTTTGTTACGTCGTGTCGGCGGCGGGTGGGCAAACGATCGGCAGGCGATCCGCGACTGGATCAAACAGCAGCGACCGGGGCGGAAGCAGCCGGCCGAGCCGGCGACGGCGGGCGTTTGACGGCAACAGCGCGATGGCCAGTAACTCACCCGAAGCTGCACAATGCTTCGGCCCCGCTTGAGGGCGCAACATGATCATCGGCATTCCGAAAGAGACGAAGCCGGACGAGTATCGGGTGTCGATGTTGCCCGTCGGAGTGGAACTGCTCGTTCAGCAGGGGCATGAAGTGCTCGTGCAGCGCGGCGCGGGCGTGGGCAGCGGGTATGAAGACGATGCGTACGAAGCGGCTGGCGCTCGCCTTGTCGACGAAGCAGGCGAGGTGCTCGAACGAGGCGAGTTGATCGTGAAGGTCAAAGAGCCGGTCGGCGATGAGCCGAACATGCTCCGCCGCGGGCAGGTGGTGTTTACGTACTTCCATTTCGCAGCGAGCAAGACGTTGACCGAGGCATGCCTGGAAGCGGGCATCACGGCGTTGGCCTATGAAACGCTCACCGATGCGCAGGGTCGACTGCCGCTGCTGACGCCGATGAGCGAGGTGGCGGGTCGCATGGCGGTGCAGGAGGGCGCGAAATATCTGGAGAAGCCGCAGATGGGGCGCGGCATCCTGCTCGGCGGCGTGCCGGGCGTCGAGCCGGGCAACGTGGTCGTGCTCGGCGGCGGCGTGGTGGGCACGAACGCGGCGCGCGCCGCGGCCGGCCTTGGCGCTCATGTCACCATCATGGACGTCAACCTCGACCGACTGCGCTATCTCAGCGAGGTCATGCCGGCCAACGTGTATACGGCCTACTCCGACCCGCACACCATTGCCGAGCACGCGGTGCAGGCCGACCTGGTTATCGGCGCGGTGCTCATCCCCGGCGCTCGCGCCCCGATGCTCATTCGCCGTGACCTGCTCAAGCAGATGAAAAACGGAGCCGTGATTGTCGACGTCGGCGTCGACCAAGGCGGGTGCGTCGAAACCACTCGGCCGACGACGCATCGCGAGCCAACCTATGTCATCGACGGCGTCGTGCACTATTGCGTCACCAACATGCCCGGCGCGGTCGGACGAACGAGCACGCAAGCGCTATGCCACGCCACACAGCCTTACATCTTGCGGCTGGCGAAGCACGGCGTCGACAAGTTGCTCCGCGCCGAACAACCGTTCGCCGATGCACTGAACATGCGCGACGGCAAGCTGGCGAACCACGCCGTGGCCGAGGCACATGACATGCTCGACAATCTCGCATGATGATGTTTTCGCTGAGGGCAGCCATGATCATCTCGCGCTCGGCCACATCACTATCACCGCGCGGACAAGCTCGCCTTCATGCACGGCGAAGTTGTCATGACGGAACACTTTTCTGCCAATAACTTTCGATTCCAACAAACTTCACGACCAGACGACTACAGCAACGCTGCCTCTCGGAGCACTTTTTCCAGTGCAGCGGACGCGTCGTCGCTCATCTCGCAAAGCGGCAGGCGGAGTTCGCCCGTGTCCTGGCTGAGCAATCGCATGGCGGTCTTGATCGGCACGGGGTTGACGTCCAGCGACAGCATGCCGCGGAACAGGGGGAACAGCTTCGCGTGCTGCTGCCGTGCTTCGACGAAGTTGCCCTTCAGGGCCGCGTCGACCATGGCCTTGACCTTGGCCGGGAGGATGTTGCTCACGACGCTGATGACGCCCTTGGCGCCGATGCTCATCAGCGGCAGCGTGAGCGAATCGTCGCCGGAGAGAATGGTCATCTGCTGACCTTCGCAGCGCATGGCGATTTCCGAGGCCATATCCATCGAGCCGGTCGCTTCCTTGATTGCAACGATGTTGTCGTGGCGTGCGAGGCGGGCGACCGTTTCGGCGGTAAGTTGGATCGCCGTTCGGCCGGGAATGTTGTACAGCACGATGGGCAGATCGACCTGGTCGGCAACCGTCATGAAATGACGGTAAAGCCCTTCCTGCGACGGCTTGTTGTAGTACGGGTTGACCATCAGCGCCGCATCAACGCCGGCCTGCTTCGCATGGCGGGTCAGCTCAAGCGCTTCCTGTGTCGCGTTCGAACCCGTGCCGGCCACAACCTTGACCTTGCCGGCTGCGGCCTCAACCGTCCTTTCCACCACGCGGCGGTGTTCGTCGTGACTGAGCGTAGGCGACTCGCCGGTCGTGCCAACAGGCACGAGGCCGTCGATGCCCTGCTCGATCTGGAACGCCACATTCTTCGCCAGTTGACTCTCGTCGAGCCCACCGTCGCGAAAAGGGGTGACCATCGCAGTAAAAGCGCCTTGCAACATCGGTTCATCTCCGCTTGAAATCGATCGAGCGGGTCACTGTACCGTTTTCCGTCGCGAGTTTCGAGTCGCCGACGCAACCCCGCCTACGATTGCCGCAACGCCAGCACGAGTTCGATCTTGCCCTGGTGCTCATTGAGTTGGCGGGCGATCTCCAACGGCGTCAGCCCCGCGTCGGACAGACGATAGACAGAGTCGGTCAGTTCGCGGTCATCATTTACCGTGCCAAACGGTGCCTGCGCCGGTGACTCCGTTGGCTCATCATCAACCACGCCGGGCGACGCCGGCGGCGGGGCGGGCTCGGCCTCACCCGGTGCGGGCTGCCCGACCGGCTGCCGTTCCAACTCGGCGATCTTCGCATCGGCCTCGCGGAGCAATCGCTCCAGCCGCATCGATTTCGCGTCCAGCTGCGCGCCCATCCGCTTGGCGAGCTGCTCGATTTCGACCATGATCTGCTCGAGGTCGCCTCGGACCGCTCGCTCTTCCTTCATGCGGTGCAGTTGCTCGCGCGGGCTGAGGTTGCTCTGCTTCGCCTGCTGGCGACGCTTTCGGCCCCACATGACCACGCCCGCGAGGATCAGCGTCACCCCTGCCGCAGGCAGCAGGATCTCCAGCAGTCGGGCGCTGTCTGCCAAAATCGTCATCAACATCGACCACCCCCCCGCCGCATAAGTGCGACAGCGTGCCGGTCGGCCGTGTTATGTGCGAAGTCGCCCATGCGCCGCCAGTTTACCGCATTGGCGAGCATGGCATGAACCGCAGGACGATCGCATCTGACTGTAGGGCAGGGTTTGCCCTGCCAACCGGAAACCACAAACGAAAAACCATAAACCGCCGCCAACGCTTCCTGCACCGGGGGGCGGGACGGAATATGATCGCCCGAATGCCTGCCGACCCCCCCAACCTCATCGGCCACCCACTCGTACAGGCAGTGGCCCGTGCACTGCGGCGGCGATGCCGCGTTCGACCGCCAGCCCGCGTGCTCGTCGCGGTCAGCGGCGGGGCGGATTCCGTCGCGCTCCTGCGCGCCCTCGCCCTGCTCAGCGAACGTCGCGGGTTTGGCCTCCAACTCGGCGTGGGCCACGTCCAGCATCACCTCCGCGACCCGGCCAGCGAGGAAGATGCCGTCTTCGTTGAGTCGCTTGCAGGCACACTCGACCTGCCCTACTTCCGCGCGGATCTGCAACTAAGCTCTGCCAACTTCGGCGCCAATCAACCTGCGATACCCACAAACCTCGAAGCCCGCGCCCGCCGCGAGCGGTACACCGCCCTGCTCACCATGGCCGAGGCGTTTGAAACCGACCTCATCGCCACCGCCCACCATAGCGACGATCAACTCGAAACGCTGCTTATGCGGCTGCTTCGCGGCGCAGGCGTCGTCGGCTTACGCGGCATCGCCTGGCGAAGAAATGTTCGTTTCGAGTTGCGAGGTTCAACTCATGATTTAGCTGAATCGCCAGCATCATCGCCAACTCGAAGCTGCGCCCTGATCCGTCCGATGCTGGCCGCCACACGCGAGAACACGCTCGACTTTCTCAAGCAGCTCGGCCAACCATGGCGGGAAGATCACACGAATGCGGACACCTCGCGATGGCGCGCCCGGCTACGGCAGGATGTGCTTCCCGTGCTGCGAGAAATGCGCGGCAATGCATCGACCATGGCGGTGTCGCTGGCTGACCATGCACGCGACGTGCATCGGCTGATCGAGGCCGAGGTGAGCCGACACCACGAGCGTGTCGATCGCAACAGCATCTCGGCAACGCTCGACCGCGGTGAAGCAAGGCTAATGCCGCGCGTCGTCCTTGTCGCACTGCTTCGCCGACTGCTCAACGAGCTCGGCGTACCACGCGACCGCCTGGGCAAACGCACGCTCAGCCCGATCGTCCGCGCCATCCGTGACCGCACGGGCGGTACGCGACACTTCGATCTCACCCAAGCCATGCACGTCACCATCACTCGCAGCGAAATCACCCTCGGGCCGGTGTGATTCAGGCGAAACCTGTGTTTGCGGTTTTTTTCGCGTGACGTTGCCCCACAAGCAGCAATGTTACGCGTGTTGACGAGACTGACAACGAGGTTCCAGACGTTATCGGTCATGCCGCATAAGCCGACCATGTGAACTGGGTGAATTTTTACGTCTCTTCCATCTAAACCGACTGGGCAATCGAGTCGATGTTTGCCGTGTTGGCCATGCGGATCAGAGGGATCGCGAGGCCCGACAAGGAGTGCATGATGACGACTGCAACAATCACTTTGCCCCCCGCCGGTACACCTCGCATGGCCGAGCAGCGACTTCACCCGCGGCTGAAGGTGCCCGCCATGTACACACTCATGCGTGCACGCCTCGTGGGAGATGATCGCTACCGCTGGACCGGACACATATACGACATCAGCATGGGCGGAATGCGATTCGAGCTCGACGAGCTCGTCGAGCCTGGCACTGAGATCGAGTTCCGCGCAATGCTGCCAGGCCAGAGCCAGGTCATGTTCCGCGCCGTCGGCCGAGTGGTGCGCCTTCACGAACCGGACGCGACCGAAGGGCCCGTGCGGATGGGCATGCAGTTCGACCGCTTCACCAGCATGATCGACCAGCGCCGCTTGCGCGACTACCTGACTGCCCGCACATTCGCCGCCAACAGCGTACGCACGACTCGACGCGCGGCATAGCCTTTCACAATCAAACCACCCACGCTAGCCCGCGCACGGTATGGACCTGCGCGGGCTCTTTTCATTTCCCTCCAAGCCATGCCTTACCGTTGCCGAGTGTTCCGCGAGGCGACCGGATCAAAGCGATGCAGTATTGCGAGCGTGCCCGGCTGCCATGATGCTCTTGCATCATCGCGGAAACAGTAGCGTGGCGATGGTCGCGCCCTGGAAGATGAGGGCCGCTGCAATCCAGCGCTGGAACAGGTCGTTGTCGCCCGCACCCATCCACAGTCCGCCGAGCAGACATACGCCAGCAACCATCTGCAGGATGATCGCCAGCACGATGGGGTAGGAGAAGGTTTGGCCCTCGCCGCGCTGGTGGCGGAGTTCGTGAAGGATTTGCCGAAGGGTCGTCTCGGCGGGCACCTTCGACGTACCGAGACTGGCGGGTTCATCATCTTCAACAACGTGACGCTTCGCCGTCGCAGGCGAAGTCGACGTGGGCGGCGACGGGGCTGGCGCGGGCGGCGGCGATGGGGGCTTCGGCTCGACGGGTTCCGGCGCAGCGCGTCTGGGGCCGGCCGGTTTGGGCGCGGTCGGCTTCACTTGCGTATCACCGGCAGGCGCCGGACTTGGCGGTGTGGCAACCTTCGGCTTGTCTTCAAAAAGCACCGGCCGGGCCTTGTCCTCAGGCGGCGCGGGCGGGTCGGCCTCCGCCTTGCCCGCGTGGTCGTTGGCCGAGTCGCTGGGAGCATCCGCCTTCTCCGGAGCGATGGGCTTGCTTGATTGCTGAAGGCGGGCCACTGCTGCGGCGTTCCATTTGTCGCGGCCGGGCGCTTCCGCCGACCGGCGGGCCGTGTCCTGTGATAGCTCCGACTGATGACGCTTCTGCGCCACAATCCGCACCGCCTCGACAAGATTGCGCACGACGAAGTCGGGCTGCTGCGCGTCAGGCACGTCTTCGCCAGGTGCGCGTCCGTCGGCGTTGAGCAGAATCGTACGCGTGCCTGCGGCTTTGCCCGCTTCAACATCGCGAAGTTGATCGCCAATCGTCCAACTTCGCGACAGGTCGATGCTGTGATCCTCCGCCGCCTGGAAGAGCATGCCGGGCTGCGGCTTTCGCCAGGGATGTTCCTGCGTATATCGGCGGACCGTGCCCTCGGGGTGGTAAGGGCAATAGTAAAACGCATCGATGCGTGCCCCGTTGGCGGCGTGGACGATCATGTCATGCAGGCGGTCGTGCACGCGTGCGACGTCGTCTTCGCCATATTTGCCGCGGGCAACGCCGCCCTGGTTGGTGATGACGACGATGCGGTACCCGAGCCCGCAGAGCGAGGCGATGGCCGAGCTTGCGCCCTGGATGAGGCGGACCTGATCCGGGTCGCCGAGGTCGCCATCATTGTGGATGATCGTGTTGTCGCGATCGAGGAAAATGGCGGGTTTCATGATGTCTACAGGGTATCACGAAATCAGGAAGATGCCCGGCGGGCCAGCTCATCGCGAATGGTCCGCACCGCCTCGGCGACGGCTTTTTCCAGATCATCGTTTACGAGGAAAGTGTCGTACGCACCGCTCTCGCGGGCCGTGCGAATTTCGTGGCGGGCCTTGGCGAAGCGGCGCTGGATGGCCGATTCATCCTCCCGCTTTCGGCTACGCAGCCGATTCAGCAGTACCTCCTCGCTCGGCGGCAGCACGAACATCGCAAACGCTTCGGGCAGGTTGTCTTTCACCTGAATGGCCCCCTGCACATCAATCTCCAGCAGCACGACCCGCCCCTTGGCAAGGTTTTCTTCCACCGGCTTACGCGGCGTGCCGTAGCAGTTGCCGAACACCTCGGCCCATTCGAGCAGCTCGCCGGCCTCGCGTTCGCGTTCGAATTCCTCGCGGGTCACAAAATGGTAGTCAACGCCATCCACATCGTCGGCGGTCTTGGGGCGGGTGGTGTTGGAGACGCTGAAGACGGTGTCGAGCTGGCGTTCGACGGCTCGGGTGATCGTAGTCTTACCAACGCCAGAGGGCCCGGAGATGATAAGGAGCATGCCGGTCGGGGTAGGTGCGTTCGTGGGTTGATCGGTCATTGGACCGTTATACGAAATTGGAACGGGGTGTGCAGGGTGGTGATGGATTTCGGACTTGGGATTTCGAATATCGGATTTGGGAAAGCTCCGGGCGATGACGCTCGACAGGCATCTTCAAATCAGCAATTAGAAATCAGAAATCAGCAATTCTCAAACAGCGGTAACAAGGAACAGCACCGCCATCCGCACAGCGAGGCCGTGGGTGACCTGTTGCAGGATCGCGGAGTTGGGGCCGTCGGCGACGGCGGACTCGATCTCCAAACCGCGATTCATCGGGCCCGGGTGCATAACGAGAATGTCGTCGCGGGCTTTGGCGAGGCGGCGCTGCGACAGGCCGAAGGTGGCGGCATATTCGCGCACCGATGGGAAGGCCGGGCTCTTCAAGCGTTCGAACTGAACGCGCAGCATGTTGACGACGTTGATCCGCGGCAGCACGTCGTCGAGGCTGTGGCTGATTTCGCAGCCCATTTCGCGGAAGCTCGTCGGCAGCAGCGTGGGCGGGCCGACGAGTATCACTTCCGCACCGAGTTTGGTCAGGCAATGCACGTTAGAGCGGGCGACGCGAGAGTGGGCGATGTCGCCGACGATGGCGACCGTCAGGCCAGTGAGGTCGAACGTGTCGAGGCGGTCGAATCGTTTGGCGATGGTGTATGCATCGAGCAGGCCTTGCGTGGGGTGTTCGTGCTGGCCATCGCCGCCGTTGATGACAGAACAGTCGACGGATCGGGCAAGCTGGGCGGCGGCGCCGGAGAGGTGATGGCGGACGACGATGGCGTCGACGCCCATGGCTTCGATGGTTCGGCCGGTGTCGCGGAGGGTTTCGCCCTTGCTCGTGCTTGATCCCTTGCCGGAGAAGTCGAGCACGTCGGCGCTGAGTCGGCTGGCGGCAAGGTGGAAACTGGCGCGCGTGCGGGTGGAGTCTTCGAAGAAGAGATTGACGACAACCTTGCCGCGCAGGGCGGGCACTTTCTTGACGCTGCGGGTGGAGACCTGCTCGAAGCCGCGGGCGGTGGCGAGCAGGTGGCGGATGTCCTCGGGCGGGAGCGCTTCGAGGCCGAGCAGGTGGCGATGCGTCCAGGGGTAGGCGTCGGACTGGTTCAACGCGGGCCCTCCTCGTCGATGGCACGGTCGCCGACGATGTTGATCGCGTCGGCTTCGTCGGTCGGCTTGAGCTGCACCTTCACCCGATCGCGCGGGCCGAGCGAGTCAATCGTCAGCCCGGCTTCGTCGGCGGCGATGGGCAGCTCGCGCCCGCCACGGTCGACCAGCACAGTCAGCCAGACGCGGCGCGGCCGACCGAGGTCCATCAGCGACTGCAACGCAGCGCGAACCGATCGGCCGGTCATCAGCACATCATCGACGAGGATGATATTCACCCCGTCGATATCGAAGGGCACTTCGGTCGTTCGCACCACCGGCTGCGGGCCGACCTCCGAAAGATCGTCGCGGTAGAGCGTGATGTCCAGCGTGCCGACTTGCTCAAGGTTCAAACGCTCAGCCAGCCGCCGGGCAAGGTCGTCGCCGCGACTGCGAATGCCCACCAGGGCCCAGGGCGCATCCGGGTCGTCAGCGATGCGCTGCTTCAAGCGATCCGCGAGCGCGGTGGTCAGCTCGGCGACCCGTATTTCGTCAGCAAGGTTGCGCATGATTGCCATGGTACATCGACGCGACACAGGGGTCATCTTGAGAGCGTCCCTGCGGGACGGCCGCGAAACCCGCTCATGCCAGATTCAGGTCTTCGTAGGCAGCGGCGAGGATGTCGCGCATGCGGCGTTGGTGCTTTGCTTCGCCGGGCATGCCGTTGCAGACCAGGGCGACGACGAGGCTGTGGGCAGGGTCGACGAAGGCGGTGGATGACTGACTGCCGCTGTGGCCGAAGGCGCGTTGGGAGGCATGATCCCCGAAGCCGTAGGGCACGGTATCGCGGCCATAGCGTTTAGAGTCGACCATGAAGCCGAGGCCCCAGTCCATGGTGTGGCGGAAGGTGTGGTCGTAGAGGCTCACGCGATGGCGAGCGGTGAAGAGGCGGACCGTGTCGTGACTGACGATACGCTGGCCGTTGTATTCGCCGCCTGCGAGGAGCATTTCATAGAAACGGGCGAGTTCGCGTGTCGGGCCGTAGCCGTTGCCGCCGGGCCGGGCTTGGGTGGCCCACGCCTTGTGCACGGCAGGTTCGATAAAGGGCTTGCGCTCGCCTTTGGCGGTATTCATCATGATGGCAATGCGGTCGCCGTAGTTGTCATACTGCTCGACAGGCATGCCGATGTGCGAATCGTTCATGCCGATGGGTTCGAAGATGTGCGAGCGGACGTAGTCGGAATATCGTTCGCCGGTGACTTGCTGGACAAGCTCAGCGAGGATGAACCAGCTGGTGTGCGTGTGGTAGCCGGCCTTTTCGCCGGGTTCCCAATCTCGCTCGATGGGAGTCGCGCAGATTTTGGCAATGATGGTTTGCCAGTCGTCCTGAGGGAAGTCGAAGCGTGGCGGTCGGAAGCCGGCGGTGTGCGTGAGCAGATGGCGGAGGGTGATGCGGTCCTTGCCATGCTGGCCGAAGTCGGGCATATAGCGGGCCACGCGAGCGTCGAGATCGAGCTTGCCGCGTTCGATCTGCTGAGCGATGGCGATCGCGGTGATGGGCTTCGTGGAGCTCATCCAGAGCACGAGATGTTCGGGGGTCATGGGCACGCCTGCGCGGGCCTCACCGACCGCGAGGTCGGCGATGATTTCGCCGCGCTGCGAGACGTAAAGCTGCGCACCGATATGCACGCCGACGTCGATGCCGTGTTCTATCGCCTCCACGGCCGCAGGCAATGTGTGATTCACCGTCATAACGTTTAGCGGCCGCCCCGAAGGAACGCTGCCTTACTGCCCGATCACCGCGAGGCTGACGTACTTCTCTTTACGCACGCGGGCCTCGAACTCGTCCCAGAACTTGTTGACGATGGTGCGCACCGCCCAGTTCGCGCCGTCGGCCAGACCGCAGATGGTCGTGCCGGGCATCGAGCCCATCGATCCGGACAACTCCAGCAGCATGTCCAGGTCCTTGGTCGTGCCGTCGCCGGCTTCGATGCGCTTGAGGATCTGGTACATCCAGCCCGTGCCTTCGCGACAAGGCGTGCACTGGCCGCAGGATTCGTGGGCGAAGAAGCGGGCGACGTTGCGGGCGACGGCGACCATGTCCGTGTCTTCGTCCATGACGATGACGCCGGCCGTGCCGAGGCCGAGGCAGGCGTATTTCTTGCCGATGTCGAAGTCGAGCTCGGCTTCGTACTGGTCGGTCGACAGGATGCCCATGGAGATGCCGCCGGGGATGGCGGCCTTGAACTTCTTGCCGCCGCGCATGCCGCCGCAGACGCCCTCGATAAGGTCGGACATCTTGATGCCGAGGTGATCCTCATAGACACCGGGGCGTTCGACATGGCCCGACACGCCGTAGAGCTTGGGGCCGAAGCTGGCGGGCACTTGGGGCGGAGCGCCTTCGGGACGCCCCTTGCCCATGCTCTTAAACCAGTCGGCGCCGTGTTCGATGATCGGCGTCACGAGCGCGAGGGTTTCGACGTTGTTGATGATCGTCGGCCGACCGAACGCGCCGGCGACGGCGGGGAACGGCGGCTTGATGCGCGGCCAACCGCGCTTGCCTTCCAGCGATTCGAGCAAGCCGGTCTCTTCACCGCAGATGTAGGCACCGGCCCCGCGGTGGAGGTAGAGGTTGGGGGCTCGGCCGTTGACCTTGCCCATGCGCGAGTTGGGGCCGAAGATGTTGTTGGCGTAGGCTTCCTTGATGGCGTTTTCGAAGACTTCGCGCTGGTGGTGGTACTCACCGCGGATGTAGAAGTAGGCCGTGTCGAGCTGGCATGCGTACATGCAGATCGCGATGCCTTCGATGGTCATGTGCGGATCGAAGTCGATCAGCAAGCGGTCTTTGAATGTCGCGGGCTCGGACTCGTCAGCGTTGATAGCGAGGAAGCGCTGGCCGTCGTCCAGCGGCGGGAGGAACGACCACTTCATGCCGGCCGGGAAACCCGCGCCGCCTCGGCCGCGCAGTTCGGCGGCCTTGACGATGTCGACGACTTCGCTCGGCTCCATGCCGACGGCTTTTTCCAGCGACGTGTAGCCGCCGGTCTTCACGTATTCGTCATACGTGATGAGCTTGCGGTCGGCCATGTCGCCGAACGGGGGCGTGGGGATTCGCTTGGTGAGGACGGGTTCTTTAAGGGGCATATCGTCGTTCCGGGTTTGTCATCCGGGGGCGACCCTGCGGGTCGGCCGCTGAACGGTTATCGGGTTTTTTCGCCGTCTTGGCGGATTTCAATCTCGTCGATGGTCGTGCGTCGTAGTGTGACGCTGTCGTTGACCTTCTTTTCTTCAACCTTGCGGTTTAGCTCACGCTTGCGATTGTCGTCTTTGACAGGTTTGACGATGTGGTGGATCGTCAGGCCAGTCTGTCGACATAGGCGGGTGAACCAGGTCATAAGTCTTGGCTGCAAAGCCCAGGCATGGCCATGCCTGGGCTTTAGGTTGCGCTTACTCCAGCGAGTCGAGCACCTGCTCGAAGTTGTGCGGGGTGATGTTTTCGTGCAGTTTGTGATTGACCAGGGCGCACGGTGCGGTGCCGCATGAGCCGAGGCATTCGACCTTCATCAAGGTGAACTTCCCGTCGTCGGTGGTTTCGCCGACGTCAATGCCGAGCTTCCGCTTGAGGCGGTCGGTCAGCGAAGGCTCGCCCATGATCTCGCAACTCAGGCTCTGACATACCCAGATGACGTACTTGCCATGCGGCTTGAGCCAGTACTCTTCGTAAAACGTGGCGGTGTCGAGCAGGTCGGCCGCCTTGATCTCAAGGAAGGCTGCGGCCTCTTCGATCGCCTGGTAAGGCAAGTAGCCGTGCTTGTCCTGAATGGCGTGCATCGTCGGCAGCGACGCGGCCCGCTTGTCGGGGAAGCGCGGGAGCACTTCCTTTTCAAGCATCGCCTTGAGTTCATCGTCGAGCCAGGGCTCCGTGCGCCGCTCGATCTGCGTTTCGGCTGAGTTTTTGGTAATCCAAGCCATTGTCGGGTCGCTCTAAGGGGATCAAAAAACGCATGCAGGCAGTGCACTTTAAGGTGCACTGCCTTGGAAGGTGTTAACGGTCGAGTTCGGCGGCGATGATGTTCAGGCTGCCCAGAATCGCCACGGCGTCGGCGAGAAGATGGCCTTCCATCATCTGTGAAAAGACGCCGAAGTGGATGAAGCTCGGCGGACGGGTGTGGACACGCCAGGCTCGCGGGCCGCCGTCGGAGACGATGTGGTAGCCCAGCTCACCATTGGCGGATTCCTGTGCGCTGTAGACCTCGGCGACGGGGGCTTCCCAGCCGCGATTGGTCATGATCAGTTCGAAGTGCTGGATGAGCCCTTCGATCGAGCCGTAGACCTGGTCCTTGGTGGGCTTGACCATCTTGCCTTCGCTGTCGACGTTCATCGGGCCACCGGGGATGTTGTCGATGAGCTGTTCGATGATGCTGATCGACTGCTTGACCTCTTCGAGACGGATGAGGTAGCGGGCATAGACGTCGCCGGTGGTGGCGATGGGTACTTTGAACTTGACGGCTTCAGCCCCCTGGCCGTCCCAGTTGTCGGCGTAGCAGAGGTAAGGCTCATCTTTGCGGAGGTCGCGTTTCACGCCGGCGGCGCGGGCGAGCGGGCCGGTGAGCGACCAGGCGATGGCGTCCTCGCGGGTGATCGTGCCGATGTCTTCGGTACGGTCGCGGAAGATGCGATTCTTGGTCAGCAGGCCGGCAATATCGTCAACCGCGGGTTGTAGCTGTTCGTAGAGGAAGTTCTTGACCATCGTCTTGAACGTTTCCTCGTCGGGCAGATCCATCATCGTGCCGCCAACGCGGGTGTAGTCGGGGTGGAAGCGCTGGCCGGACACGTAGTCCATGATGTCGTAGATAAATTCGCGCTGGTTGAAGCCGTAGAGGAAACTGGTGATCGCGCCGAGGTCGATGGCGGCGGCGCCGATGCACAGCAGGTGGTTCTGTATTCGGCCGAGCTCGGCGAGGATCGTACGAACCACCTTGCATCGCGGAGTGAGGTCGATGCCAAAGAGCTTCTCCACCGCCCCGTGCCACGCGATGTCGTTGGCGATCGGGGAGATGTAGTCCATTCGGCTGACGATGGTGACGTACTGGTTGTAGTCGAGCGACTCGCCGAGTTTCTCGAAGCCGGAGTGGAGGTAGCCGATGTGCGGCACGACGCGCGCGACGCGTTCGCCGTCGAGTTCCATCACCAGCCGAAGCGTGGTGTGGGTCGACGGGTGCTGCGGGCCGAAGTTGAGCGTCCAGCGGTCGCCGCGCTGCTGCTCCGGCTTGAGGTAAGGCGTCGTTTCGACGTCCACGTCAATAGGTTTCAGATCGTAAGGCATAGCGTCTGTTCAGCGTATGGTCGGGTGAACCATGAGTAAGGATGGAATTGTAGTGGGGATGGGGACGGTGTGCCAGATGGCGAGGTGTGGAGAGGTGTGAGGAGGTTGCTGGAATCTCGTTTCTGGTTCAGGCGAGGAACCCTACAATGCCGCGATGGCTCGACCCAGAATCGGCATCACGGTGGACAATATCCAGCGCAGCGCTGCCAGCGGGCAGTACTGCTCGGCGATCGCCTACAGCAAGGCGGTGACGCGGGCCGGCGGGCTGCCGTTGCTGCTGCCACACGACCCGGCAATGGCACGGGAATACGTCGTTTCCTGCGACGGGTTGCTGCTGACCGGCGGAGACGACCCGGCCATGGAGCCGTTCGGCGAAACGACGGACCCGCGGGCCCGCGTGATCGACCCGACAAGGCAGGCGTTTGAACTGGCGATGCTCGACGCGGCGGCCAGTCGGCGGGACCGGGCGGTGCTGGGCGTTTGCCTGGGGATGCAGTTGATGGCGTTGCACGCGGGTGGACGGTTGAACCAGTACCTGCCGGACACGCTCTCGCCGGAGAACGCGAAGGCGCATCAGGACAATCACCTGCACGAAGTGAGTCTTGCGCGCGAGGCTCAGAATCCGCTACGGGCGTGCGTGGCCGGCCGGGGCGATGGGGTGAACTATGTCGTGTCGAGCCATCGGCAGGCGGTGGCGGCGGCGGGTTCGTTGTCGGTCATTGCGCAGACGCGTGACGGCACGATCGAGGCGATCGCGGACCTTGGTCGGCCGTTTTACGTGGGCGTGCAGTGGCATCCGGAGCGGGCCGGGCCGGAACACCCGGCGCTCAATGCGGAGTTGCTTCGGCGTTTCGTGGACGCATCTCGTTCAGCCACATCATGAGGATGACCAGGCCGACGCCGACCATCAGCGCCGCGTCGGCGAGGTTGAACAACCAAGGCCAGAGGCGCGTTTCAGGAAACAGCCAGAGCATGTCGCGCACGGCCGAGTAGCGCAGGCGATCGTAGAGGTTGCCCAGCGCACCGCCGAGGATCAGCGCCAGACCCAGGTGAAACACCCACGCGTCAGCCCGGCTGCGCCAGAACACGCGGAAGATGACAGCGACGGCGATGAAGGTGATGACAACGAACACCCATCGCCAGCCTGCCATCGAGCCGAACACCGCGCCGGTGTTGGCGGTGAGGCGGAGGCTGAGGATGTAAGGCACGACCTCGACCGGATCGTGCAGCGGGATGCCCGCACCGGGGTGAGCCGGATCAAGCTGCACGGGCACGCCGGCCACGGTGCGGAACGAGACATACTTCAGCGCAAGATCGCCGACGAGAATCGCCATCGCGACAACGGCGAAGACGATGATCGCAGACCACGACCGCCCTGCACGCAGGCGCGGCGGCGTATCACGCGACGGCGGCGGTGAGGGCGTTGCATCGGCTTGCGGCGGGGGCTGATCCATCGGGCGAGATTCTAGGCAGATCACAGCAGTCTTGCAGGCAACGTGCTCGCCGCAACGCCCAGGGACGTCAGTCCTCCTCCTCGCGCGGCTGGTACTGGGCGACGATCTGCTGCTGCACGTTGCCGGGCACGGGGTCGTAGTGGCTGAACTGCATGGTGTAGCTGCCCTGGCCGCCGGTGATGCTCTTTAGCTGGCTCTGGTAGGTGGTGATCTCGGCCATCGGGACGAGGGCTTTGATCATGGCTTGATCGCCTTCGATGTCTGTGCCGACGATGCGCCCGCGTCGGCCGGAGAGGTCGCCGGTGATATCGCCCATCGCGTTCTGCGGGACGGTAACTTCCAGGTTCACCATCGGTTCGAGCAGGACGGGTTTGGCCTTGTTAAACGCGTCAATGAAGGCGCGTTTGCCTGCGGTAACAAAAGCCACCTCCTTCGAGTCGACGGGGTGATGCTTGCCGTCGTAGACGCTAACTTTGACGTCCTGAACCGGGTAGCCGCCGAGTGCGCCCTCTTCCATCGCCTGGCGGACGCCCTTCTCGATGGCGGGGATGAACGAGTTGGGGATGGCTCCGCCGAACACGTCGTTGGAGTACTCAAAACCCGCGCCACGATCGAGTGGTTCGACGCGGAGGAACACTTCGCCGAACTGCCCCGCACCGCCGGTCTGCTTCTTGTGGCGGTGATGGCCCTCCGCTTTGGCGGTGATGGTTTCGCGGTAGGCGATCTTGGGCGGTTTGGTGTCGACCTCGACGTTGTAGCGGGTCTTGAGCTTTTCGAGCACGACGCGCAGGTGCAGGTCGCCGAGACCCTGGATGACCGTTTCCTTCGTGGCGGGGTCGCGGGTGACGCGGAAGCTGGGGTCTTCCTCGACGAGTTTGCTAAGCGCATCGGCGATTTTCTGTTCGTCGCCGCGACGTTTGGGGGTGATGGCGAGGCCCTGCATCGGCTCAGGCAGGGGCATGGGGGCGAGGTGGATGCGGTCTTCATCGTGATGATCGTGCAGCACGGCGTCGCGGTGCACTTCCTCCACCTTCGCCACAGCGACGATATCGCCGGGCACGGCTCGCTCGACCTCGACGTGGTCTTTGCCCTGAAGCTTGAACAGGTGGCCGACCTTGAACGGGCGTTTGCTGTCGCCGTTGCGCGGGTCGCCGATGTAAAGCTGCGTATCGCGTGTGATCGTGCCCTGATGGACGCGGAACATCGAGAGCTTGCCGACGAACGGGTCGACGCGGACGTTAAACACATGGGCGAGCACGTGAGCGTCGGCATCGGGCCGCGGATGGATCTGATTCGAGTTGTCGTCGCCGCGCACGAACGGGCGGGGGTTGCCCTCGGTGGGGTTGGGGGCAAGCTTGACGAAGATGTCGAGCAGTTCACTGATGCCTACGGGCTTGTCGGGCGTATCGTGCGGACGGGCGGCGGTGAAGCAGACGGGGACGAGGTGGCCTTCGCGGAGGGCTTTCTCGAATGGCTCGTGAAGCTGTTCGGGCTGGAGTTCTTCGCCCTGTTCGAGGTAGAGGGCCATGAGTTCCTCGTCGACTTCGACGACCTGGTCGATGAGCGCGGAATGGGCGTCTGCTACGGAGCCGAGGTCGCTTTGGCCGTCGGGATTGAAGAAGCAGTCAACGACGCGCTTGCCGCCGTCTGCGGGAAGGTTGACGGGCAGGCATTCGGTGCCGAAGGCGTCCTGCAGACGTTGGAGCATGGCGGCGAAGTCGGCGCTGTTGCTGTCGATCTTGTTGACGATGATCATACGGCAGAGGTTGAGGTCTTTGGCTTCCTGCATGATCCGCCGGGAGACGGCGTCGATGCCGGCCGAGGCGTCGATAACCAGGGCGGCGGTTTCGATGGCGGCGAGGGCGGTGATGGTCTGGCCAAGGAAGTCGGCGGCGCCGGGGGTGTCGATGAGATTGATGTGAGTGTCTTTGTAGTCGCAGTGAACGATGGCATCGGCGAGGCTGTGGCCGTGCTCTTTTTCCTCTTCCATATAGTCGGCGGTGGTGTCGCGGTTTTCGATTGAGCCCATGGCACCGATGACGCCGGCCTTGTGGAGCAGGGCCTCGACGAGCGTGGTCTTGCCGCTGCCGTGCTGGCCGACGAATGCGATATTGCGGATGGCTTGGGTGGAGTAGGTGGGCATGGCGAAACGCCTCCTCGGATTAAAGAGTGACCAGAAGAACCCTGGCGGTTGCAGTATAGGACAGCGCGGGGCATGGTGAAATAGGAATGGAGGATTGCTGGTGTTCGATGGTCGGTGGCGGTGATCCGGGGCTTCGTTGCACTCACCCCTCGGCTTGTGGCGACGGTCCCTTATGTTGGAGCGGGAAGGTATGATTGGCGCATGGCGAACGAAGCGGAACCGATTGGTCTGATTGCAGGGGGCGGCCGACTGCCCGTGCTGGAGGCGGAGGGGATACGCGCGGCCGGTCGGCGGGTGATGTGCGTCGGGCTGGCGGATCAGTTTGACGATGACCTGCCAACGTATTGCGACGCGTTCAGCGAGGCCGGGCTCGTCCGGCTGGGCAAGTGGATTCGCCTGTTGCGACGATGGGGGGTGAAACAGGCGGTCATGGTCGGCTACGTCCGCAAGGCGCACATGTACGAGCCGATGCGGCTGTGGCGGCAGGTTCCCGATTGGCGGGCAGCATGGTTGTGGTACCGTGTGCTGCGACACGACAAGCGCGACCAGAAGATACTTGGCGTGCTGGCAGACGAGCTGGGCCGAAATGGGATCGAACTGATCGACACGACACGATACATCGCGGAGCACATGGCAGGCGAAGGCGTATTGACGCGTTGCCAACCGACGAGCGGGCAGTGGGCGGACCTCCGCTTCGCCTGGCCGATCTTGATGCGGCTGAACGAGCTGGACATCGGCCAGTCGCTGGCGGTGAAGGAGCGCGACGTGATCGCGGTGGAAGCGTTCGAAGGCACGGACGAGATGATTGAGCGCGCGGGCAAGTTGTGTCGATCGGGCGGATGGGTGCTGGCCAAGGGTGCGCTGCCGACGAAGGACCTGCGCTTTGACGTGCCGACGCTGGGCGTGCAGACGATTGAAAACGTCAAGCGGGCTGGCGGGCGATGCATCGTGGTGTCGGCGGGGAAGGTGATCCTGGCGGACAAGCCAGCGGTGATCGCGGCGGCAGACGCGGCGAAAATACCAATTGTGGGAATGGGGGCCGATGATGCCGAGGCGGCCGCTGCCGGTTCCTAGTTCGCTGGTTTCTGGTTTTGACGCTGCGGTGACATCATGAACAACGAGGAACGAGAAACCAGAAACGAGAAACCCTCCCACGGTTCGACGGTTGTGCATCGACTGGGGTGTGTGAGCTATCTCAACGCCCGGCCGTTGATCGAGGGTTTGGACGGCGACCCGACGTTGCAGGTGCGGTTTGATGTGCCCGCCGGGTTGTTGCACGATCTGGAGACAGGACAGGTGGACCTGGCGCTGTGCCCGGTGGTGGACTATTTCCGGTCGGCAGAGCCGTTGGTGATCGTGCCCGTCGGCGGGATTGCCAGCGAAGGGCGTACACTGACGGTTCGACTTTTCAGCAAGACGCCCATTGATCAGGTCGACGTGGTGCACGCGGACACGGACAGCCACACAAGCGTCGTGCTGCTGCAAGTGCTCTTACACGCGATACACGGGCGTCGGCCGACGCTGATCGACTACCACGCTCGCGAGCATGTGGCGGGGCATCGGCTGGCCGAGTCGCCCGAGGCGATGCTGCTGATCGGCGACAAGGTTGTCACCGACTCACCGCGCGCCATCGAATACCCCTACCAGCTTGACCTCGGCGAGGCGTGGCATGAGTTGACCGACCTGCCTTTTCTCTTTGCTGTGTGGATGGCTCGCAAAGGCACGGATCTGGGCGAGTTGCCCGCCCACCTCGATCGGCAGCGGCAGATCAATGCCCGGGACATCGACGCCATCGCCCGGCGGCACGCGCCTGGCCGGGGGTGGCCGAGCGACCTGGCCTACGATTATCTGGCGAACATCCTGCGTTACAGCGTGAGCGAGCGCGAGCTGGCCGCCGTCCGCCGCCTGGCCGAGATGGCCAACCCGCTGGGCCTGCTGCCGAATCCGCGTCCGCTGACGCTCGCGGACTGATCGGGGGTGGAAATAGCCCCTGCTGCGGTCTCACCGCGGGCACTTGACCTCGACGCGCCCTCGGCCGACAATGGCGGGCTATATCGGACCTTCCCCCACCCTCCCCTGCTCGATCCATGGATTCCGCATGGCTCATACACTGAACAGGCCCGCACACGCACACCGCCTGCTCGCCCGCCATCGCCACCGCCCGTCGATCGCCAGCCTGGTGGGGCTGTGCCTCGCGCTGGCCGGGCTGACGCTCGGCATCGTCGGCTGCGAGCCGCGTACCGTCAGCCGACCTGACAACCCACCGCCCACCGCCACCTACACCGGCCCGGAATACCTCCGTGGCAGCGTGGGGTCGATGGCCAATTTGCGAAACTACGAGCCCATGCTCGTCTCCGGCTTCGGCCTGGTCGTCGGGCTCGACGGCACGGGCTCGCAGGAAGTGCCCGCCTTCCTCCGCCAGCGGATGCTCAATCGCCTGCGGCAGATGGGCGTTGGCTCGACGCGCATCCGACGCGAGATGCCCGAAGCCTTCCAGCCCTTCGCCCGCATGAGCCCCGAGCAACTGCTGGCCGACCCGAGCACCGCCATTGTTGCCGTGCAGGGCTTCATCCCCGCCGGGGCGGTGCGCGGTGCGCGTTTCGACGTGCTCGTTTCCGCCCTGCCGCAGACGCAGACCACCAGTCTCGCCGGCGGCACGCTGTGGACCACCGACCTGAGTCTCGACGGCACGAACCCGGCAGTGGGTTTCAGCCGAACCCGCGCCGAAGCCAACGGGCCGATCTACATCAACCCGTTCGACGAGGAAAGCGACGAGGACGACCAACGCCGGTTTCTCCGCCAGGCCATGGTGGTCGCCGGCGGCAAAGTGACGCTGCCGCAGCAGATCGAGCTGGTGTTGAACCAATCCAGCTGGAACCGCAGCCGGGCGATCGCGGACCGGATCAACGAGCGATTCCCCGCCGGCCCCGGCTCGCGGCAGCAGACGGCCGTGCCGCAGACGGCGATGGTCATCCACATAAACGTGCCGCGGGATTACGCCACCCGGCCGGATGTGTTGATGGAGCTGGTCGCTCATCTGTACATCCAGCGCGGCCCCAACTTCGAAACTGAGCAGGCCGAGCGGCTGGCACGTCGGCTACGCGAAGACTCCGATCGACAGGAACGTGTTGTGTTGGCGTGGCGTTCGCTGGGGCGGACGATCCTGCCCGTGCTGCGAAATTATTATGAAGATGAGGACCCGGTGTTGAGCCTCGCCGCGTTGGAGGCGGGCGCCTGGTTGCAGGATGAGCGAGCCGGGCTTGTGCTGGCATCGCTGGCCAGGAGCAGCGACGAGCCGCAGGCACGGCAGCGTGTGGCCGAGGCATTGGTTTACCTGCCTCGCAGCACCAGCGGATCGCGGGCGCTCAAGGCACTGCTTGATGATGACGATACGGCGGTGCGGATCGCGGCGTACGAATCGCTGGCAGCAATCAACGACCCCATCATCGACCGTATGCCGATCCGCAATGCCAACGGGCTGAAGTTCGTCATCGATCGCGTGCCGGCCGAAAAGCCGATGATCTACATCACGCAGGAGCACTTCCCCCGGCTGGTGATTTTCGACGACCAGCTCGGCTTCCGCACACCCATGTTCGCGCAGATGTGGGACAGTCGGCTGATGGTCCGGTCGGATGACGAAGAAGCCGCCCTGAACGTCTACTACCAACGGCCGGGCACGATCGAGGGCAAGCAATACGAGGTCTGGCCCAACGTGGCGTCGCTGGCCTATCTGCTCGCACACTCACCCGAGCCCGGTACGGACGAGAAGGGCCTGGACCTGACCTACAGCCAGGTCGTGGAAACTATCTACCGCTTCGCCAACCGCGGCCACATCGCCGCTCCGGTGGAAGTGAACACGGGCCCGCTGGCGCAGCTCATCGCCGAGTACGAAGAGACCGTCGACCAGTTGCGTCCGGAAATTGGCGACGAGACCCCTGAGCCCATGCTCGGCCCCGAGCCGGTCACCGAGGGCGATTGGCTCGATCGGCCCGGCCAGCCGACCGGCCGTGACCGCACGGAAGGTGTCCCGTGGATGGGTGGCGGCAGCCCCGGCGTGTCTTCGCCGGACGCCGGGCGACCCGAGCTGCCGGGCGACAACACCCAGCAGCCCACACGCTCGCCCGGCACGGACCCGCCGATCCTCACCCAGCCCGAGGACAATTGATATCATCGTCGGCCAACCTGATTCGCTGAGGGGACATACGACTCGCCACCACCATGGCCGCCTTCGCCCGTCTCACCGCCCCCCGCGGCAGGGCGCTGGCAATTGGATGATTCAAGCAATACTGACCGATAACTTTTGAGGGGGATGATGGGAGCGCCATGCCGGTGGAGACCGGCCCCGTCGTCCGGCAATACGACACGGAGGTCGAATACACATGCGTCTGGCCAAGCTCACACTCGCCGGTTTCAAGTCCTTCGCGGACAAGACCGTCATCCGATTCGACCAGCCGCTCGTCGGCATCGTCGGGCCCAACGGCTGCGGCAAGTCCAACGTCGTCGATGCCATCAAGTGGGTCCTCGGCGAGCAGTCCGCCAAGAGCCTCCGCGGCGGCGCGATGATGGACGTCATCTTCAACGGCTCGTCCACCCGCAAGCCCAGCGGCCTGGCAAGCGTCACCCTCACCTTCGACAACCCCATTGTCGCCCCCAAGCCGACCGCTGGGCAGCAACACGACGAAGGGCCGGATCATTCCACCTCATCAACCGAATCCGAAGGCCGACGCATCCTTCCCGTCGACGTCGACCTGGTCGATGTCACCCGCCAGCTCTATCGCGATGGCACGAGCGAATACCTGATCAACGGCAAGCGAGCTCGCCTGCGCGACATCAAAGAGCTGTTCATGGACACAGGCATCGGCACCGACGCCTACTCCGTGATCGAGCAGGGCCGCGTCGACGTACTGCTGCAAGCCAACGCCGACGAACGGCGGAGCATCTTCGAAGAGGCGGCCGGCATCAGCCGATTCAAGGCCCGAAAGAAAGAGGCCATCCGCAAGCTCGACCGCACGGAACAGAACCTCGCCCTCGTGCGTCAACGGCTCGAAGACAACGAGAAGCGTCTGCGCAGTGTGAAGATGCAGGCCGCTCGCGCCCGCAGCTACCAGGAATACACCACCCGCCTGCGCGAGTTGCAGCTTCAACACAGCCTCGCGGAGTATCACAAGCTGCAAAGTCAGCTTGGTGAGTTGACCGAGCAGCTTGAGCAGGCCGAGGCCGACCGCAGCCGGGCCGCTCGCCTGCTCAGCGAACACGAACAGGCGTTCAACGACGGCGACGTGGAACGGCAGGCGATCGCCAATCGGCAGAAGCAGCTTGAGCACGATCGCCTTCAGCAGCAGTCCGCCAAGGAAAAAGCCCAGCAGCGTGAGCAGTTCGCTCGCACATCGCTGACCGAGGTCCGCCAGCACATCGAACGTGACAGCCGTCGGCTTGAAGAACTCGCCCAGCGTCGCGAGCAGCTCACCAAAGAGCTCGCTGAACATCAGCAGGACGTCGAACGCCTGACCAACGAGCAACAGGAAGGGGCCGCCAGGCTCGAAGCGGCCCAGCAGAAGTATCGCGAACTGCAACACGACCTGAACGAGAAGCGATCTTCGCTCGACGATGACAAGAACGGCATCACCGACCTGATGCGTCGCACCGCTCAGCTTCACAATCAGATCAACAGCCTCGACACGTTCGAGAAGAACCTGCTCGCGACGCGTGAAAAGCTCGATCAGCGAGCCGAGTCGATCGGCGAGCAGTTGGAGCGGTATCTGACCAGCCGCGACGAGGCGGAGGAAAAGCTCGCCGAGGCGGAGAAGCTGCTGGAGCAGGAAAAGGCGCAGCTTGAGAAGCAAAGCGAGCTCGGCCAGCAATTCGACACGCAGCAGCGTGAGCTTGCCAAGCGACTCGCCGAAGCGAAAGAGCGACGATCCGCCCTCGACTCACGGCGAAACCTGCTGCAGGAGATGCAGGACAAACAGGAAGGCCTGAGCGATCCGGTCAAGGCGGTGCTCGCCCGCAGCGAAGGCGAAGATACGTTCGGCTTCGTGCAAGGCCTGCTCGCCGAGCTGATCGAAACCGATGTCGAACACGCCCAGTTGATTGAGACAGCGCTGGGCGATTACCAGCAGGCGCTCGTCGTGAATCGCCTCGCCGAGGTGTGCTCGACGAACGGCGGACGGTCGGCGATCGAGTCGCTTGCGGGGCGCGTGAGCTTTTTGGCGATCGACCAACCGCCATTGCCGCCGCTGTCATCGCTTGATGGGAACGAATCGTTGCCGGCCCGTCGGCCGTTGATCGATCTCGTGACGTACCCTGACTGGCTGGGGCCGATCGTGTGGCGCGTGCTCGGCCGAACGCTGTGGGTGCGCGATCTCGAGTCGGCGATGCTGCTGCGCTCGACGCTGCCGGCGGGCTATCGCTTCGTGACCGAATCGGGTGAGTTGCTCGACGCCGACGGCCGCGTGTATGCCGGGCCGGTGAACCAGGCGGCGGGCGGCCTGATCAGTCGACGAAGTGAACTCGCCGCGTTGCAAAGTCAGATCGCCGAGCTGGATGAGACAATCAATCGCGATCAGCAGCATTTGGCCGAGCTGTCGGACCACGCGGCGCATGTGGCGAAGGTGGCGGACGATCTGCGAAAGTCGATCTACGAGACTAACTCGGTACGTGTGGAGTTGAACAGTCGACTGGAGAATCTGCGTTCGCAGATCGCCTCGCTGGAGAAGGAACAGCCAGTCATCGCCGCCGAGACAGAGCAGATTCACGATCAACTGCGCGATACGAACGAGAAGCGCAAGACGCATCGCAATGAAGCCGAGCAGCTTGAACAGGACTCCGCCGCCCGGCAAGAGCGGGTGGCGGCGCTGGAGCAGCAGATCGGCTCGCTCAACAGCGAAGTCGAGCAGGCCCGCGAAGCGGTGACAGCGGTGCGCGTCGAATCGAGCAAACTGTCGGAGCAGCTCAGCGGCGCTCAACGGCAGGTGCGACAGGCCGAGATCGCCTCCGCGGACGTGCAGCGTCAGCACAAGGTCATTGAAGACCAACTCGCGGGCGCCAACGGCCGTATCGCCGAGTTGGAGAAAGCCGAAGCCGAGGCGAAGCAACAAGCCGAAACCGCCGACGCCGAATTGCAGGAGCTGACCACGCACTGCGAACTGGTGCAGCGCAAGCTCGATCAGGCGAACGAGTCGATGCGCGGCTTGCGCGAAAAGGCGAAGCAGCAACGTGGCGAACTCGAGAAGGCCGAGGCATCGCTGCATCGCATGCAAGTGCGCCAGCGCGAGATCGAGGTGAAGATCGAGGCTGTGCGCGAGCGAGCGCATCAGCAGCTCGATATGGACGTCGCGGAGGCCTATCGCGAGGCGATCGAATCACAACAAGCCGAGGCATCGTCGGAGGCGGAGCCGTCGGCCGAGCTTGCGTCAACGAGCGACGCTGAAGATGGCGACTTCGAATCCGATGAGGAGTCGACTGATGCCAACGCTGGGGATGCCGAATCGAAAGTCGCCGACGCACAAACCGCCGACCCGTTCGAGATCGACTGGAAATCGGTCGAAACCGAGATGACCGAGCTGCGTCAGAAAATCACACGCCTTGGCAGTGTCAACGTTGACGCGATTCAGGAGCAGGACGAGCTCGAAGGCAAGCATGATGAGCTGGCCGACCAGGTACAGGACATCGAAGACGCTCGGCAGCAGCTCGAGAACCTGATCCGCAAGATCAACGACGATTCGCGTAAGCGGTTTGAAGTAACGTTCAACGAGATCCGCGAGAACTTCGCCGGGCCGCAGGGCCTGTTCCGGAAGCTCTTCGGCGGCGGCAAGGCCGACCTGTTCCTCAAGCCGGACGAGGCAGGCAACGTGGACGTGCTGGAAAGCGGCATTGAGATCATGGCCAAGCCGCCCGGCAAAGAGCCTTGCGCGATCAGCCAGCTTTCCGGCGGCGAAAAAACGATGACCGCCGTGGCGATGCTCATGGCGATCTTCAAGACGCGGCCGTCGCCTTACGCGATTCTCGACGAAGTCGACGCCGCGCTGGACGAGGCGAATGTCGAGCGATTCACGCAGGTGGTCAAGAGTTTCCTCGACCATTCGCATTTCATCATCATCACGCACCACAAGCGCACCATGCAGGCCTGCGATACGCTCTATGGCGTGACGATGCAGGAGCGCGGCGTGTCCAAACGTGTTGCGGTGCGATTCGACCAGGTCGGCAGCGACGGCCGCATCGCGCAGGAAGCCATCGAAGCCGAGGAGGCCCGCGACGAACCCGCAGAAGAAACGCCCGCCGTCATGTCAGACAACGGCAATGACAATGGCAATGGTAACGGCAACGGTCATCCCGAAGATCACGCGAACGGCGATACTGCCGAACCACAAGCCACGGCCGAAATCGCTACCGAAGCCGAGGCAGATACGCAGGCCTCCGCCGACGATCGCCCCAGCGGATCATCAAGCATGCGGCAGCGACTCGCGGCGATGCTCGAAGGTCGCGAACCGGCGAGCGTCAACGGCAACGGCGATGTACATCAGAATTGAGCCGGTTTCACAACGGGCCATTTGGCCGTGAGTTCAACCTAAAAGTAGCGATTAGCCCCGCTGCCTACGGCGGCCCCCGGAAGCGCCCCCGCGTGGCCGCGGGGGCTAAACATGGAGCTTGAGTCGGCCGCTACATTGGGATTAAGCGTGCTCCAGCCGCGGCCTCGACTGAACAACTTACGCAGGCATATCGACGATGCGAATCACCACGGGCTCGTCCGCGATGGCGTCGAGTGCCTTGATGCGCTTGACCGCTTCGAACAGGTCGCCCTGCTTCGCGTCATGCGTGAGGACCACCACGGGAACAAACTCGCCGACCGCGCTTTCATGTTGCAGCACCGCCGAGAGGCTGATGTTCAGCTCGCCCAGCGTCGAGGTTACCTTTGCCATCGTGCCCGGCATATCCAGTGCGTTGATGCGCAGGTAGTATCGGCTGACCCGATCGTCAGATGGCACTAAATCGGCAGCGGCATTGCGATCAGGCGTGAGGTGCATGTCAGCGAAGGCACACGGGTACCAGCCGGCGGCGACGTTGAGCACGTCGCTGACCACCGCGCTGGCAGTGGGCATACGGCCGGCCCCGGGGCCGTAGTAAAGCGTATGCCCCACCGCGTGGCCGAACACGCTTAGCGCGTTGAACGCACCTTCGACCTTGGCCAGCAATTCGTGTTTGTGGATGAAGCAAGGCTGCACGCCGACGCTTACCGCCGACTCGCCGGGCTTGCGCTCGGCAATGGCGAGCAGCTTCATGTCATACCCCAACTCCGCGCCGAAGCGGATGTCCGCCAGGTCGAGGTTATCGATGCCAATGCAACCCACCGCGTCTTCCGGCACGGCCACGCCAAACGCCAGCGACGCAAGAATCGCCAACTTCTGCGCCGCGTCCTTCCCGGAGACATCCAACGTCGGGTCGGCCTCGGCATAGCCTTTTTCCTGCGCTTCGTTGAGCACATCGTCATACGCGCGGCCGGCCTGGCTCATGGCGGTGAGGATAAAGTTGCACGTGCCGTTGAGAATGCCGTACAGCCCGTCGATGCGGTTGGCCATCAGGCCGAACTTCAGTGCGGTAATGCACGGAATGCCGCCGGCACATGAGGCTTCAAACGCTATCGCTGCGTGATGTCGCCGGGCAAGGTCGAACAGTTCCGCCCCCTCGGCAGCGAGCAGCGCCTTGTTCGCAGTCACCACGTGTTTGCCCGCCTTGAGCGATCGGCGGACGTAGTCGCTGACCACGCCCCTGCCGCCGGCGACTTCGACAACCACGCTCACGTCCGGCGTGTCGAAAAACGCCTCCGCATCGGCCGTCACCAGCGAGCGGCCCACCTCGCCGCCGCGGCAGGCTTTTTCGACATCGCGCACCAGCACGCGCCGAAGCTCGATCGGCCGACCGATTCGCTGCTCATATAACGCCGCCTGCTCGCGCAATAACGTCGCCACGCCGCCGCCGACCGTGCCGCAACCGATCATGCCGATACCAATTGGTTTCGCCGCCAAACCGTGCTCCTTCCGCGGGTCGCCCTGCTGCTTCGATGCGAGCCCGGCAGGATACCAGCGCGCCCCTGAACCGGCCAACGCCGACCCGCTCGTTTCGCTAAACTATGCACCCTATGGCCGACTCACGCCCCCCTGCCAAACCCATGACCTACGCCGGCGCTGGTGTCGATATCGACGCTGGCGACCGTATGGTCAACCTCATCGAGCACCACATGCGCCGGACCTACGGCCCGCGCGTCCTCGGCAAGCACGGCGCCTTCGCCGGCTGCTTCCGGCTCGACTTCAACGAACGCCTGTTCCAACGCAACTATCGCGACCCCGTCCTCGTCTCCTGCACCGACGGCGTGGGTACGAAGGTCAAACTCGCCGCGCAGATGAACATCCACGACACGGTCGGCCAGGACCTGGTCGCGATGAACGTCAACGACCTCATCGTCCAGGGTGCCGAGCCGCTGTTCTTCCTCGATTACATCGGCATCCACAAGCTCACGCCTGAACTCGCGGCGGCGATCGTCAAAGGCGTTGCCGACGGCTGCGAATTGGCGGGCTGTGCCCTGCTCGGCGGCGAGACGGCGGAGATGCCCGACGTTTATGCCGAGGGCGACTTCGACCTCGCCGGCTTCGCTGTGGGCGTGTGCGAGATGAACCGCATGATCGATGGCTCACGCACCGAGCCGGGCGACGTCATCCTCGGCCTCGCGTCCAGCGGTGTGCACTCGAACGGATACAGCCTCGTGCGCGCGGTCATCAAAGAGGCTGGCCTCGACTTGAACAAAGTCTATGACGAGTTGGAGACGGACGAACCGCTCGGCCGTGTGCTGCTCGAGCCCACACGCATCTACGCAAAGTCGGTCGTGTCGACGCTGCGCCATTACACGGTGAAGCAGGTCGTCTCCGCGATGAGCCACATCACCGGCGGCGGGATGGTCGACAACATTCCACGTACCTTGGGCGATACACTCGACGCGGTAATTGACCGCAAGTCGTGGGATGTGCCGCCGATCTTCAAGCTGCTTCAACAGCGTGGCAACGTCGAAGAGGACGAGATGCTGCGCGTGTTCAACATGGGCGTCGGCTACATCCTCACCGTCCGCCCCTACTTCGCCGAGGCCATCGCCGACCGGCTGGCGAAAGCGGGCGAGACGGTGTACCGCCTAGGCGAACTCGTGCCCGGCAGTGGGGAAGTAAAATTTCGGTAGACCGCCACGAGGCCAAGCCACGAACAGCTTCATCTGAAACGCAACAAAAAAGCCCCGACGCCTTGCGGCATCGGGGCTTTTTAGATTCGCAGGTGAATCAAGTCGTTCAGACGCCAGCGGTCTGCTTGTAGTAGTTCGGCAGCGGCTCGCCTTCCTTCTTCCAATGGGCGATGATCTGCTCGGCCTTGCCTGCACTGTTGAGCATGTGCAGCTTGCGCTTGACCATCTCGGTGATCGCGTCACGACCGGGGGCAAGGTACTTGCGCGGGTCGAACTCGGCCGGGTCCTTGGCGAAGACTTCGCGGATTTTCGCCGTCAGGGCCAGGCGAAGGTCCGTGTCGATGTTGACCTTGCACACGCCGTACTGACGGACAGCGTTGGCGATCTGATCTTCGGGCACGCCCATGGCGTTGGGCATCTTGCCGCCGTACTGGTTGATCAGGTCGATGAATTCCTTCGGCACGGACGAGCTGCCGTGCATCACCAGCGGCAGGCCCGGGCAGGTCTTCATGATCTGCTCGATGCGGTCGAAGGCGAGCTTGGCTTCGTGCGTGAACTTGTACGCGCCGTGGCTGGTGCCGATGGCGACGGCCAGGCTGTCGATGCCTGTCTTTTCGTAGAACACTTTGGCATCTTCGGGATCAGTGAGGAACTTTTCGATGTTCTTTTCGTATTCCGCGGCGTCGAGGCCGACGACGTCTTCCTCAATGCCGCCGAGCATGCCAAGCTCGGCTTCGACCACCACGCCCGCCGCGTGAGCGACCTTGACCGCCTCGGCGGTGAGGCTGATGTTTTCTTCCAACGAGTGATGCGAGCCGTCGATCATCACGCTGGTGAAGCCGTCGCCGATGCACTCCTTGACCAGGTCGACGGTGTCGCCGTGGTCGAGGTGGATCGCGATGGGCAGCTCAGGGTATTCCTCGACAGCGGCGTCGATGATGGCCTTGAGGTAGCGCATATTGGCGTACTTGCGCGCGCCCTTGGAAATCTGGAGGATCAGCGGGCTTTTTTCCTGAGCGCAGGCTTCGATGATGCCCTGCGTGATCTCCATGTTGTTGACGTTGAAGGCCCCGACGCCGAATCCGCCTTCATAGGCCAGATCGAACATGGGTTTGGTGGACATCAGTGGCATAAGAAACCTCCGATTAATGCGGGGTGAACGCGCAACGGGAGCGTTTGTCCCCACGTTGAGCTTTGTCGGGATGGAACAACTAACACGCAAGATTATAGCAAACCTGCCGGCTGTGCGTCGGCGGCGACGGTGTGTTCATTTGCGGTCGGCTGCCTGCTCTGCTAACACTCCCGGCATGTCGAAAGCCAAGCCTCGCAAGCGTCATCAACTTCGCCCCACCACCATCGAGCCTCATCGCACCGCCGCGGCGGGCAGCGTGATCATCCGTCAGGGCGACACCCACGTGCTCTGCACCGCCAGCATTGCCAGCGAAGTGCCGCGCTGGCTGCTCGACCCGCAAACCGGCGAGCCGAAGCGTGGCTGGGTCACCGCCGAGTACAACATGATGCCCGGCTCGACGCCCGACCGGAAGCGGCGCGGGCCCGACAGTCGCGGTACGGAAATTCAACGGCTCATCGGCCGCGTGCTCCGCGCCGCCGTCGACCTCGACAAGATGCCCGGCGTCGCCATCACCTGCGACTGCGACGTCATGCTCGCCGACGGCGGCACACGCACCGCCTCCATTACGGGGGCATTCGTCGCCCTCTCGCAAGCCATCGCCGCAGCGCGTAAAGCCGGGCTCATCAAGGGCAACCCCATCAAGGGCCCGGTCGCTGCCGTGAGCGTCGGCGTAGTCGACGGACAAATCTACACCGACCTTGACTACCCGCTGGACGTGCGGGCCGAGGTCGACATGAACGTCGCGATGAACCACCAGGGCCAATTCATCGAAGTGCAAGGCACGGGCGAACAGGGCGTCTTCTCACGCGAACAACTCGACGAGCTGCTCGACGCGGCGACGAAGGGCATTCGGCAACTCATGAAAGTGCAACGGAAAGCCCTGTCTTAATTCAACAACGCGGTTTCACCCTGGCAACATTTAGCCGCGGTGCTCGCACCGCGCTCTTCGGAACTATAGAGCTGAACGCGCGGGCCAAGGCCCGCGGCTAAATGGAGGTGCGACATCAAGGTCGCGTTGTCGTGCAACCTGCCGGTCGGCCGTCGGGGCCAACTTGCACGGGGCAAGTGAAGTACCTACCTTGGCGTTAATCGGGATCTACCCCGGCTGACAACCCTCCGGACAACTATTTCCCCCAACTCAACCTGTTTAGGGATGGAGAGTGAGCAATGGCTCTTAAGATTGGTATCAACGGATTTGGTCGTATCGGTCGCCTCGTGCTCCGAGCCGGCATTGACAACCCCAACGTCGAGTTCGTCGGCGTGAACGACCTCGTCGAGGCCGACGGCCTCGCCTACCTGCTGAAGTACGACACGATTCACGGCCGATTCAAAGGCACCGTCGAAGCCAAGGGCGACGACCTCGTCGTCAACGGCAAGACAATCAAGTGCTTCTCCGAAAAAGACCCGGCCAAGCTCCCCTGGGGCAAAATCGGTGCGGACTATGTCATCGAGTCCACCGGCTTGTTCACCACCTACGAAGATGCCGTCAAGCACGTCGAAGGCGGCGGTGCGAAGCGCGTCGTGATCTCGGCTCCGACCAAGACGCCCGACACGGTCAAGACCGTCGTAGTCGGCGTCAACCACAAAGACTTCGACAAGAGCAAGGACACGGTCATCTCCAACGCCTCGTGCACGACCAACTGCCTCGCGCCGCTGGCGAAGGTGGTGCAGGACAACTTCGGCATTGAAGAAGGCCTGATGACCACGATCCACGCCGTCACCGCCACGCAGCCGACGCAGGACGGCCCCAGCCGCAAGGACTGGCGCGGCGGCCGCAATGCTTACGCCAACATCATCCCCGCCAGCACCGGCGCCGCCAAGGCGGTGGGCCTCGTGCTGCCGGAAATCAAGGGCAAGCTCACCGGCATGTCCTTCCGCGTGCCGACCGTCGACGTCTCGGTCGTCGACCTTACCGTTCGCACGAGCAAGGGCACGAGCTACGAAGAAATCTGCAAGAAGATGAAGGCCGCCGCCGACGGCGAGCTCAAGGGTGTGCTCGGCTACACCGACGAGGAAGTCGTCTCGAGTGACTTCATTGGCTCGACCTACAGCAGCGTGTTCGACTCTGGCGCGGGCATCGGCCTCAGCGACACGTTCTTCAAGCTCGTCAGCTGGTACGACAACGAGTTTGGCTTCTCCAGCCGTATGATCGACCTTGTCGTGCACATGGGTAAAGAAGACGGGTTGGCCTAAGCCCGGCAGCGCGGTCCACAACCACACGGACTGCCGACCCAACTATGCATACGCAACTACGCAACGCCCCGGCAAACGCCGGGGCGTTGTTGTGTATCAGGCGTACACATTCATCACTCGCGATCGCGCGCCGCTAAAACGACGCCGGTCACGCCGACGACGTCGTCGCCTCCAACGCATGTCCGCGTGCATGCAGAACATGCTCGACGATCGCATCGACACCGACGTCGCCCTTGACTTGCGCGAAGACAGTCGGCCCATCGCCACGCATCTTCTTCGCATCGCGGTCCATCACATCCAGATCCGCCCCCACCGCCTCGGCCAGATCTGTCTTGTTGATCACAAGCAGGTCTGACTGCGTAATGCCCGGGCCGCCCTTTCGGGGCACCTTGTCGCCGCCGGACACGTCAATCACGTAGATCGTATAGTCCGCCAACTCCCGGCTGAAGTTCGCAGCGAGATTGTCACCACCGGACTCCAGCAGCAACATCTCGGGCGAAAACTGCTCGGTCAACTGCTCCAACGCCAACAGGTTGGCGGACACATCTTCGCGAATGGCTGCGTGCGGGCAGCCGCCGGTTTCGATCGGCACGATACGCTCGCTCGGCAATGCTTCGTGGCGCGTGAGAAACTCCGCGTCTTCCTTCGTAAAAATGTCGTTCGTCACGACCGCCAGCGACATCCGCTCGCGAAGCGCCTTGCACATCGCCAGCACAAGTGCCGTCTTCCCGCTGCCCACCGGCCCACCGATGCCGACGGTGAACGCACGATCCGTATAGTCGCGGCGGTTCAGTCGATTCTCACGATGGTGGTACTGGCCCGGTCCGTCGTCGTAATGGCGATGCATGGTTGCTTGCGTCCTTGTTAAAAGTGTCAGCTATGAAATAATCGCGAGTAGAGTCGATCTTGCCGTGCCTGAAGCAGTTCCAGCACGGGCGCAGCGCTTGCCGCTTCCATCGCGTCAACGGGAGCATGCGCAATCGCGGCCGCGGCTGCTTCGCCGAGCGCATGTTGCAATGCCTGGGCTTGCAATGGTCCGACCACGTTCAAACGCACCGCCGCGGAAATCAGATCACGCGTTGCGGTGAAAGTAAATAGTCGAGCCGACGCCTCACCATCAAGCCCCATCGCCGCCGCCACCGCGCCGAACAGCGGCGCGAGATGCCCCGGCAGCCGCTCCTGGCGAACCCGGTCGCGCAAGCGTCCCACCGCCGGCCGACCGTGGGCGAAGGCCCGCTCCGCCGCCAACAGCAGCGCGCGCCCCTGCGATCGGCTGGCGCGGTTGGCAACATGGTTGCTCAACATCGCTTCACACTGACGGTCCACCGTCGGTAACCGCTCCGGCTCGGCATGCACCGCCCGCAGCAACGGCAGGCTCTGCCGAGCAAGCTGCGTCAGACTCACGCGGCAAAACGCTTCCAGCGCCGCCACATCCGGCACTGCCCCCGTCTGCACCGCCGCCTCCAAACCACCGGAGTGAGCAAACCCGCCAGTCGGAAACGCCGAGTCGGCGAGCTGCCACATCAACCACTCGTCGGCAAAGCCGAGCGTTGGCAAAGCAGTCGTCTGCGAAGGGCTGTTCGAATTCACACAGATCACTTTAACGCATCCACTGCCGAAACGAATATGCAAAAAAGATGCCTCCCTACTTCATGCCCGTTGAGCTTCGACAATCGCTCTGCCGTCCAGCTCGGCCTGCACAAAAAACATGCACAAAAGATGGCCTGCATAGCGAATAAGCACATAGATCGCGATGGTCGGCCTTCATGCCTTCCGGCATCGCAGTTGCGTTACACTCAACACGCCTTGGTCCCGAGCCACATCAAGGCGATTGAATCGCAATGACGAGAACGCAAATAAGCTTCAAACTTCGCGCTCCTGCTCGTATGATCTTCATGGCCCCATGGCCAGGCGACTCAACACGTAACGGGCATACCAGCGTCGTCCCGCACGCCACCCAAGGAACAGACATGATCCGTCCATCGCTCATCCTCACACGCCCCCTGCTCCGCATCGCCCTGCTCGCTGTCGGCGCCGCCGCCACGCTCGCCCCCGTCGGCGTCGCGTGGGCTCATCCGCATCACAAACCACACATCCATGGCGAAAACGCTTTCGTCCACGGCCTGCTACACCCGATCACCGGCCTCGACCACGTACTCGCCATGCTCGCCATCGGCCTTTGGGCAAGTCAGATCGGCGGACGACACACCTGGGCCATGCCCGCCGCGTTCGTTGCCCTCATGATCGTCGGCGGCCTCGGCGCAACGCTCGGCCTGCCGCTGGTCGCCGTCGAAGGCGGCATCCTCGCATCCGTGCTCATCCTCGGTCTGCTCGTCGCGGCCGCATGCAAACTCCCGCTCGTCGGCGGTGCGGCCGTCGCCGGCCTGTTCGCCATATTCCACGGCTACGCACACGTCAGCGAAATGACCACCGGCGCGTCACTCGCCGCCTTCGGCATCGGCTTCGCCCTCGCCAGTGCAGCTCTGTGCTTCGCAGGGCTTGGCGTCGGCCAACTGCTCCAGACACGCGGACAGGCCATGCTCGTCCGCGCGTGCGGCGGCGGCATCGCCACGGTCGGCCTCGTACTGGTGGCTACCGCGTGGGTGTAATCGCCGCCAACCCCGCCTCGCCTGCCAGCGTTCGCGATGAAGCCGCTCGCCCTCCCGCCCCAGGCCACGGTGAGTTCATTGTCGAAAACGTACGCGGACAACCCACCATCACACGGCAGCGCGCGTGCACACCGCTCAAACTCATCGCACCACGCAGCGGACGCAACTACGCCAGCGTCTTCGTCGGCAGCTATGGCGGCGGCCTCGTCGGAGGCGATCAGATCGACCTGCAAATGACCCTGCATCCCAACACAACCTGCTTCGCCAGTACACAGGCCTCCACCAAGGTGTACCGCAACACCATCGACCGCCCCGCCCGTCAGCGTTTGCACGCGAGCGTGGCCGACGACGCTCTGCTTATACTCGCGCCCGATCCGCTGACATGCTTCGCCGATGCAAGCTATGAGCAGACCCAGCGTTTTGACCTCGCGCCGCGCGGTAACCTGCTGCTCGTCGACTGGCTGACCAGCGGCCGACACCAGCGCGGCGAACGCTGGGCCTTCACCCGATACCTCAGTCGCAATGATGTCTACGTCGACGGTGAGCATCTCCTCGCCGACGCGCTGCTGCTCGATCCCGCCGACGGCCCGATCGACGCGCCGTTCCGACTCGGCAAACACGAGTGCACCGCGACCGTCGCGCTCATCGGCCCGATGCTCGCCACCATCGCCGAACGATTGCGCGACGCCGTGGACGCCGAGCCGATGCAAAGCGATACGCTGCTCGAAGCCGCGAGCCCCATCAAAAGCGGCGTCGTCTGGCGGCTGCTCGCCACCACGACCGAAGCCGTCCAACGCCGCCTTCGCCAGCGCCTCGCTCCCTTAACCGACCTGCTCAACGACGATCCCTGGCGTCGAAAATGGTAGTCGCCCCCAAAGACAGTGCAGTTTAAACTGCTCTGCATCCCTCCTCTCCCGGAGCCCACCCATGCACCTGAGTCCGCGTGAAATCGAAAAGCTCATGCTCCACAACGCAGGCTTCCTCGCACAAAAACGCCTCGCCCGCGGCGTCCGCCTCAATGCCCCCGAAGCCACCGCGCTCATCGCCACGCAAGTGCTCGAGTTCATCCGCGACGGTAAGTCAGTCGCCGAGCTTATGGACGTCGGTCGACAACTGCTCGGCCGACGTCAGGTCATGCCCGGCATTCCCGAACTCGTCAGCGAAGTGCAGGTCGAAGGCACGTTCCCCGACGGTACGAAACTCGTCACCGTCCACCAGCCCATCGCTCGCGAAGACGGCGACCTCCGCCTCGCTCTCTATGGCAGCTTTCTGCCCACACCCGACCTTGCCGCTTTCGATGTGGATCAAGCTGACGAGTCACTCTCCCCAGATCAGTTCATTCCCGGCAAGGTCACCCCCGGCGATGGCGATATCGTTCTTAACGAGAACCGCAACGCCATCGAGATTGAAGTAACCAACCTCGGCGACCGCCCCGTGCAGGTCGGCAGTCACTACCACTTTGTTGAGACGAACGCCGCACTGAAATTCGACCGCGCCGCCGCCTACGGCAAGCGTCTCGACATCCCCGCCGGCACCGCTGTCCGTTTCGAGCCAGGCGACACAAAAACCGTCACCCTCGTCGACATCGCCGGCCGCCGCATCATCCAGGGCGGCAACAATTTCGCCACCGGACAGGTCAACGACATCAACCGCGGCGCCATGCTCCAACGCCAACAACAACAGCAGCAACAACAGCAGTAGTTGACACCGCCTTCTCGCACTGCCTCACGGAGTCACTTATATGCCACACCGAATGCCACGACACGCCTATGCCGAAATGTTCGGCCCGACCACCGGCGACAAACTCCGCCTTGCCGACACCAGCCTCACCCTCGAAGTCGAGCGCGATCACACCGCCTATGGCGACGAATGCAAGTTCGGCGGCGGCAAAGTGCTTCGCGAAGGCATGGGCCAAGCCGCCGGCGTCGATGATGACAAGGCCCTCGACTGCGTGATCACCAACGCCCTCATCGTCGACTACACCGGCATCTACAAGGCCGACGTCGGCATCAAGCACGGCCGCATCGCCGGCATCGGCAAAGCCGGCAACCCTGACGTCATGCAAGGCGTCGACGAAAATATGATCGTCGGCGTCACCACCGAAGCCATCGCCGGCGAAGGTCTCATCCTCACCGCCGGCGGCTTCGACAGCCACATCCACTACATCTGCCCCCAACAAGCCGACGAAGCCATCGCCTCAGGCGTCACCACCTTCGTCGGTGGCGGCACCGGCCCGGCCACCGGCACCTGCGCCACCACCTGCACCCCCGGCGCAAACCACATCCGCATGATGCTCCAGGCCACCGACGCGCTGCCATTAAACTTCGGCTTCCTCGGCAAGGGCAACACCGCCACCCCTCAGGGCCTGGCCAGCCAACTCGAAGCCGGCGCGATCGGTTTCAAACTTCACGAAGACTGGGGTACCACCCCCGCGGCCATCGACTGCTGCCTCAGCGTCGCGGAAGACCACGACGTCCAGGTCGCCATCCACACCGACACGCTCAACGAGTCCGGCTTCGTCGAAACCTCCATCGCCGCGATGAAGGGCCGTACCATCCACACCTACCACAGCGAGGGCGCAGGCGGCGGCCACGCGCCCGACATCATCCGCGTCTGTGGCGAAGCCAACATTCTCCCAAGCTCGACCAATCCGACTCGGCCCTACACCGTGAACACGATCGACGAGCATCTGGACATGCTCATGGTCTGCCATCACCTTGACAAGAACCTGCCCGAGGACGTCGCGTTCGCGGAAAGTCGTATCCGTGGCGAGACCATCGCTGCGGAGGACATCCTGCATGACCTGGGCGCGATCAGCATCATGGGCAGCGACTCGCAGGCGATGGGGCGAGTCGGCGAACTGATCACGCGCACCTGGCAGACCGCCGACAAGATGCGCCAGCAGCGCGGCCGACTCAGCAGCGAACAAGGTGATAACGACAACGAGCGCATTAAACGCTACGTCGCCAAGTACACGATCAACCCTGCGATCGCCCACGGCATGTCGAAGCACATCGGCTCGATCGAAGTCGGCAAGCTCGCAGACCTCGTGTTATGGAAGCCCGGCTACTTCGGCATCAAGCCGGAGCAGGTCATCAAAGGTGGCGTCATCGCCTGGTCGCAGATGGGCGATCCCAACGCGTCAATCCCCACACCGCAGCCGGTGTTCATGCGGCCGATGTTCGGCAGCTACGGCAAAGCGACCGGCCCCACCTCGATCGCATTCGTCAGCCAGGCATGCGCCGCAAGCAACGCGGCGGCGGGCTATGGGCTGGAAAAACACATCCTGCCGGTGCACGGCTGCCGCACTGCAACCAAGCGTGATATGAAGCTCAACGACGCACTGCCGAAGATCACGGTCGACCCCGAAACCTACGAAGTCACCGCCGACGGCGAACGACTCACCTGCGAGCCCGCCAAGCGACTGCCGCTGGCGCAGCGCTACAGCCTGTTTTGATGATCGCTCGCATTTCGTCGGCGGCGCTCACGCAGGGCTGGTATTCTCTACGGCCAGCAATTGATCCGCCGACCAGACGGAGCGAACACATTGACCACATTGGGCATCATTCTCGCACGCGGCGGCAGCAAAGGCCTCCCCGACAAAAACGGTCTGCTCGTCGCCGATCGGCCGATGCTCGTCTGGACGATCGAGCACGCCATGCGCTCGCGATCGTTGAGACACACCGTGCTCTCGACCGACACGCCGACGTATAAGCAGATCGCCCAAGAGCACGCACTGCACGTCATCGATCGCCCCGAAACGCTGGCGGCCGACGCCGCAACGGTCGACGCCGCAGCCCGACACGCGCTCGAAATCGTCGAGGCCGAACGCGGCGCGCCATATGACAACGTCGTGATCCTCTACGGCAACGTACCCGTCCGCCCCGTCAACCTGACCGACCGCGCGGTGGCGAAACTGCACGAAACCGGCTGCGACTCTGTGCAAAGCATCTGTCCCGTTGACAAAATGCATCCGTACTGGATGAAAAAGCTCGCCGGCAACACGGGCGATCGCCTCGAACAATACCAGGACAACATCGTCTACCGCCGACAGGATCTCCCGCCGGTGTACATGCTCGATGGCGGTGTGATTGCGGTGACACGAGCGAGTCTGTTCAATGTCGTGGAAGGTCAGCCGCACGCTTTCCTCGGCAACGACCGAAGAGCAATCGTCACACAGGCGGGCGAAGTCATCGACGTGGACAGCGAACTGGATCGCAAACTGGCCGAGATCGTGCTTAGGGAAGGCTGGACGCCCACGGCGTGACGCTGTTGACCTCGACGGCTTGAATACACATGAAAAGGCAGCGCACCATTGCAGTCGTCACGGGCACGCGAGCCGAGTTGGGGCTGCTGGCGCCAGTCATGCATGCAATCAAACAACAGGCGAAGCTGCGCCTGCGCGTGGTGGTGGCGGGGCTGCACCTGACCACTGGCACGTGGCGAAGCGTGCAGGCCGACTGGGGGCTGAGCATTGATGCGAAAGTCAGCATGCAGCAGCGCGGCCAGTCGGGACGAGAGGCGGACGTCGCAGCGATCGGGCGAGGTGTGACCGGCTTTGGTCGCACGTTCGCCGAAGTGCAGCCGAGCGTGGTGCTCGTGCTCGGCGATCGTGTCGAAGCATTCGCCGCGGCGACGGCGGCGAGCATCGGCGGGATTCATGTCGCCCACATCCACGGCGGCGATCGCGCGGAAGGCGTCGCAGACGAAGCAATGCGGCACGCCATCTCAAAGCTTGCCCATCTGCATTACCCTGCCACCGCACTCAGCCGACGACGATTGCTGCGCATGGGCGAATCGACAGAACATGTCGTGCGTGTCGGCTCGCCAGCAGTGGATGAACTGCTGCAACAACAACGCAAACTGCGTCGCGACCCCAAACATCTGATCGTCATGCAACACCCGGTGGGCGGTTCGACCGCTGAAGAAAAACGATGGATGAAACAGACGCTCGCCGCGGCGGACGCCTTCGCCCGCGAGCAGTCGGGCAACACCGACGTACTCATCTTCGACCCCAACGCAGACCCCGGCAGCGACGGCATTCAGCAGGCCATCAACGAACGCATCCCCAACCGCACGCCCCGCGGCGGACAGGCGGGCCGTTATCACAACTGGCGATACCTGCCGCGCGGCGGATTCCTCGCCAAGCTGCACCACAGCATCGCCATCGTCGGCAACTCCTCAGCCGGGTTAATCGAGTCGGCTGTGCTGAAAGTCCCCTGCGTCAACATTGGCCCGCGCCAGAGCGGACGCGAACGCACTGGCAATGTGATCGACTGCGACTATGGCAAAGCCAACGTCCTTGCCGCGCTGCGACAAGCAAGCCAACTCGACCTGCGTCGACTGCGGCATCCCTATGGCCAAGGCGACACCGCCCAGCGGATCGCCCACCACCTCGCGAACGTCGACCTCGCCGCCATTTCCTTAAACAAGCGCAACGCGTACTGACACGCTGCTGCATCGTGATCGGTTACTGGCTGTTCAGCCGGACTGCCCGACCTTGATCACCACCAGCGTCGTGTCATCCAGGCTGCGGCGCATACCGGTAAAACGGCGCATGCACCAGAGAATGTGATTGAGCACTTCACCCGCCGACCGATCCGCCGCCTCGCGTAAGGCATCCACAATGCGATCGCGACCGAACCGCTCGTCCTTGAAGTTGAACGCATCAACAAGGCCATCACTGTAAAGCAGCAGCACGTCACCGGCCTGGAGTTCGACCAGCCCCTTGTCATATTCCTGCGCCGGGTCCACACCTGCGAGCATACCGCCGGCACCGAGATACTGGACCTTTCCCCGCCGCAGAAGAAGCGTCGGCTCATGCCCGGCGTTGGAATAGGTCAACCGACGCGTGCGCGGATCGAACACGCCGTACCACAGCGTCGCGAACTCCCGGTCGGTCGTGTCACGGCAAAGCGCGATGTTCACCCGCGCGATCACTTCGTCCAGGTCGTACACGTCCTGCGCATACGCTCGAAGGCTCGCGCGAACGCTGGCCATGAGCAAGCTGGCGGCGACGCCTTTGCCGACCACATCGCCGACCGCGACACCAAGGTGGCCGTCGAGGTCAATAAAATCGTAGAAGTCGCCGCCAAGTTCGAAGCTGGGCACGTATCGCGCAGCGATGTCGAACGGCGGCAGATGCGGCATCGAGCCGGGCAACATCCGCCGTTGCACATCCGCAGCAAGGTGGAGTTGGCGCATCATGCGCTGGTTTTCCATCCGCGCCTGATCGAGCTTCGCATTCTCGATCGCCGTGCCAAGCATCTGCGCCATCGCACGCAGCAGTTGCACTTCGAAGTTGGTGAACTTCCGTTTTTCGTCAGTGAAAAGTTGTACCAGGCCGATCGGCTTACCGTGATGCACCATCGCAGCGCACAGCATTGAGACCAGCCCCTCCCGGCGGGCATCTTCGGGATAGATGATGCGCGGATCGGTGGCCATGTCTTCGACATAAGGCACTTCGCCGTCGATCGCCTGCTGGAATAGCTCGCTTTTGTCGACGCGAATCGGCCCCTTGTTCAGGTACTCATCCGAGAGGTTGTAAACCGCACGTGGGACGAGTTCGTTGGCGCCTTCGTGCTTGCGGATAAGCCGAACGCTCGCCGCCTTCGCCTGCAAAACCTCGGCGATGGAACTTGCGGCGATTTCGAGCACCTGCTGCACGTCGCGCTGCGCCGAGAGCAGTGTGCTGACTTTGTAAAGCGTGGACAACTCATCGATGCGCTGCTGCGCCTGGTATTGCTCGTAGCACAGCCGGGCAACCGCGTTGGCCATGAGGTAGAGAAACTGGATGCTCGCGGCACGGGCAGGCGAGAAACTGTCTTCCGCAGAGTCCACCAGCGCAGCGATCTGATCATCGTCAAGCTTCAGCCGACGGGCGATCGCCTCAAAGCGGGCGCGGGCTTCGGGCACGCCGGTGCTGGCTTCGACGGCGTCAGGCTCAAGACAGATCGCGCCAAGCTCCTGACCGGCCACGACGATCGGCGCGCTGTAGCGGTCACCCTCTTCCTCCGTCGGCGAGAGCAGATGATCAAGCCACTGATCCGAGCGAGCACGCGTCTCGGCATTGGTCGGCAGCGTCAACGGCGTGCCTTCGGGATCACGAATGCTCGTGCTGATGCGCGTGACAGCCGCGAAGCTGTCCTGAATTTCCTGAAGCGTGGTGAGCTCAAGAAAATCAGTCAGCGACAGACGCGGACTCAGCGGTCGGCCGACATCCGGCTGAGCCGGATCATGCCCGGGACGCACGGAAGCGTCCACTTCCGCCGCCGCTTGCGACGACGTAGTCGTTGGTTCACTGGCACTCACGCCGACTGGTTCCCCTTGTGGATGCCGCTATCAAACGGCCGTCTCGAAATCATACCGCCCCGGGCCATCTGACCGCGCCACCGTACAAGCATCGTCAACGATTACGATCACTCGCTTAACGCTCACCGTTCTGCTCAGGCTCGTCGAGCCAGATGTGCCGGAGCACGTGCAGTAGGCCGTCATGCTCATCGCGAGCAGCGACGGCGTCAAGCCCTTCCTGAATCGCGGCCTCGTCACCCTGCTGATAGCCGAGGTAGGCCAACATCAGCGCCGCCTCGAACGGTGCCTGGCGATCATCATCCATCATCCGCCGGAGCTCGCCGGCAATCCAGTCACGCCGATCCGCCGGCGGCAGCAGGTTCGCGTCGTACCGCGCCGCGATCAGTTCCGGATGTTGCTCGAACAACGTGCGAAGGTTCATCGCCGCCGAGCGGATCATGCCCGCACTCAACTGTGCATGCGCCAAACCGACACGCGCCATCGGCGCATCCACATCACGCACCACGATCTCGCGATACGCTGCCTCGGCGTCAAAAAACCGCCCATCACGAAGCAACTCTTCCGCTTCGCGAAGCATCTGGTTTGCCCGACCTTCGCCCCGCCCGGCCAACGTCTCCAATGGCGGCAGGTCATAGTCCAGCCGATCCAGCAGCTCCTCGGCTCGTGTCCGCTGACGATCGAAACGCGGGTCAACCTCCGCGTCGTCCGCACCCCGCTGGGCCTCTTCCTGACGCCTCAAGACCTCGGGCAGCGCAAACGGATCGTCCGCTTCCGCCTCGTCGTCAACATCTTCTTCGCCATCGCGACGGACAGATCGGTCCCGCTGTTCGACATCGGGCTCATGGCCACGGTCACGCTCTGCATCTCGCTCACGCATCGCCGCCAACAGATCAAGGTAAACATCTTCGCCAGGCTCAACGCTGCGCACCGATTGCAACGGGTCGAACATCCGCTGTTCCAACTGATCCATTCGCCGTTCTGCCGCTTCCGAGAACCGCCGATCACGCTCAGGCGCGAGCACTTGCGAACGCAGTTGATTGCCCAGCATCAGCGTTGGGCTGACACGTGATACACCGTTGCGTTCCTCTTCCAACGTTCCCATGCCCGTCGAAAGCTGGTATGCCCGCGAGTCGAGCATGCTCGAACGTCGCAACGAACGGTCAATCTCCCAGTCTTCCTCCCGCATCTGCAACGGGTCGTCCCAGTCCGGCGTCAACTGAATCTCACGCCAAGGGTCATACCCCTCGCGCCCTTCCATACGGCTCAACCCCGGCCGAACGTCCGAACGAACACCCAGCAACGGCGAGGCGCTAACCTCCAGCCAACGCCCCTCATCCCCATCAAGCCTCACACGGTCAAACGCGTCCAACTGCTGTCGGCCGGGCCTGATCCGCAAGTCCACATCGCCACGCAACGCACCCTGCCCATCAATCGACCACGGCGAGGTATGCGCCTCGCCCGTCTGAAGCCGCGGCCGCGCCACGTGCGGGCTCGAATACGGTCGGTACACACTGCCCACGTCCGCCGTGCCGCGCGGCGCGCCGGGTTGAGCTCCCGTACCGAAAGAATCACGCCTGAACTGAAAAAGGTCATCCGCCCCCGTCGCATCGCGAAACTCGCCCGGCGCGCTGTAGCCCACACCGTCGCGAAACGCCCTGCCGCCCCCGACGTTGCCCGTCACCACATCGTTGCGCAAACGGAAATCAAGCTGTTCACGTTGCGGATTCACACCCCCGCCGCCAACCTGCTGGTTGGCGTCCAGCGCCCGGCCGTCGTCGCCGGCTCGCTGCTGCGCTTCAGCCGAATCAACCGCACCGCTCAGCAGCACGCCCGCGGCAAACCCCGCGCTCAGCACACTCTTCCACGTTCTGTTGATCAAGCTGGTCATCACATTCTCTCCCACAGGCGGTTGCTCTCGTCTACCACTATTCTAGCGGGCAAATCGCCTGCGAACGATGCAGAGCATGCACAGTTAAACGATTTCAACAATTTCGTAACGCTTCGTGCCCCGCGGCAGGTCCACCTTGATCGTCTCCCCCACCCTTGCCTTGAGCAGCGCTTCGCCCATCGGGCTGGAGACCGTTACCTCGATCTCGTCGCTGTCCAGGTCGAACGTGCCTGTCGACTCGCCCACCAGCTTGTAAAGCTCCTCCTCGCCGTCGTCCGAGTCACGCAGTTTCACGACCGCGCCGAGGAAGACCATGTCTTCGGGCACTTCGATATCGTCAGCAACCTGCGCGTTCTTGAGCTTCTCGCTGAGCCGACGAATCTCCGCCTCGTTCATCCCCTGCTCGTCGCGGGCGGCGTGATACTCGGCGTTTTCCTTCAAGTCGCCCAATGCGCGAGCCTCGGCGATACGGGTCGTAATCTCCGGCCGACGAGCCTCAAGCTGCTTGAGCTTCTCTTCCAGCTTTTGTTTTTCATCACGGGTAATAAACTGCACGTCGAATCTCCGTCTGGTCGGGTTGATCAAATCCTGTCTGGTTCCATGGCTTGGCAAACAGCCCGTTCGCCAAGCAGCAACGTGAAATCGTATCACAAAGCCGCGAGCCGATGGGGCCAGCCATACACCACGGTTCGCAACCGATTCGCTCAGCCACGAGAGGCCATGGTCTTATTTATGATCGGTTCGTTCGGCCCGTCGACCTGAGCGGCGAGGCCTCCGGCCCATCATCCGCCGACTCGGGCATCCACTTCGCCGCCAACGACAGCAGCAGCCACCCCGCCCCCGCCGCCGACGCCATCCCCACCGCATACCACCGCGCCAACTCCACCGCAGCCCCTCGCCCGCTCGGCTCGGTCAACGCCCACAACGTCGGCAGCGGACTCACACCCCACGCCCCATTCCACGACGTGTTCACCAGCGTCAGCAACGCCACCAGCACCGGTTCACCCGCCAGTAGCACCAGGCAAACCAACATCGCCACACCGCGCCCCGGCCCGCGTGCAAACACGCTACCCCAGCCGATCAGCGCCGCCGCCGCCGCCGACCACGCCACCACCGCCGCATTCACCCACAACGCCTGCCCCAGACTCCACTGCGCCACAAACGACAACGGCCACACCACCGCCTGGAACACCAGCACCAGGCACAACCACTCCACCGCCAGATCCATCAACTGCCACTGCCGACGCAACCGCAACGCCACGCCCCCCGGCCGTGTCCCCAATCGGCCCGGCGGCATGCGACGTTGCCCCAACCGTATCGCAGGCCACGCCGCCAGCAATCCGATCATCGACGCCAGCAGCATCCACCGCTCCAGCCGCATCGGCGGCTCCTGCCAACGCACCACCGTCCACGAACCCAACAGCCACATACACCACATCAGCACCATCAACTGAATGCCCGGGCTGCCCGACGGGTCCTCAAACGCTTCGCTTGGCTTCGGCTCGCCGCCATCCCCGGCTGACGAAACCGCACCAGGCGTTGCCGCGCCCGTCGGCGTCGGCGCAGCCGGCTCAGCGTTCGGCCCGTGAAATTCTGGTGTTGGATCACCCATGGGCAAAGTATGCAATCATGACCGCCCCATCCGTACCCGAACCGCCCGCAACTGAGCAAAGCGTATCCGTGTGGCCGCCGCGTCCGGGGTATCCCCCCAACGTCCGCGCAGCCGCCGAGCAACACGCCCGACACTTCAGTCTAACTGCTTATCTACCCAAAGTGTACGCCGACATCGGCTCGCCGCCGCTCGGCACAGGCTGAGAAACCTGAATCGTGGTCGTCGCGCCGTAAACATCAACGACCTTTCCACCCGCATCAATGGCACCGCGCCGCTCATCCACCTCGCGCAGCCGGAGCACTTTCTCCGCCGCCCGCGTTTCAATGCCCGGCTCTTCGCCTGGCGGCAGGCCCCAGCGAACCACGCCTCCGCCGGTCGTCCACAGGCTCAGCCTTAGCCGACCTCGCGGATCGCGTCCGCTCACGTCATACGCCCGGATCTGGTCGGCGAACGCCTCATGCTCCAACATCGACACCAGCGCCAACCCGGCCTGCACGTCACGCCCAGGCCAGACCTCCCCCACCGGCCCCGGCCCCGACGCCACGCCCACAATCAACGGCAGGTCCACGTCCGTCCGCTGCGTCATGTACAACGCCGGCAGGCGGATACCTTCGCCGTCCACCACGTGATACACCCCGCCGTCCTCGATCATCGCCATCGGCTGGCGATACTCCGCCTCCACCAGCACGCGACCGCCGCTCAGCCGACGCAACTGCCGCAACTCCCGCACCCATGCGTCGCGCTCCAGCAGCCGGGCCGCCACGCGAAGCGACTCGCCATCCAGCGGATCGCCCGTCACATGCTCCGCGACAAACTCCTGCAACTGCTCCACCGCCAGCATCGGGATACGGCCGGTGTCACCCAGCAACACATCCTCCGCCGCAACCGCCTGCCCGTGCTCCTCCTTGACATACTCGCGCAGCCAAGTTTCCGACCACCGCCAGCCGACCACCAGCGTCACCAGCACCGCGAAGCCCACCAGCACCTTCGCGGCGAAGATCGTCCGCTGCGGGTCCCAGCTCGGCCCGACGCCTTTGGCAGACTTGCTCTTGCCGCGCGTGCTCGCTCGGCCCTTCTTCTTTGATGTACCGCCAAGAAACCAGCCCATGCTCACTCCCGTGTATTCCTTCTCCACGAAACACTTTCGGCGGCTTCAACAATGCCACCGAGTTTCAAGCTATCCCCTAATCGGCCAGCCACCGCCCAAAACGCCAATGAACGACGATCACCCCTGCCCCAGCCGCGCCAGCCGATCCACCAGCGCCGGCATCGCCAGCCCCGCCTTCGCCGCCGCCATCGGCAGCAGCGAATGGCTCGTGAAGCCGGGGATGGTGTTCACCTCCAGAATCCAGGGCCGACCCTGCTCATCCACCAGAAAATCCACCCGCCCCATATGCCTCACCCCCAGCACCTCGTACGCCTGCAACGCCAACCGCTGAATCTCCGCCATCACCTCGCCCGGCAACGCCACATCAAACCGGTATTGCGTCGCATCACTCTCATACTTCGCCTGGAAATCGTAAAACGCGCCAGCGGGCACGATCTGGATCGCTGGCAGCCCCTCGACGCCCTCGCCCTCCGCTGCGTCGATCACCCCCACCGTCACTTCCATGCCCTTCACATATTGCTCCACCACCACCCGCTCATACTCGCCGAGCAGTCGGCCGACCGCCGCCGTCGCCTCGTCCGCGGTCTGACAGATCGCCATTCCGAAGCTTGACCCTTCGTCCACCGCCTTCACCACGCACGGCGCCTCCACGCCTTGCAATGTCGTCAACGCCCCCCGCTCCACCACCGCCCCCGTCGGCGTGGGCAGCCCCTGCTCCACCAGCACCTGCTTCGTCGCCCCCTTGTCCATGCAGAGCGCGGCCGCCTCCGCTCGACAACCGACGTAAGGCAACGCACGCTCATCCAGCACGCGCTGCAGCCCGCCACCTTCGCCCCACCTTCCGTGCAGCACAGGGAAGATTACATCGCCATCCCATTGCACAAACGCGTCCAACGCCGACAGATCGCCGGGCCCGACATCGCTTTGCCGTACCTCATGCCCCGCCTCACCCAGCGCCGCCGCGACGGCAGCCCCCGACACCAGGCTCACCTCCCGCTCCCGGTCGGGTCCGCCCGCGAGGACCAACACCTTCAACCGTTCACCCATCACAACCTCCATGTCTCACCCAAGGCAGTGCACCTTAAGGTGCACTGCCCTCACGCGCACAACAACAGCCCACTCTCTATCGACGTTCCCCCATGCATTGCTACGATTTCCGGAAGGGTCACGCCGACCCGGACGTGATATGCCGCGCGATCGGCGTCAGCAGATGCGGCACCAGCCGCTCGGTCGCCAGCGTTTCCACATGCTCCGACAACTTGTCAAACGCCGTCTGCAGATCCACCAGGTCGTCGATCGGGCCATACTTGCGAACCGTCACGAACAGGCTGATCGGCTCGCCGCGATAGGGCTTGCTCGATCCCCGCCGACTCTTCGGCCGAGTCTTCACCTCGAAGTACGCCTGAATGTCCCCCCGATCGCTCAGCGACAGCCCGAAGATCGGCTGCACGTCCAGCATCTTCACACCCGGGGCCTTGAGCGCCTCCGCCATCGGCGTGTTCTCGTACAACGCTTCGTAAATCACCTGATCGTGATTGCCATCACACTCCAGATCGAAGCCGTACAGCAACTCAAGGTAATCCACGTCCAGCGGGCTGATAGTCAGAAAATGCGGCGCAAGCTCAAGAATTTCGCGGTGAAAGCGATACGCCTGCTCCATCGAATCCGGGTTGACATGGCCCGTGCGCAAGCTCGTGCGACGCAACGCCATCCACCGATACTGCGGGTCGCGACGAGACGATTCAAGGGCAAACTCGCCGTCGTAACGACGAAACCGATTCATGCTCGGCGAGCTCTTGCGCACCCGGTCGAAGAAGTGCAGGACTGTCTCCCGCTCGGCGGGCAGGTCCATCTTCAACGCCAGTTTCTGGTTCACATAGAAGTCGGTGCAAAGCGCGCCGAAACTCGTTGCCATGTTCGTTCCTTCCCGTGACACGGGGTCCGATACCGATTCGCAGGATCATCGGCCAGACGTCAACCCTGAGTATAGCATCGCCATCCAAGCCCGGCGACCCACAACCCCCTCCTCCAACTCGCAACACCGCGGTTCCAGCAGCGAGCGACGCCGCTCTTCGCCGCGAAAGCGCATGACAAAAGCCGTCGCCATGGGCATGGCACGGCTTGTCATGAATCTCACTTAGTTACGGCTGGCATCAGCGTCCGCGACGCGGCGGCGCAGTCGTGCCGAACATGCCCTGCTGCTGCCGACGCTTCTCGGCCTTACGCAGTGCACGCTGCTTGCGTTCCGAGGGCTTCTCGTAAAACGCACGCTTCTTGATGTCCTTGGTCAAGCCTTCCTTTTCGCACAGCTTCTTAAAGCGGCGAAGCATCTGCTCCACCGACTCGTTGCCGCGCGATTTGATACGGATCGCCATGTGAACCTCTGTCCTTTCCGGTGTGCCGGGCTGAAAACGTCGAGTCAGATATTGTTACATGCCGGCCTGCCAATTGCAAACCGGGCTTCTCGTTTCCGGCCACTTTGACCATGGTCTGACCAAATCACAACCAGGAACCAAGAACGAGAAACCAGAAACCTCCCCCTACCCCCCCATCAACTCCCGCAACGCCTGCCCGGGGTCGGGCTGGCGCATCAGGTGCTCGCCTACGAGAATGCGGTGCACCCCCGCCTCAGCGAGTCGGCGGATGTCGTCCGGCGTCTTGATGCCCGACTCGCTGACGAGGATGTCGATATCGCTTTCCTCGATCATGCCCAACAGCCGAAACGTATGGCCGATGTCGGTCGTCATCGACTTCAAATCGCGATTATTGATCCCCAACAGCGTATACGCCGGGTGCGGGAAACCGATGTGCGGGCGGATCTTAAGCAGATGCTCGACCTCGTGCACCTCGATCAGCGTCGTCAGCTTCAATGAGTGCGCCAGGATCAGCAGATCCAGCAGCTCGGCCTCCCCCAGACACTCGCCAATCAGCAGGATCGCGTCCGCCCCCGCAGCACGGGCCTCGTACACCTGGTACGGATCGATGATGAAATCCTTGCGCAGCACCGGCAGCGGCACCGCTTCCTTGATCTGCGCGATGTAATCCAGCGACCCCTGGAAGTACTTCTCATCCGTCAAACAGCTGATCGCCGCGGCCCCGGCTTCGTGGTAGGCCCGCGCGAGCGCCACCGGGTCGAAATCTTCACGGATCAGACCGGCGGAGGGACTGGCCTTCTTGATCTCGGCTATGACGCGCAGTTCGCCCTTCGGCCGCGTCACCGCCGCGAAAAAGTTACGCGGCGACGCGCTCTGCTCCGCCCGCTCCTTGATCTGCTCCAACGGAATCCGCTGCTGAGCACGGGCAACCTCGGTCCGCTTGTGAGCAACAATCTCTGCCAGCACATCACTCATACAGGGTCAATCCACATACATCGTCGTTATCGTCCGCAAAGCATAGCGGCCCGACGGCGTATGGGAAAACAAGCCGATGACGGAGGCCCGCCAACCCTGCCTTCAACCAGCAACTTCCCACCGGCCCGTACCCGCCATCGCGCGGATCGGGCCGATTTGATTATCCCATGGCATTCTCTACACTTGTCGGATGGCCCTGCGTTAAGGTGACAGGCGGGGAGAGCATCATTGCCGCGAATTGGTCTGCTATCGGATTCACATGGCCGCGCTAAAACCACACGGCTGGCCGTGGAGGTATTGCTCTCGCAGGAAGTTGATCTGCTGGTGCACCTCGGCGATGTCGGCACGGTCGAGGTTATCGACGCACTGGCCGGCGAGATAAGCCAGCGCTCCGGCCAACCAATCGAAGCGCACCTTGTCTTCGGCAACACGGACTGGGACACCGATGCCCTGGCCCGCTATGCCCGCGAACTTGGTGTGCACGTGGACGACCCCGTCGGTCGGCTGCCAGTGGAACAAGGCACGCTTGTGTTCTGCCACGGCCACCAGGCCGACGTGCTCCACCAGGCGATCGCCGAGCAGGTGCGTTACCTCTGCCACGGGCACACGCACCGCACGCTTGATCAACGCCAGGGCTCGACCCGCGTGATCAACCCCGGTGCACTGTTCCGGGCCCAACGTTACACCGTGGCCGTGCTGGATACGGCCGACGATGAGCTGACGTTCTATCCCGTCGGCGGATCGTGATGATAAAATCAATGTCGCCCGCCATGTAGAAAAGGCGATCTGGCAAAGCAGACAACGTCATGTCGAGTGAAAGACACACGGAAACCGTCGCAGGCCTGAAGGTCCGGCCGTTTGAGCCCAAAGACCAGCAGGCTGTCGCTCGGCTATACGCCCACGGCCTGCTCGCCGGCCAGCTCGCGCCCAACGATACCGGGGCCGACATCGAAAACATCCGCGAAGCCTACTTCGACGACGAACGTCACCACTTCTGGGTCGCCGAAGTCGACGGCCAGGTCCTTGGCATGATCGGCGTCGGCAGCGACGACGAAAACACCGCCGAGATCCGTCGACTCCGCGTCGACAGTAACCACCAACAGACCGAAATCCCCTCCGCCCTGATCAAGACCGCCATCAATCACTGCCGACACCACGGCTACCTCAAGGTGGTGCTCGACACACGCTTCAGCCGAGACGCCGCTGTCGACCTGTTCGACCACGTCGGCTTCCAGCACACCCGCACACGCAGCGTGCACGATAAAGAGATGCTCGAGTTCTACCTCGACCTCTACCGCCAGCCCAAGCACGACACCGACGGACATGATCGCCCGGACGATCAACCGTAAAGCAGACCAGACTCATTTCAAAATAAACCGCTCGCCACACCCTCCGTGCAGCTGTCGGCTGCGCAGGTCCAGACGCGCTGAAGCCCACGGATTCAATCCGTGGGCTTCGCCTCATACACAGAACCCGAGTTAGATGGGTATTCCGTATGAAACGGCACCCGAGCCTGCCCAGAGGCCGTTTGCTGGTGGAAACGTAAGGGGAACCACGTTTCTTCGCCAAGTCCAATGCAGCGTCTTTCTGGCTCACCCCACCGGCGACTCAGCCGCCTAAAACCGCAAGAAGACGGGTCGAACGGAGCGTCCAGATGCGGACACGGAATAAATTCTCTCTAAAAACGTTCAAAACGTTCATCTATGTGTATAATCTCCACAGCCTCACCGCGAGGCCATTGGCAAACTCACACGCTGGAATATGTCATGCCTGAAAAAGTGGTCATCGTGGGCGGCGGACCGGGCGGGCTTGCCTCGGCCATGCTGCTGACGCGGGCGGGGTTGGATGTCACCGTACTTGAGCGGATGGTCACCCCCGGCGGGCGGACATCGACGCATGTGACGGACGCCGGCTATCGCTTTGACTTGGGCCCGACTTTTTTCCTCTATCACGCGGTGCTCGAAGAGGTGTTTCAGCGCTGCGGCCTGAACCTGCACGACCATGTCGAACTCATTCGCCTGGACCCGCAGTATCGGCTGATCTTTGAGCAAGGTGGCGAACTGCTCGCCACGCCGAACGTCCAGCGGATGAAGCAAGCCATCGCTGCGCTATCGCCCAATGATGCCGGTCGGCTGGATCACTACCTCGCAGACAACCGGCGAAAGTTCGCGGCGTTCAAGCCGATCCTCCAACGGGCTTTCAACGGTTGGACGGATCTGCTCAAACTCGATCCGCGCGCCATCGGCCTCGTGCGCCCTTGGTCGAGCGTGGATCATGACCTGAAACGCTACTTTGAAGATCCGCGCATCCGACTGGCGTTCTCGTTCCAGAGCAAGTACCTGGGCATGTCTCCTTTTCAATGCCCGAGCCTCTTTACCATTCTCTCGTTTCTGGAATACGAGTACGGCGTCTACCACCCACGCGGCGGATGCGGTGCGGTGAGTCAAGCCATGGCCGACGCGGCATCGCAGATGGGTGCCGCCATCCATCTCGGTGAGACAGTGCAAAAGATCAACTTCACCGGCAAGCGAGCGACCGCAGTCCAAACCGATCAAGGGCTCTACCCCTGCGATGCCTTGGTCATCAACGCGGACTTCGCACATGCCATGCAGCAGCTCGTACCGGATCACCTTCGCCGACGCTGGCGGGACCGCAAGCTGGCGAAGAAAAAGTACTCCTGCTCCACGTTCATGATGTACCTCGGGCTGGATCGGCGATACGACGAGGTGGCGCATCACACGATCATGCTCTCCAGCGATTACCAGCAGAACCTGTACGACATCGAGCGCAACCACACGCTTTCCGACAACCCCTCGATCTACGTCCACAATCCGGTCGTGACCGATCCGACCATGGCGCCGCCGGGCCATAGCTCGCTTTACGTGCTCGCACCAGTTTCGCACATGCACGAAAATATCGACTGGACCCACGAGCAGGCCCGCTTTCGTCGAACCGTGCTGGGCAAGCTCCATGCGTTGGGGCTGGACGACATTGAATCACATATCCGTTACGAGCGTGTGCTGACGCCACAGGACTGGCAGTCGCAGATGAACATCTACCGGGGGGCGACGTTCAACCTCGCCCATACGTTCAGGCAGATGCTCCATCTTCGGCCGAGGAACCGTTTCGAAGATCTGCAAGGTGTGTATCTCGTTGGCGGCGGCACGCATCCCGGCTCCGGACTGCCAGTGATTTACCAGTCGGCCTTGATCAGCAGCGAATTGCTGGTTTCTGATCTGGGCATCAACGTAGACTGGCATGCGGGGCCGAGCACGGCCCGGCCGAGGCCTATGCAGACTGTAGAGGCGATGGCATGAACGTCTCGATCGTTGAGCATGAATCGATCGCGGATCACGTGAAGCTGGCGCGCGCGGCGCAGTCTGCCTGGGCCCGCACGCCGCTGGCCGAGCGACTGACAGTGATTGGCCGTATGCGCCGCGCGCTCTCAGTTGATGCTCGTAACGTGGCCGAGCAACTGACGTCCGCGCTGCCCCAGCGACGTAGCACTGCGGAAACGCTGGCCGCCGAGGTGCTGCCATTGCTTGACGGTTGGCGGTTTTTGGAGAAGCGTGCCCGGGCGGTGCTTCGCCCGCGTCAGCTTGGTGCGCGAGGTCGGCCGATCTGGCTCTGGGGCTCGCGGAGTACGATCTACCGCGAGCCGAAGGGCGTCGTGCTGATTATCTGCCCGTTCAATTATCCGCTGCTGCTCGGCGGTGCACCGATGGGACAAGCGCTGACTGCGGGCAACGCCGTGCTGCTCAAGCCCGGCCGACTGGGGCAACCCGCCGCGGCGATGCTTGCGAAGCTGGCGCTCGACGCCGGGTTGCCGACAGGGCTGGTGCAAGTGCTGGATGACAGCATCGAGGCGGGGCTGAACGCCATTGACGTCGGCGTCGATCACGTGGTGATGACCGGATCAAGCCAGGCCGGGCGCGACGTCATGCGACGATGTACCGAGCAGCTTACACCAGTGACGCTTGAGTTGTCCGGCTGCGACTCGGTCTTCGTTCAAGCCGACGCGGATCTCGATCATGTAACGCGATGCCTCACCTTCGGGCTATCGATCAACAGCAGCGCAACATGCATCGCGCCACGTCGCGCTTGGGTTCACGAAGCCTGCCACGACGCCTTATGCCAACGCCTCGCAAAGGCATTTAAAGACGGGCCAGCGTTGCACGCCCAGCCAACGGCGGTCGATCGGCTGCGGGTGTTGGTTGAGCAGGCGCGACAAGATGGGGCAGAGCTCATCGCAGGCGAGGCGATGGGCGACGGACGGGTCAGGCCGTTCGTGCTTAAAAACGTGTCACCCGCCGACGAACTGCTGCGCACCGACCTGTTCGCCCCCGTGTTGTCGCTGGTGTCGGTGGCGTCGGATGAACAGGCGCTTTCGCTGGATCAGGCGTGCGACTATGCGTTAGGGGCGAGCGTATTCGGCAAGCCGAAGTCGGCGGCGGCGCTGGCGCAGCAGGTGCAGGCAGGCGTCGTCACCGTCAATGACTTGATCGCCCCTACCGCGGACCCCCGGCTACCATTTGGCGGACGAGGCGAAAGTGGTTTCGGCGTGACGCGCGGCGCGGCGGGCCTGCTCGAACTGACACAGATTCGCTGCGTCGTCGATCGCCCCGCTCGCTTGCAGGCGCATCTCATGCCGCAGCGCGACAACGATGCAGACCGGATCGAGACGCTCATTCAGGCGAGTCACGGACCGTGGCGCCGTCGGATTCAGGCGTGGCGGAAGCTGATCCGCATGGGGCAATAAGGACACAGGAAACCACCATGATCACCACCAGCACCAATGCCTCACAGCTTGCGAAGTCCGACCGCGATCGCGTGATCGTCATTGGCGGCGGGCTCGCGGGACTCGCCGCCGCGTGTACGTTGGCCGGCCGAGGCTACGCCGTCTCATTGTTTGAAAGCAACGCATGGGTTGGCGGAAAAGCGTGCCAACTTCACGATCGCGGCTATCGATTCGATATGGGGCCCACCATTGTCACGATGCCGAAAATGCTCCGTCGCATTTTTGACGAGGCGGGGCGAAACATGGACGAAGAATTGGAACTCGTCCGCCTCGACCCACAGTGGCGATGCTTTTTCGATAGCGGCGATGTGCTGGACCTGCGCGAACAAGTGCAGCAGATGCAGCAGGAATTGAAAGCGTTCGGGCTGGATGAAAAGCAAACCAGGCAGTATGCCGCGTTCATCCGCTACGCCGAGCGGTTGCACGACATCTCCGAGCGGTTCTTTTTTGACAAGCCCATTGGCTCGATCGGCGACATGGTCAGCCTCGGGCTTTCGTTCAATGCTCGCACGCTCGGCGATGTGCTGAGTATGCGAATGGGCCGAAGCGTCGCCGCCACGATTCGCAAGTACGTGCCCGATGAGCGGGTGGCCCAGATGCTGGATCACTTCACGCAGTACGTCGGCTCGTCGCCGTTCGCCTCGCCCACCATCCTCTGTGGCATCGCCAGCATGCAGGTCAATGAGGGCGTGTGGTATCCGATCGGCGGCACGCGGGCCGTGCCCGAAACGCTGGCCCGGGTGGCAGTCGACCTGGGGGTGCGCATTCACACCGGCGTGGGCGTGTCGCGCATAGTCACGCAGGCCGGCCGTGTCCAGTCCGTCATCACCGAAGATGGACAGGTGCATGCTTGTGGTGCAGTGGTGTCCAACATGGACGCCGTGCGTACCATGCGCGAACTCGTCGATGGCCACGACCATCAGGGCAACCACGCCCTCGGTCGCGACGCGCTCAGTCGATACGAGCCTGCATGCAGCGGCGTCGTGCTTTACCTGGGTTTGCGCGAAGCTTATCCGCATCTGGCGCATCACGACTTCGTATTCAGCCGCGACCCGGATGAGGAGTTCGACTACATCTATCGCCGAGGCGAGCCTGCGCCAGACCCCACCTGCTATCTCGCGGCAACCGCCCGCACCGAGCCTGCCTCCGCGCCGCCCGGCGGCGAAGCGCTCTACGTGCTGGTTCACACGCCATACCTTCGGCCGCACCACGACTGGACAAAGCTACTGCCTGCGTATCGCGAAACCATTCTGGACAAACTCGAACGCACCGCCGGCCTGACCGACATCCGCGAGCGCATCGTCACCGAGCACGCTCTGACGCCGCAGGATATTCACGACAGGTATCGCGTTCTCAATGGTGCGATCTACGGCCTCGCCAGCCACGGCAAATGGACCGGCGCATTCAAGCCGGGCAATCGCAGCGATCGCATCAAGGGCCTTTACCTCGCCGGCGGCGCGGCCCATCCCGGCCCCGGCATGCCGATGGTGCTACAGTCCGGCTGGATCGCCGCCGACGTGCTGGATCAGGACGCCGTGGTTGATAAACAGTCGACGATGAAGACGAAGGCGATGGCGTGAACGCCTGCAAAGCAACGGCACGGCGCCGTCAGGGATTGATCCGGCAATGACTCAACCGCGCACACAACCTCGCCATGCCAACCTGCCGCGCCGCTCGCCAAGGCTGCTGGCAATGTTCGTGCGCTACGTTCGTCGGTACGTGGGCAAGCAATTCAATGCGGTGCGGGTACTGCGTGAGTCGACTTGCGATCTTCCGTCGGACACGCCCGTCGTGTTTTATGTCAACCATCCGAGTTGGTGGGACCCGTTGATGCTGGCGCTGCTCGCGACGCAGCGGTACCCGCAACGTCAACATTACGCACCCATCGACGCGGCCATGCTTGGCAAATATGCATTCTTTGAGCGGTTGGGTTTTTTTGGCATCGAGCCGAACAGCACCCGCGGCGCGGCGAAGTTGCTTCGAGTCGGTCAGGCGATTCTTGCACAGCCCGATGCCGCTTTGTGGATCACAGCGGAAGGCCAGTTCACCGACCCGCGTCTTCGCCCCGTGCAGTTAAGGCCGGGCCTGGCGCATCTGGCTCGTCGGCTGCCGCACGCCCGAATCGTGCCGGTCGCCATCGAATACATTTTCTGGGACGAAAGCACGCCTGAAGCATTGATGGCTTTTGGTGATCCGATTAATACAGCCGAGGCTGCCAAGCAATGGGACGTCACTGAGTGGCAGCGGGAATTGGCGCATCGGCTGGAGCGCACAATGGATCGCTTGGCAACCGCGTCTCAGACGCGCGATCCTGCGCTGTTTGACAACCTGCTCGACGGCCGACGTGGCATCGGTGGCGTGTATGACTTGTGGCGCCGCTGCAAGGCATGGGCGCGTGGCCAACGCTTCGATCCCTCCCACGGCGGATCATCCTTCGACAACGATACAAAGGAGGCGCGATGATCTGGCCAGTGATTGGCATTGTGACGGTTGTGTTGGCGATGATTCCCACGTTGATGCTGGCGGTCAACCTCTCCAACTTCCAACGCGCCCCCAAGACGAAACGCAACACCGACCGCCAACCGACGGTCTCCGTGCTTATCCCGGCACGCGACGAGGCGGATTCGATTGCCGACTGCCTGCGCGAGGTGCTCGCCAATGAAGGTGTTGAAATGGAAGTGCTCGTGCTTGACGATCGTTCCACCGACGGCACGGATGAGGTGGTCAGCGAGATCGCCTCGCATGACTCACGCGTTCGCCTGCATCGCGCGCCGTCACTGCCCGCCGGCTGGTGTGGCAAGCAACATGCCTGCCATGTACTCGCACGACATGCTCGAAACGATCGACTGATGTGGATCGACGCGGACATTCGCCTGACCCCCGATGCGATTGAACGAACCGTTGCGTTCATGGACCGTTCCAACGCGCCACTGGTCAGCGGGTTCCCCTATCAGGTTTGCAGGACGTGGGCAGAAGCGCTGGTCGTACCTTTGATTCATATTGTCCTGCTGGGTTACCTGCCCCTGGACCGGATGCGCAAGAGCACGTCGCCGGGCTTTGCCGCCGGCTGCGGCCAGATGTTTATGGCGGACCGAAACACCTACCACCAGGTCGGCGGACACGCCGCCATCCGCGCCACACTGCACGACGGCATCATGCTGCCGCGCACGTTCCGACAGGCGGGTCATGCAACGGATATTTTTGATGCACAGGACATCGCCCGATGTCGCATGTACGACTCGCCCGCCGCGGTCTGGCAGGGATTCGCCAAGAACGCGACAGAAGGGCTCGCCACCTCCGTTGGCATCTGGGTCTGGAGCGTGCTGCTGTTCGGCGGGCATGTCCTGCCCTGGCTTTTCGCGGCGATTGTGTTCGGCTTCGGGGTACCGGCTGACTTTAGATCGTCGGCCACCGTCGTCTTGGCGGGCGTAGCGCTGCTGCTGGCTGTGACGAGCAACACGCTGGCATGGTGGCGGTTCGGCCATCCGTGGCTGAGTCTGCTGCTGCGGCCGATCGGCGTGATGATGCTGCTTGGCATCCAGTGGTACGCATACTCGCGCAAACTGATCGGGCAACCCGTGAGTTGGCGCGGCCGAAGCTATGCCGCCAGCTGAACGACTCATTGACAGGTGGAGCCGACTCGGCAACGACGATCGGTTGTTGCGTTACAGCTGACTGATTGCAGCTCGTGCGATGCCGCGTTGCATCCCGCCGAAGATCAGTGCATGCATGGGCAGTAGCGCGTACCAGTATGCGATGCCACCCAAGCCGCGCGGCCGAAAGCGTGCGGTCTGAATCATGAGGCATCGCGTGTTGTCACCTTCGTCGTGTTCGACATTGAATTGCAGGACGGCTTCACCGGGCACTTTCATCTCGGCGCGCAGCGTCAGTTGTCGGCCGGGCTGATAGTCGACGACCCGCCAGAAGTCCAAAGCGTCACCAAAAGCGATCTGTTGCGGGTCGCGCCGTCCACGGCGTAAGCCGGGCCCACCGACGAGGCGGTCCAGGCCGCCGCGCACCTGCCAAAGTAAGTCATAGGCGAAGTAGCCTTGCCTCCCGCCAAGCCGACATATGGTATTGAATACCGCATCCGCGGGTGCGTTGACACGGTATTCGCGCCGGTCTTCCAGCACCGTGCCCCCCGCCCAGTCGGGGTCGCCGGGGATGACGCCCGCCCCGCTCCACACGGTCTGCACCTGTTGCTCGCGCGTCCGCTGTACCGCAAACGAAATCGCCTGCTCCACCGACAACAACGGCTGCGGCATCAACTGTTGAGCCAGATCGTCCCGACAAACCACCGGGTTGCGCAACCCCTCAGCCAGCGGGCGGGCGATGCGGAAACTCACAGGCGTCACCAGATGTATCCACAGCGAACTGAGCCGCGGCGTTAGCAGCGGCACGGGCACGATCCACCGACGCGGCAAGCCGATCACTTCGGAGGTAATCCGCATCAGCCGCTCGTAGCTGACGATGTCCGGGCCGCCAACGTCGATCGTACGGCCGACGGTCTCCTCAACGCTGAGGCAGGCGACGAGATAGCCGATCAAGTCACGAATGGCGATCGGTTGCGACAGCGTTTGCACCCATCGCGGCGTGATCATCACCGGCAAGCGCTCAACCAGATAACGCAATATTTCAAAAGATGCCGAGCCCGAGCCAATCACCATCGCGGCCCGCAGCACAGTGACCGGCACGGAGCCTTGAGCCAGCACATGCTCCACGTCCCGCCGGGAGCGAAGATGTTCGCTGAGATCATCACCCATTTCGCCGAGCCCACCGAGATAGATGATTCGCTCAAGACCCGCCTGCTCGGCTGCGTCGGCGAACGACGACGCGAGTTGGCGGTCAGCGTCTGCGTACGCTCGGCCGCTCTGCATCGAATGCACCAGGTAGTAGCCACACCAGCAGCCACGCATCGCTCGAGCAAGGCCGGCCGTGTCGGACAGGTCCAGTTCGACCGACTCAATGTTCGGATCGTTGGCCCACGGCCGAGCCGCCAGTTTATCAGCCGACCGCACAACACATCGCACGCGATAGCCCGCTTCGAGCAACCGCGGCACCAGTCGACCGCCTACGTACCCGGTTGCGCCGGTCAGCAATATGCACGAACGATCCTCTGGATTTTTGGCCGGGCGTGTCATGGAATCGTTCATCTTAGTTCGACACCAGGCCTTTCGTCTCTCGCTCGATGGTCACCGGCGACATAGTGTGGCAACGGAACAACTCGCGCAGACACTGCTGTCGAAAGTTAAAGATCGCTTGAACCCTGGGATTGACAAACATTCGATGAATCGTCGGCAGCAGCAGCGAGGGCCCGGCCGACAGGAAGCGAACCGTATCTTCCATCACCGTCAACCCGTTCTCAACTTTCAGCACATGCTCATGAACCCAACGCTTGTAAGGCCCGGCAACTTGCGTGTCCACGAACCGGCCAGGTGGCTGCCATGCGGTAATCTCAGTCAGCCAGTTCATCGGAACACCGTAAAGACGAATGCGGTAAGCGATCCGCGTTCCCTGCGTCACGTCCGTCGGCGAAGGCGGCAGGATGCGAAAGTTCAGCCAGCCCGGGGTGATCCGTTCCAAATTCGCGGGCGAACAGAAAAAATCAAACAGTCGGTCCACAGGTTCCTGAAACGACTGACCGCTCCGCAGCACATAACCCGGTCCAGCAGATTGAGTCATCATGGAGCATCACTCTTCAAAGGACAAGCACTGCGGATCGCTTCGCCGGGTTGGACTTGAAACGACCCATCCCAAAAACATCCAAAGCATTCATATATTAGATGCCCTCCCCCCATTGCTGGTCAAGGCAAATGACGCTTCGTGTTATATTATGAGGCATGATTTCATGAGTCGAAGCTCAAAACCGCCGAACCAGAAGCGATCAAAACAGCCATTCGAGGCACCAATGACGGTACACCTTTCACCGAAGTCGCTTGCAAAGGCGATCGGCGCCAGTGAGTCCTCGCTGAAGCGGTGGATTGACGCCGGCCGTATCGACGTCGCCCGTACGCCCGGCGGCCATCGGCGGATCGAGCAGCGCGAGGCCCTGCGATTCATCCGCGACGAGGGCATGCTCGTGGTCGACCCCGCACCGCTGGAGCTCGGCGAGTTGGCAGGCATAGGCGGCGAGGGATCGGCTCAATCGCATCATGACGAGGCGCTCTGCCGAGCCATTGTGTCAGGTGATGCGGAACGCGTGCGTTCGCTCGCGCTGTCGATGTTCGTGGCCGGCCGACGGCTGGCATCCTTGTGCGATGGCCCGTTCGCCGCTGCGATGTCCGAAGTCGGCAAGCTGTGGCAGCACGACCCGGATGGCATTCATCAGGAACACCGTGCGACCGACGCCTGCATTCAAGGCCTCGAACGATTGCGATCACTCATCCCGCCGCCGCCCCCCAATGCCCCGCTCGCGATCGGCGCAGCGCCGGGCGGAGATACGTACATCATCCCATCGCTGATGGCGTCGATGACCTTGCTCGACGAACAGTGGCAGGCAATCAACCTCGGCCCGAACCTGCCGATCGCATCGCTGGAACGAGCGATCGCCAAGTATCGTCCCGACCTCGTCTGGTTGTCGGTCAGCTACGAGAAAGTGATGCCCGAACTGCTGAACAACCTGCAACCGCTCGCTGCCAAACTGACCGAGCAAGGCGGCGTGCTCGTGGTTGGCGGCCGAGCCTGGCGTGCGCCGCGATCAACCATGCCAGACGTACACTCGGCCAACTCCATGGCAGAGTTAGCGGCCTTCGCCAAAGGCATCAGGCAGGCTCGCCCGCCTTCGCCCACAAGCGACGGCTGATCGCGGGCGATCATGCGTGTGTATGCCAGTTAGGCGGAGCCGATCTCACTTCGCAACCTGAACCGACCGACGTTCCCGCACTGCCTGGTAGATTGCCTCGATCACACGAACCGCTCGCTGTGCTTCCTCGCCCGGGATGATCGGCTCACGCTTCTCGCGGATCGCGCAAGCCAGGTCTTCGATCAGTCGGCGGTGCCCCTCGCAGTCAATCGCAGTGGGGTCCGAAGTCCCGCCTTTCATCTGATCGCCCGCCAACCCCTCAGCGCGGATCTGCTCATCTTCAGGCTGTTCGTCGGCAAACTTCCAGCAGATCAGGCGATCGTCTTCCAGCAAAGCAGTGCCATGCTCGCCGGAGATCTCCAGCCGACGGGGAAAGCCCGGCGCACACGCGGTGCTCGCTTCAATCGTGCCCAGGCCTCCACCGGGGAAATGAAGCGTGGCAGCGATCGTGTCTTCAACTTCAATTGAAGCATGCGCTCGCGTCGCAGCGTAGGCCTGCACCTCGTCCGGATCACCGACGAGATAGCAAAGCAGATCAACGAAGTGAATGCCCTGGTTCATCAGCGCCCCGCCGCCGTCGAGCGACCACGTACCGCGCCAGTCACTGCTGTCGTAGTAGGCCTGATCTCGATACCACCGCAGCTGCATGCTCGCCAGCACCAGCCTGCCGAAGCGACCGCTTTGCATCGCCTCACGGATGCGATGCGCGTTTCGGCTAAGCCGTGACTGAAAGACGCCGGCCAGCAGCACGTCATGCTTGCGGCACACTTCAATTACCTTGCGGACCCGGTCCGTCGTCACCTCCAACGGCTTCTCGCAGAGCACATGCTTGCCCGCCGCCGCCGCGGGCTCGATCACGTCCAGATGTGCGCCGCTGGGCGTCGCAACCGTCACCGCATCGACATCGGCTCGACTGAGGATCTCCTGCAGGTCGGCCGTCCCGGGCACGCCGAATTCCTCACCCATCGCCACCGCGCCTTCGCGTGAACGGTTCCACACACCGACCAGTTCCGCGGAAGGCGCCGCCGCGATCGCGTTGGCATGCTGCCGAGCAATGCTGCCCGAACCCAGAATTGCAAATCGTACGGTATTCATGGTTCGTGTATCCATCGAGCCTCGCAGAAGACCAGATCTCTTTACAGCCCCACGATGCTGAAGCCTGCATCGACGTGGATCGTCTCGCCGGTCACTCCGGAGCTTAGGTCGCTCAGCAGATAGACCGCCGTATTGCCCACCTCGTCGCCGGTGATATTGCGTTTCATCGAGGCCTTGCGTTCCTGGTGCTCAAACATTTCCGAGATGCCGCCGACCGCCGATGCCGCGAGTGTGCGCAGCGGGCCGCCGGAGATCGTATTCACGCGAATGTTCTTTTCGCCCAGGTCGGCCGCGAGGTAGCGGGTGGTGTGTTCCAGAGCGGCCTTGGCGACGCCCATGATGTTGTAGCCGGGGATGACCTTTTCGCCGCCGTAGTAGGTCATGCTGATGATCGCCCCGCCGTCGGGCATCACATCGACAGCTCGTTGGCCCATCGCCAGCAGCGAGTAGGCGCTGATGTCCAGCGCCTGCGTCCACGCCTCGCGCGACGTCTTGTGAAAGTTGCCAATCTGGAGAAACTGCCGGTCAGCATACGCGACGCTGTGCACGATGAAGTCGATCTTGCCAAAGTCGCTTTTGAGCTTCGCGAACACTGCGTCAAGGTCCTCGTCCTTGCTCACATCACACGGCGTAAGCCACGGGTCTTCCACGCCAAGCTCTTTCACCGCCATTCGGCAGCGCCGCTCCATCTTGCCCTTCTCGTCCGGCAGGTGCGTAAACGCACACTCCGCCCCTTGCTCGACAAGGCACTTGGTGATGTACCACGCATAGCTGCGGTCGTTGGCGATGCCGAAGACGATGCCCTTTTTACCCTCAAGTAGACCCATGGTCGTACGCTCCTGTTTGCGGTTATTACGAAGAGCAAAGGGTAGAGAAAAGCGTCGCGAATGCCAAACGCATCATGGCGCCACCGCCAACAGCCCCTCCCAGCCCCTCGCTCTGGCTAAAATCGATGCACGCTCGGCCCGAACTGCGCCTCATAAAAAGGCACGATCACGCTGCCAGGCGGCGACACTTCATCAAGCTTCTGACGATCCGCGTCCGTCACCTCGACGCTCAACGCGCCAAGGTTATCTTCCAACTGCTCCATTGTGCGCGGCCCGGCGACCGGACTCGTCACGCCCGGCTGATGCATGCACCACGCCAGCCCAAGCTGGCTCACTGTGCACCCCTTCGCCTTCGCGAGTTGCTCCAGCACCTCAACCACATCAAACGCGCGATCCACACCCAGCAACGAATCGGACCGCCCATGCCCGCTGCCGTAGCGCGTATCGGCCGGCGCATCGACGCCACGTTTGTATTTGCCCGTAAGGAACCCGCCCGCCAGCGGCGACCAGGGAATCAACCCCAAGCCATACGTCTGCGCCACCGGGATCAGCTCTCGCTCGATGCGTCGGTCCAACAGGTGATAAGGCGGCTGCTCGGTCACAAAGCGATTCAATTGATGACGATCCGCCGCCCATAGCGACTCAACCACCTGCCACGCCGCGAACGTCGAACAGCCGATGTATCGAACCTTGCCCGCTCGCACGAGGTCATCCATGGCGCGCAGCGTTTCGTCGATCGCACAATCCGGATGCGGCCGATGGATCTGGTACAGGTCGATCCAGTCGGTCTGCAATCGCTTCAACGACGCGTCACACTGCTCGATAATCTGCCTGCGCGAGTTGCCCCAACGGTTCGGGTTCAGCCGGGCGCGAAGCTTCTGCGTCTCGTCGACATCGTCGCCCTTGCTGGGAACCTTGTGCATGTTGCCGTGACATTTCGTAGCGAGCACGATCCAGTCACGATGACCGTTGCGCTTTAGCGCTTCGCCCGTGACCTCTTCACTGCGGCCGTTGACATAGACGTTGGCAGTGTCAATAAAGTTGATGCCCTCATCAATCGCACGGTTGATGATCGCGTAGCTGTCCTCCGGCGACGTCTTGCCACCAAACATCATCGTGCCCAGGCAAAGCGGACTCACGCGAATGCCGGTTCGGCCGAGGTAGCGATATTCAAATTCCATGACCAATCCCTTGCTGAAAATGACACCACAGACACCAACGCCCCCTCCGATCATAACGCCTCAACCCGAACATGAAACAACCCCGACGCCTGCTAGCGTCGGGGTTGCATCGTAGCTGCTTAATTTTACCAATTGGGTAAACCCAGACGGACTCACCACCAGGACGCCAATTCAACCGCTCATCGCCGCTGTCGCTTCGACTGGGCGTCGAGGCAATACTTCCGCGCCTCGCCCGCGATGTAGAAGCTACCGCAGATCACAATCAGATCCTCTCGGCTGACTGCCCGAGCTGCCAGCCGAATCGCGTCCGGCAGGTTCGGCGCGGTCTGCGCCATCTTGCCTGACACCTCGTTGAACTTGGTCATCAGCTCGCCAGGCTCGACCGCTCGCGGATTCGATTTCGCTCGCGTGAAAATCACCTTGTCCGCCCCCAGCGCGATCTGCTGAAGCATGCCTTCAACGTCTTTGTCCTGCCCACAGCCGAAGATCATCACCAGCGAGTCGTAGCTGATGTGAGCGCCCAGCGCACGGATCAAAGCGGTGATCGACGCGGCGTTGTGTGCTCCGTCAATGATGATGCGCGGTTCAGTCCAGACCTGCTCCATACGGCCGTGCAGTTCGGTGCTCGCCAGACCGACGATGATCTTTTCTTCCGGCAGGCTGAACTCGTGGCCCTTGAGTTTGTCGAGCATCGCCAGCGCGAGGCCGCAGTTGTGCGCCTGATGCTCACCACGCAACGGCACGGGCAGGTGCTCGAACTTGCTTGTCGAAGTCGTCACGCAGACACGCGTGTGCGGCCCCAACTCGCGGTTGGCTTCGAAACGGTAGCTGAAGTCGATCTCGTTGCCGGTGAACTCCACCGTCGTACCCACTTCCTCGGCCACTTCGCGCAGCACCGCCTCAACCTCCGGCGTCTGCTCCACACTGACCGCGGGCACGTCCTTTTTGAAAATGCCAGCCTTCTCCCGAGCGATTTCCTCCAGCTTGTTGCCGAGGATGTTCGTGTGATCGAGGCTGATGCGCGTGATGCCGGTAACCAACGGGTCGACCACCGTCGTGCAGTCCAGTCGACCGCCCAGGCCGGTCTCCAGCACCGCGACGTCCACCGCCTGATCCGCGAAGTGCTTCAACGCCGCAGCGGTCATGATTTCGAAGAACGTCGGCGGCTCTTCGCCGAACTTATCCTCCACCGAAGCGATCAGCTTGAACGCCTCGGCCGCATCGTTGTACGCGATCATCTGACCGTTGACGGTGATGCGTTCACGCAGGTCAACCAGGTGCGGGCTTGTGTACAGCCCGACGCCGTAGCCGGCCTCCTGCAGCATGCGGGCAAGCATCGAGCAGGTCGACCCCTTGCCCTTCGTGCCCGCGACCTGCACACAGCGAAGCTGCTCGTGTGGGTTGCCGATCAGTTCCAGTAACTTACGCATGCGACTGAGGTTGAACGTCCGCTCGTTGTAGCGGACGATCCGCAGTCGTTCATGGTCAACATGCTCATAAAGCCAGCGCAAAGCGGTGGTGTAGTTGGTGATCGACGCGGCGGCGTCGGATCGCCCACGGGTAGCGGTTTTCAACGGCTTGCTGCTCCGGGGCCGGCTCGGCGCGGCCTTTTTGGAGACCTGCGATCGCCGGGTACTTTTCTTTTTCGGGGTGGGTGCTGACGAGGAAGGCATAGCCCATCACACTAGCATAAATGAGCCAATCCGTCAATGAGTCGATTGTTAACGGCTGATTATAATAGACTTACACCAAAACGGCCAGGTTGCGTGTCGTATAAAACATCGGCCACGCTCTCCGGCAGACCTTCGCCGATCAGTCCGCATATTCCCAGACCGTAATTTTGAGTCGCTGCACGCCCCATTGCAGGGCCCGTTCGTGGGTCGGATAAAGCACATCCAGGCGGTTGCCCTTGATCGCCCCGCCGACGTCGAGCACCTCAACGGGCTCACCGTTGTTGTAGCCAGGGATGCTGACGATACTGCCGAATGGGAGGATGGAGATGTCAGCCGCGACGAGCTTCATCCCATTGGTCCAGACGCTGTAGCCGGAGGCGGTCCAGCCGTCGGCCCACACGCCGCAGGACTGCTCGTCCGGGCTGTACGCGGTGACGGTCATGTCCATTTTCCCAGCGGGCCGCAACGGTCGGCCGTCAAAGGTCGGACCATCGTACGACGGCGCAACCTCTTCCTTTTCTTCCACTTGCGGCTCGTACAGGGCCGGTATCTCAAGCTGCGGCACAACCGCCGTCGCCGCCTGTTGCGAAGCCGAGTTCGCCGACGCGATCGGCCGCGACTCAATCGACATCAACCCCGGCGACCCGACGCGGTCTTCCGCCGCCCATAGCCCCCACGCCAGTGCCGACATACCCAGCACCGTTACAGAACCGATCAAGAAAATGCCTGGCATGCCGAAAACGGCAGGCCGCTGAGCGCGTCTCATACTGATCCCTCCGACCACACAAAAAGGAACGACTCTCTTCGAACCCCATCACAAAGGGGCTTTCGACGATCGCCGCCGTCCCTGGCGGTTAAGTAGATCGCTCGCCATCATACCCCTTGAATCGACCCCGTGCGAAAATTTTTTCGGAAAAACTAAAGTCCGACCCCCTGCCCAGCCGAGAGCGCCCGCTTGCACCCCTGGGGCAAGCTAGGCAATGTCGGTAAGTTGGCCTCACGAAGGCCGTGCCACCGTTCACTCGGCAACGCTGCCACTGGCCACGGGCTCAGCGGTCGAGGCCTCGGCGGCGGCGCGGGACTTGCGACGCCGACGTCGACGCGAGGCCGCGGCAACCCAGACCACCCGGTCGGCGGCGTGCCACGTGCCCGGGCCATAGGGCTGATGCAACGGCCGCAGGCGCACGAACGTCGCACCGTCGTCGGCGGCGATGTCGCAGATGCGGGCCGTGAGATAACCATTGAGGGTGCTGACGGTTTCGCCTCGACTGAGGGTCCGTCCCGAATAATCTTGAGTGTTTTGAATCTTTCGCATGATTTGTTGCCCTCTTTGGTGCGAATCGTAGAACCAGCCAACCCGCGTTTCTCGTATCGCTTCCGGGCGGTCACGGCGGGTTTCGTCGGTGAAATGCGCTAAGGTCAGCTTGATCATGTAGATGCTTGGATCTCGCCAACTGGCGGTTTTTACGCTTTTTCTGGCAAATTGGAACTCCCCCTTTCTGACGTCCAAGGTTGCAGCCGGCGCGGGTATCGGAGATAACACCGCCCCGGCCGTGGGTCGGAAACGGACTGAACCCTCGGGCACTGCAAACCGCCCGGCAACCCTGAACGAGAGGTAGCGATAGCGATGGTTGAGACGACGTTGATCATTCTCAAGCCGGATGCGGTGCAGCGGCAGTTGATGGGGCGCATCATCGCCCGCTTCGAAGACAAAGGCCTTCAAGTCGTCGGCGCGAAGCTGATGCGCATCACCGAGGACCTCGCCGGCAAGCATTACGCCGAGCACGAGGGCAAGCCGTTCTACGCCGGGCTGGTCAAGTTCATGACGAGCAACCCCGTGCTCGTGCTCGCCATCCGCGGCGACGAGGCGATTGAAGTTTGCCGTCGGCTGCTGGGCAAGACCAATGGCATCGAAGCCGACCCCGGCACGATCCGCGGCGACTTCGGCCTGAGCAAGGGCTACAACCTCGTCCACGGCTCGGACAGCGCCAAGTCCGCCAAACGCGAGCTCGAACTGTTCTTCACCAAGGACGAAATCCACACCTACGAACAGACCGTCGGTGCGTGGATCACCGAGTAAAACACCCTCCCACCAAATCAGAGCAACCCCCGAAGCCCACGGATTCAATCCGTGGGCTTTTCACTTAACGCCCCCCACGCGGCCGCGATCGCCTCATCCGGCGCGTCGTTCACGATGACAACCTCGCCCAACCGCGTCGGCAGCACCAGGCGAATACGCCCGTCGGCCACCTTCTTGTCCGACCGCATCAAATCGAGCAGTTTTTCCGCTGCGGGCAAGTCTTCCGCCGACGTCGGCAGACCCACCGCCTCCAGCAGCGTCACCAGTCGATCGAGCACACCCGCTCGGCAAAGCCCGCGATCAACCGCCAGCCGAGTCGCCGCCACCATGCCCAGGCTTACTGCTTCGCCGTGGTGGTATGTGCCATATTCCGTCCCCGCCTCGATCGCGTGGGCGAACGTGTGCCCGAAGTTCAGGTGCGCCCGCACGCCGGCCTCCTTCTCATCTTCCATCACCACCGCCGCCTTGATCGCCACGTTCCGTTCGACCAGGGTTGTCATCGTGTCGCTGTCGAGTTTGAGGATGTCGTCACGGCGGTCTTCCAGCCAGTCGAACAGGGCCTCGTCACGAATCACCGCATGTTTCACGCACTCGGCGAGCCCACAGCGCAGCTCCCGCTCCGGCAGCGTGCGCAGCGTGTCGGGGTCAATCACCACCAGCGTCGGCTGATGAAATGCACCGATGAGGTTTTTACCTTGCGGCACATTCACGCCGACCTTGCCGCCGACCGACGCGTCGACCATGGCCAGCAGCGTCGTGGGGCATTGCACCAGCGGCACACCGCGCAGATATGTCGCCGCGACGAAGCCGGCGGTATCGCCCGTGATCCCGCCGCCTAGCGCGACGACCGGGCTCTTGCGTTCGAGCCTGGCGTTGAGCAGCACTTCGTAGAGGCCGCGAACCGTGCCGAGCGTCTTATGTTTTTCGCCGGTCGGCATGTTGGCGACCTGCGTGTCATAGTCAGCCGCCGAGAGCGAGCGGGCGGCGACCCGGCCGTGGCTGCTGGCGATCTGCTCATCGACAACTAGGGCTGCGCGATCGTGCGGCGATGCCTCGCGGACGAGCAAGCCGAGGCGAACGAGCGAGCCCGGCTCGATGCGGACTTCGTAACGGTGATGCGGGAGTGTGACGTTGACGGTAGCCATGGCGGGAGGATAGCAAAAGCGCTTGCCGCGGGCGGGCCAAACTCGGGTTCCGTCGCTACACTCTTCGGCTATGAGTGCATCGCTTTCATCACATGGCCGATCGCTTGACGTCGGCCGATTCGGCATCGACCGCGACAGCCTGCCCGCCTGGGACGCGGGCCCGATCGACCTGAGCGCCTGGTTCGCCGACGACGACCGGGCCGACCACCCCCTCGACCTGGAGATCGGCTCGGGCAAAGGCACGTTCCTCGTCCAGCAGGCCGTGCAGACGCCGAACATCAACTACGTTGGGCTCGAATATGCCCGCGCCTTCTGGCGGCACGCCGCCGACCGCGTTCGTCGCAACAACATCACAAACGTTCGGCTGGTGCACACCGAGGCCGGCGCGTTCGTGCGGAACCTCATCGCCGACCGCTCGATCCGCCAGGTGCACATTTACTTCCCCGACCCCTGGCCGAAGAAACGCCACAACAAACGCCGACTCGTGCAGGCCCCCTTCCTGCTGGAGTTGCACCGCATCCTCGCCGACCCGCGTGCCGACGACACCGAAGCGGGGCAGGTGAGGCTGGCGACCGATCACGCCGACTACTTCGAATGGATGGAGGAGCACGCGGCGAAGGTTGCCGATCACTTCGACCGCCTGCCCTTTGAGCGTCCCGCCTCCGCGGGCGAAGGCGAACTGGTGGGCACGAATTTCGAACGCAAATATCGTGAAGAGGGACGCCAGTTCCAAGGCATGATCCTGCGAAAAAAGGTGCTTTGAGCCCGCCCGGCGGAGAGTGAAACTGACCTTGGCCGCAGTTTGCGTTATATTGCCCACTGTCAATCGACCACCACCTTGCCCGTGCCAACATTGGAGATTTCACATGCTCAACCGTTTCGCTTCAATCGGACTGCCCCTGCTGATGCTCGCCTTGATGGTCGGCTGCGGCGGGAACAACGACCGCACCGACATCCCCGGCGGTGAGGCCTTCCAAGGCGCCCGGGCCGTGCCCGTGGTTGAGCAAGTGCATGGCAATGACTCGGCACTTGACGAACCAACCATCAGACTGATTCAGGATCGCAACGCGCTCGACGAACTCGGCGTTGAAGAACTCAGCAACCTCGAAGTCAACTTCTCCGAGTACGACGTCATCGTCTTCGCCCTCGGCGAACAGCCCTCCGGCGGCTACTGGGCCCACATCAGCGGCGTCCAGCAGGTCGGCGAAGTGCTCTACGTCCAAGGCACGGCCAACCAGCCCGGCGAAGATCAGGCCGCCACGCAAGCGCTCACCTACCCCTTCGCCGCCGTCGTGATCCCCAAGACCGACGCGGCCACAACCCTCAGCGACATCGACTCGGTCCGCGGCGAATCCCGGCCGGAGTAAACCGCCCTACCGTCGCACTGACGATTCCAATCAAAAAGCCCCTCCCGTCATCGACGGCGAGGGGCTTTTCATGTTTCACATTCAAGCCGCGTCAGACCAGATCGGTAGGCGCGATGGCCTGGTCCGTGTCGTGCGAACGGTGCAGCGCTTCGACCTTGGCCATATAACGCAAGCCTTCGTGAAAGTCCGGGCTGACCTGCCACGACTCGCCCTGCCGGGTGGCGTGCACGGCGTCAAGAAAATCACGCTCTGCCCGCCACGGCCGCTGAAGCTCGGCAGGCACGTCGACAGGCGCAAGCGGTTGGCCGAGGGGGGCGAACTGGATCGACTTCATGGCGTCGACGCGCAGCGTACCCTTTGAGCCGTAGATGCTGACGAAGTTCATGTTCTCGTGTGGCGAGAGGCCGGAGTGGTGCTCGCTGATGGCGGCGCCGTTGGTCAGTCGGCCGTGGATGAGCACGGACTGGGGGATCTGAATGTCATACGTCTGGCCGGCCGCGTCGCGTTTGGTGGCGATCGGCGTGGCAAGACGGGCGTGCAACGAGGCGTACTCGCCCACCCACGCGTGCAGCGTTTCAGCCCAGATGCCGACCTGAAGCATCTGGCGGCCGGACAACTCCACACGTTCACGCCATGACAAGTCACCAAGGTTCGCACCACTAACCGAAACCAGCCGAACCTCGCGCAGCTCACCCAATTCGCCGCGGTCGATCACCTGCCGAACGTAAGGCTCCCACGGCATGCGGTGCGGCGGCGGGCAAAGCATCGCCACCTGGCCGGCATGACGCTCGGCCGCCTGGACCATCGCCTTCGCCTCGGCCAGGTCCATCGCCATCCGCGACTGGCAGAACACATGCTTGCCCGCTTCCAGTGCCGCTATTGACATCGCCTTATGCGTGCAAGGCCACGTCCCGATAAACACGGCGTCAATATCATCGCGTTCGATCAGTCGCTGCCAGTCAGTTTCAATGTCGGGGATGTCATATTCCTCCGCCACCTGTCGCGAACTGGCTTCGCTGCGATTGCACACCACCCGCACCGCCGCGTCGTCCATTTCGCGCAAGCGAGGCAGGTGTTGGCTGCGTGCAATGCCGCCGGCACCGATGAAACCGATTCCGATCGTCTTCTTGTCGCTCATGGGTCCACTTTCTTAAGTGCAAATGGTCCACTTGAAAGATCTGACTTCAGTCCCCCTGACACAGTGAGATGGTAGATGAAAAATTACTGGAGGTGGCGATCACCCCTTGCGATCGCGGAAAGCTTAGTTACCATTATGCTTGTTGAACCTCTTTTGCCCCCGGAAGGGCTCGGTGTGGGCTAGTCCCATACCGGGCCTCTTTTTTTGGCTTCATCTGTTGCTTGTACCTGTCTTGATCAATCACCGTGCAGACGGTAACTTAAAAATCGGCAGGAGTAGCGTTGCTCCGGCCATCGTCCTGCTACGCGTCAGCATTGCAAGCCATCGGCTGCCTGTTGATGAAGCGTGTTGCTGAGATGAATGTAAACGGCAATCAAACCCCCGCACTCCTGCTCTATGTTGAGCCGGAGGATCCGGACGGCAGTTGTTCGGTTGAGGTGTCCACGACATCTCAACCGCCCCGATGGGGAGCCCGCCCACGTGCAGAGCGGTCGCTGATGTGAGCGGCCGCCCGACTCGCTGGTTGCCTCCCTCGCCCGGCCAAGGGTTTAGAGAAAGGAAGGCAACCGTGCCCGACTCCCCAACCTTGGAAAATGTGCGAGCCTGGCTGGAGCAGGGTGACGAGGCGGCCATTCGTCAACTGGCCGAGGAAGCACACCCGCATACCATCGCCGAACTGGTGGCTGACCTGGAAGACGAGCAGGTCTGGTCGCTGCTGCAAAAGATGCCCCCGACCGAGGCGGGCCAGGTGTATTCGCATCTCGATCTGGAACGGCAGGCGAGTCTCGCGGAGCAATTCGACGACCGCGAGGTGGCGACGCTGCTGGAACAGGTCGCGCCGGACGACCGCACGGACGTCATTCAGGAACTCGACCCGGCGCAGCAGGAAAGCATCCTCGCGGAGATGGCTGGTCCCGAGCGTGAGGAGATCGAACGGCTAGACCAGTACGCCGAGCACACCGCCGGCTCAGTGATGAGCACGGACGTCGTCTCGCTCAAGGCGGACCTCACCGTGCAAGGCGCGCTCGAACAGCTTCGCCGACAGGCTGGTGAGAAAGAGACGATTTTTTACAACTACATCGTCGACGACGCACATCGCCTGGTTGGCATTGTCTCGCTGAAGGATCTGGTCATCAGTCCGCCCGAGGCGAAACTGATCGACCTGATGGACACTTCGCCGATCACCATCTCGGCCGAGGACGACCAGGCCGACGCCGCCCGGCTGATTCAGCAGTACGACCTGCTCGCCCTGCCGGTGGTCGACCGCGACAATCGACTGGTGGGCATCGTCACCGTTGACGACGTGCTCGACGTGCAGCAGGAAGAAGCCACGGAAGACTTCCACAAGCTCGGCGGTGTCGTCTCGCTCACGCAGCCTTACCTGAGCACGACCATTCCGACGCTGGTGTCCAAACGCGTCGGCTGGCTGGCGATCCTCTTCGGGGCAGGCCTGTTGACCGTGGGCGCAATGGGGGCGTTCGAAGAGCAGATCGAGCAACTGCCGCTGCTGGCGGTGTTCGTGCCGCTGATCATCGCCACCGGAGGCAACAGCGGCTTCCAGGCAGCGACAATCATGACACGCGCCATCGCGTTACAGGAAGTCGAGCCGCGCCACTTCGGCCGTGTGTTCGGACGCGAGATGTTCGGCGGCCTGCTGCTGGGCCTGATCCTCGCGGTGATCGCCTTCATCATGGCGACGATCGTCGGCATGTGGATCTACTCAGGCGACGTGCAACTGCTTTCACGCTCGGCAAATGTTGGGGTGGCGGTGAGCATGTCGGTGATTGCAGTGGTGTTGTTCGGCAACATGGTCGGATCGGTGCTGCCGTTCCTCCTGCTGAAACTTGGGCTCGACCCGGCGACAGGCTCGACGCCGTTCGTCGCAACCGTCGTCGACGTTGCGGGCCTGCTGCTGTATTTCACCATCGCGACATGGTGGCTGTCAGACCAGTTCCGTGAAACCGCCGCGAGCGTGGGGCTGTAGCCGACACTTCGAAACCGCCGCGCTACCCTGTCGCGCAGCGTAGTGGTAGCAGCACGTCGGCCAGGCGCAGCCGAAGTGGGTCCAGCAACTTGGCTGCATCGGGACGATCGACAAGGTTGTGCTTTTCGTTCGGATCGTTGAACAGGTCGTAGAGGCCGAGGCAGGCGCGGTTGGCACGGTTGAACACGGCCTTGAATCGCTCGGTTTCGAGCATCAGCCGATCGTGAAACTCACTGAGGTTGGCCAGTTGGTCGCCGGCGGGCATCGTCTGGCCGCGAAGCATGGGCACGAGCGATCGGCCGATGCGACAAGGCGGCAGGTCGGTGCAAGCAAGGGCGGCGACGGTGGGCGCAACGTCAATGGTGCTCACCAAACCGTCGACGGACACCTGGTTGAGTTCGTGGTTTCTGTTGGTCGGAGGCACGAGCAGCAAGGGCACTTCGACGGCGGGCGAGAGGAAAGATTGAGCGCCGATGAGGCCATGCTCGCCGAGCAGATGGCCGTGGTCGGCGGTGGCGAGCGTCCAAGTGCGGCCGGCGTCAGTACGCGCGTGCAGTGCTTTGCGTAACTGAGCGACAGTGTAGTCGAGCAGGCTGACGCGTCCGAGGTAGTCAGCGCGAAGGCGACCGATCGCCGTTGGTTCGAGGCGTTGCAGCATCGAGCGCGGATAGCTCGGCTCGCCCAGCGCGTCGAGCGTGCGCAGATCGACTGGCACGAACGGCGACTTCACCGCAGCAGCACTGACCACATCGGCGTACAACGGCGGCGGCGGCAAGTCGTTGCCAGGCCCAGTGAACACGACGATCAGCGCCCACGGGCGATCGTCGGGCATGCGTTCGAGCATCAGCGCCGCTTGCTGGCCGATAAACCCGTCGACGTCTTCCTCAGGCTCAAGCAACAGTCGGTGTGGATCGAACGGCCCGCTGCGAAGCCGACGGCGGCGCTGGTCGCTGAGTGCATCGGTCAACCCGCGGCCGCGAGCCATAGTCCAATAGGCGCAATGCGCCGGCTCGACCACGGCAACATTTTCCACCAGCACGGACTCGTCGAGCGCCGAGCGGATCGGCCCGACATGGCCCACGCCCGCAACGTGGTAGTTCGCTTCGGTAAGCCAGTGAGCAAAGCTGTGCGACGCCTGCTCGCGGGCTGCGTTAGCGGTGCTGTCATACTGCCGGGCATGCAGACCGGTGAGCAGGCTGGCCATGCCGCCTTGCGCCTGCGGACACGCCGAGCCGGCCACGACGCGCAGGCCCCCTTCCGCCAATTGTTCGAGGTGCGGCGTCCGCAGCGGCCAGGCCTTGGTGTCACCGATCACATCTGCTCGCAAACCATGGGCGAACAACAGCAGCAGGTTCCGGTCAACGCGCATACCTTCTTTTCATCGGCGAAATCACGAGGCGAATCGAGTCGTGTTTGCCCCCTTGCCTTGTGGCTGCCGTACAATGAGACGGTCGCGTCGCCATTGCTCATAACGCCTCTGGCGACGATCGTTCCGGTTATTTGGAGTAGGTCAATGAGGCGACGACAAAGCTGGATCATCACGCTCACGATGCTCATCATGTCAGCACCGCTCACCGCCAGTTGGGCAGAGCAAGCAGACGATGACGACGCGCCGCTTCCCCCGCCGCCGCTGGCGTCGCTTGAGGAAGCGCTGCCTGGCGTGACGGTGGATCTTGAAACCCGGCAGCTCGAACTCGAGGCCGTCGTCGTGCTGCGTGATGGCGACTGGCTGGAACTGCTGGTCTGCTCGCCGCAGACACGCGAGCATGAATCGATCCTTACCGTCGAAGCAAGGCCGAGCCACATTCACCTTGCCCTGCTGCTGCTGGGTTATCAGCCCGGCTCACCGATGCAATGGGAACAAACCGACGACGGCTACCTCACCCGCCCACCGCAAGGCGAGTTGCTGAGCATCTACATCGCCTACGAAGATGACGACGGCGAAGAAGTAGAAGTACCCGCCACCGACTGGATACGTCACGAGCCCACCGGCGAAACGATGGCGGGCAACGTCTGGCTTTTCGCCGGCTCGGTGTTCGAACGAATCCATGAGCAGAACCTTTACGTCGCCGACCTGAATGGCACGATCGTCTCACTGGTGAACTTCGGCGACGACCTGATCGCCCGGCCCACGCAGGTCACCGACCAAACCGACGAGCAGCGGTGGAACACCTATACCGAGCGCATCCCCGAAACGGGCACATCCGTGAAGCTGCGCATCCGTCCCTACGACGGCGATGCCGACGACGTCGCTGACCTCGTTGACGCCGAGCAGGAACTGCTGCACGAAACCCCGCCGCCGCCCGGCACGCCACACGATGCGCCGCCGGAGGTGGATGAGTGAATGATTGAATCCGTCGCCCCACGGATGCACGATCGCGTCATTTCACCACACGATAGTCGGCTGATCGACGTTGCCGCCCGGCGGATATCCGGACACACCGGCTTCGCATTCCGCACATCTCCCACGGCCGACCCATGAGATCCACCGAGAAATCACGACACTCGATGAGAATAATCGAGTAACCAGACGAACGGCCAACGGATGGAGGTGGAGAAAGGCGCCCGGCCGATGAAGAAACTGCTTGTCGCAACGGTGATAGCGTGCGCGATGCTCGCGGCATTCGGCTATGGCGTCAGCGTGGGCAGACATGAGGCGTTTCCTTTTCAACTGCTGCGTGACATCAAGCAGATGGCCTTTCCGCCACCGCTACCACATGAAAACTGGGGCCCCAGCTACAAACGGCGACTCTCGCATCTTCGCTCCCTGCCGGAATCGCCCGTTGTCGTGATGATTGGTGATTCAATCACGCGCGAGGGTGAATGGCGGGAGATGCTGCCGGAGATTCCCGTCGCCAACCGCGGCATCGGCGGCGACACGACGCAAGGCGTTCTGGATCGATTGAACGACTCCCTCGACACCTCGCCCGAATGGGTGTTCGTGATGATCGGCATCAACGATCTTGATCACGGCATTCCAGTCAGCACCGTTGTCGCAAACATCCAGACGATCCTGTCCACCATTCAAGCCAGCGGCGCGGCGCCGGTGTTTCAAAGCACGCTTCATGTGGGACCGGTTCGGCCGCCGAGCACTAACGAGAAAATCGCACAGATCAACGATGCGGTCCGCCAGTTCTGTCAGCAGTCGGGCATTGCGTTTATCGACCTGAACGCCAGCCTCGCGCCGAATGGTTCACTGGAACTGCCCTACACCATCGATGGCGTGCACCTGACCGGGGAGGGTTACACGATCTGGGCGGAGGAGGTGCGACGACATATCGGCCCCATGCCCCCTGAAGCGCGGACCGGCGTTTGCCATGACGGGTCGATAACCCGGTAAAACAGGACCGGCCATGCCTGCCCGCCACGTCGCCGGCCGCTTGAAGCACCGGCCCGTCAGTCGGCTGCCGTAACAAAAATATTTCTCACATGCTGATTTTCATTGGCCTCCCGCCAAACGTGGTGTATTTTCGTACGTGGGCGAATTGAAGCCTGCATTTCAGATTTCGTATCACAGCCTCAGGGGGGCCGAACATGAAGCGTACTAACAACTATCGCGTACATCGCGGGATGACGATCATTGAATTGCTCGTTGTGCTCGCCATCATTCTCATCCTGATCGGCATCGCGATGCCGGTTTTGTCACGTGCTCGAGCCACTGCGCAGCGAGTGGTGTGTATGGGGAATCTGCGACAGATCACGACGCTGACGCAGATGTACTGCGACGAAAACAACGGCCGATTCCCTCGGTTCTTCTACAACCACTTTACGGATTCGGACAAAATCCCCGACCATGTCACCGGGCCCCCGGGCAAAATCCTCGTGCTCGTCAGGCCACCGTTCGCTCGGACCGAAGGCTGGAGCATGTTCTTACGCGACATTCTGCCCTGCCCCACCGACAGGTCCGGCGGCACCGTGCCGGTGATGGGGCCAAACGGCGAACTCGATGATGAAACCCTCCTCAGCTACACCTACAACATCGACCTCATGCTTCGCGGCGTGCGGTTCGACTCGATCTTCACGCCGAGCCATACCGCAACCTTCTTTGAAAGCGAAGGGCAAAACGGAGGTGGCGAAGGGAAGTTCCAAGGCGCTTTCGACGACTCGCACGACTACGCCGCGAACGCCTTCGTTCGCCGGCACATGAACGAGGGCAACGTCGCATTCGCCGACGGTCACGTCGCCACCCATTTCGAACTCACGGATCGCATGGTCACCGGCGGCATGGGCTCACCGATCAGTGGGCCCGGCAAACCCGGTGGCGGACCGCCCCACGGTGGTGGGCCGCCCCACGGTGGCGGACCTCCGCATGGTGGTGGGCCACCGCCGCGCTAGCGTTTACGTATGACAATTCGATTCTTCCGGGAATCAGAACCTACTCAATTGAAGCCAGCAATTCGCTGATCTCACTTGCAGCATGGGCGTCGCCGGCTTGCTGAGCCTGCTGAACGCCTTCGCGCAACGCGGCTTTCGCTTCTTCATCCCGGCCAACCTCAGAGAGGAGTCGCCCCTTCTGGAAGTAGGCGTAGCAGTATTGCGCATCGATCGTGAGCGTCTGATCGAGCCAACGAAGCGCTTCGTCGGTTTCGCCCTGCTTGGCATGCTCCAGCGCGATGCCGTAGGAGACGAACGGATCTTTGGGGTCAACGTCGTAAAGCTTGCGCAGTTGGGTAAGGCGGTCGGTCATACGCAGCATCGTAACATCCCGAGACTACAATGCACGATAGCCCACAAACCTCTGTTTAAGGAGCAAGCGATGCGACATGCAGCCGGTGTGATGTTGCTGGTAGTGATAGGGATGTTGGGTACGTGGTACGCCACTGCGAATGCGGACGAGGCGGCAGATGCTCCCAGGTGGGCGTATAAGGTGGTGGCATTTCACCATGTGCTCGATGAAGATTTTTCATTCCGCGGACGGGATGAAGAGTATCAGCAGCTTGAAGAACACCTGTCCCGCCTCGGCGAAGAAGGCTGGGAACTGGTCACGACGGACGAGACCATGTTGATCTTCAAACGGCCGCTGCGATGAGGCGCTCACACGCCGTTGCCCTGGGTCGCGTCGGCGGCGATGGCGGCGCGGCGCCGCGTGGGTCGCAGCTGGCGAAGATCGTGGCCGGTCGGTTCCTGGAACACGCGCAAGCCGAATTCATAGGCGATTGCGAGGATGTGATCGAAGATGTCGGACTGCGCTCCCTCGTAGACGACGAAGCGGGTGTCTTTGATATAGACGAACAGCTCGATGGGCAGGCCATGCGGTCCCGGGTCGAGCTGACGGACGAGCATGGTCATGTCCTGATTGACCAGCGGGTGGTTGCGAAGATACTCGCAGATATAAGCGCGGAACGTGCCAACATTGGTCAGGTGTCGCGCGTTGGCAATGACGTCCGCATGATCTTCCGGACAGTGCGTCTGGTTGTACGTGTCGAGCTCTTGAGTCTTTTGTTTGATGTAATCCTTGAGCAACAGGAATCGGCTGAACTTGCGGATTTCATCTTCCGTGAGGAAGCGGATGGTGGTCATGTCAACGTAGACGGGGCGTTTGATACGTCGGCCGCCGGCTTCAAACATGCCGCGCCAGTTCTTGAACGAGTGTTCCAGAAACTTGTGCGTGGGGATCGAAGTGATGGTCTTATCCCAGTTGCGGACACGGACGACATTGAGCTGGATGTCGAGCACGTCGCCGTCGGCATCGAACTGGGGCATCTCGATCCAGTCGCCGACGCGGACGAGGTCGTTGTTGACCAGTTGGATGCCCGCGACGAACGAGAGCAGCGTGTCACGGAAGATGAGCATGATGATGGCGCTCATCGCGCCGAGGCCGGTCAGGAAGATCAGCGGCGATTCGTTCATGAGCGCCGCGACGATGAGGATGCCGGCGGCGATGTAGAGCACGACCTTGACGACCTGGAGGTAGCCCTTGATCGGTCGGCCGTTGGAGATGGGGTATCGGCTGTAGATGACGTTGATGGTCGTCAGCACGCCGGCGAAGGCGCGAGCGATCAGCAGTACGATGATCGCCAACGTCAAGCGCTGGACGAAGCCAACCACCTCAGCAGACAGGTGGGGCACGAACGCCACCCCGCTGTGAATGATGATGATCGGTACGAGCGGGACCAGTCGGTGGAACACTTTCTGATCGCGGACGACGCCGGCCCACCAGTTCGGCACCCGCCCCATCAGCAGCCCGATGAGCGTTATAACGTACCGCCGAACGATCAGATGCACCGCCCACGCGAGAAACACGACCACTGTGATGACGATCAGGCTCTGCGCCCAGGGGTAGTCTGCCAACCATGCGACGGAAGACTCCGTCAGCTGTCCAATCGCCTCGTGGAGTTCTTCCTGCCGCGACGCGACGCCGACCTCGTCAGCCGCATTCGTCGCGTCGGGCTGAGCCGTTTGATCGGCCGTATTGGTGTCACTCATGGGTCGGCTCCGGCGTATCGGTCGCGGGCCATGATACGGAGTGGCCCGGGCATGTGGAAATACCGCCGGGGGCCGGGGGCACGTGGGATGAGCATTACCGCAACAAATCTGGAACGACCTTCCCGAATTGTTAAACTAGCCTCTGTCGGCAGCAGGCTAGCCTGCTGGAGTCGAGATGGCGATTCACGTTCGGAGTGTCATTGCCGGGGTTTAGAGGGGTCCGCCCGTGCCATGCGTCCGTTTGCCAAGACTGATCCATTATTGTTGCGTGCTCATGTTGCTCATCGCGCCGGGGTCGGCCCAGGCCGCGTGGCTGAGCGAAGTCTTCCTCGGCGGCCAGAGCGGGCTCGACATGCCCAATGCCATTGAAATCAGCGGATTGCACGGCCTGAGCAAGGTCGAAATGGTCATCATGGACGCCGGCAGTACCGACCGCTTGGGCAATGTGCTCCAGGTGGTCCGCTTTACGGCGACCCAACCGGTACACGTGATCGGGGACGGCGATTGGCCAAGCGTGAAATGGGCCGATGTGGTGATCGATCCAGCGAGCGACGTGACGCTCGATCTGGGCCAGCTGACGAACGGCAAACACACGCAGCTGAACATTGCCGGACCACGTCGTATCCATGTCTACGAAGGCTGGACCGAGTTGCCTCAGATAGGTGGTAACCCGCTGAATCCGGACTATGGCTCGGTTCAGATCGGCGATGCGATTTTGCGCGACGCGATGACGCTGGCGGCGAACGGGCAGGCGGCGACACCTGATGAGGAACATCCGGTGGTGGATACGAATGATGGTTGGGTGCTCGTTCGGCCGGAGGGGTTTGACGCGAAGCCAACGGCGAAGCAGTGGCTTGTCGGCTCGCCGGATGCGGAAGGCATCTTGCAATCCGCCTACGGGAAGGTGAAGGTGACGCCGGGACGGGAGAATCCGCACTTCGACAACATCGCCGTGCCCGCACCGCAGGGGATCGCTGTGATGCTGATCGGTCTGGGCGTATTGAGCATGCGACGCCAATCGACTCGCCGTCGATGTACTTAAGCGGCCTGTTCAACGGGCGCGGGTGTGGCGGGGGTCAAGGGCGTCGCGCAGGCCGTCTCCGAGCAGATTGAAACTCAACACCGTCAATGTAATAGCGACACCGGGGAACACAGCCACCCACCATGCGTCGGGCATCAGGTCCCGGCCCTGAAGCAGCATTCGTCCCCACGAAGGCTTGCCCTGTTCGACACCGAGGCCGAGAAAGCTCAGCGCCGCCTCGGCGAGGATGGCGAACGCGAGCGAGAGCGTCACCTGTACTGTCAGCGGTGCGAGGATATTGGGGGTGATGTGGCGAAGGATGATGCGCGTGTGACTCGTGCCCAAGGCGATGGCGGCTTCGACAAAGGGTTGGCCCTTGACGGAGAGCACGGCCCCCCGTGCGATGCGGGCGAAGATCGGCGTGTAGACGATCGCAATGGCGAGGGTGAGGTTCGCCTGCGTGCCTTCGCCGCCGCCGAGCACGGCAACGATGACCAGCGCGAGGACGATGTCGGGGAAGGCGAACATCGTGTCGATGATGCGTGAGAGTATTTCATCGAGCCACCCGCCGAAGTAGCCGGCGAGCAGGCCCAGCAGCATACCTGCAAGCAGCGCGGCGCTGACGGAGATGCCCGCGACCTGGAGGGAGATGCGTGCCCCGTAAATAATACGGCTGAGGATATCGCGGCCGAGGTTGTCCGTGCCGAGCCAGTGCTGGGCGTTGGGTGCGGCGCGGATGGCTTCGTAGTTGGCATCATCGGGCCCGTACGGTGCGATCAGCGGGGCAGCGAGGGCAAGCACTACCACGATCGCCAGCAGCGCAGCCGCAACGGCAGCGGCTTTGTTGGCGAACAGGTTGGTGAGGAAGGTGAACATGGGTGTTGTGCTGCAAAGCCCACGGATGGCCATCCGTGGGCTTTATCGGGGCGTGTATGGTCAGGTTTTTCTCATGCGTGGGTCGACGAGGCCGTAGACAAGATCGACCACGAGGTTGATGGTGATGAACACAGCGGCAATGAACAGGACGACCGCCTGAAGCAGGAAATAGTCGCGGTTGGTTGCGGCGTTGAACACCAGCCACCCGACGCCGCGCAAGCCGAAGACCTGCTCGATGACCACTGAGCCGCCGAGCAGGTAGCCGGTCTGGATGCCGGTGATGGTGAGGATGGGGATCAGCGCGTTTCGCAGCGCGTGTCGGGTCACGACGATGTTGGGGGCGAGGCCCTTGGCTTTGGCGGTGCGGACATAATCCTGATTGAGCACTTCGAGCATGGACGAGCGGGTCATCCGCATAACGACAGCGGCCACGGCAGTGCCCAGCGCGAGGGTGGGCAAAATCATGGCTTGCAGGTTGCCCAGTGGGTCTTCAGTAAAGCGGGGCACACCGGCGGAGGGCATGATGCGCAGGTAGAAGGCGAAGATGAGGATGAGCATCGCGCCGAGCCAGAAATTAGGGATGGACACGCCGAGCACCCCGAAGCCCGAGCAGAGGTAGTCGAGCAGCTTGCCTCGCCGGATCGCGGCGAGGATGCCAAGCGGGATGCCGACGATTAGTGCGAAAGCCAGCGCCATCAGCGCCAGTTGCAGCGTGATCGGCAAGGCGTCGGCGATGCTGCGCGTGACCGGCTCGCGGGTGTACCAGGAATAGCCGAGATCGCCTTGCACGGCTTCGCGAAGCCAGACGCCGAACTGGACCGGGAGCGATTGGTCGAGACGATACTGTTCGAGGATTCGCTGACGTTCGGCGTCGGTGGGAAACTGGCCGAGGATCGCATCCGCCGGGTCGCCTGGCACGACGCGAACAAGTATGAACAGCACGACGGCGACGCCGAAGAGCGTGAACAGTGAGATCGCGAGTTTGCGTACGGTAAAGGCGAGCATGTCAATCGCAGCTACCGATGCTAATGGTTCTGGAGATCGTTTGCGAACAGGATATCCAGCAGTCGCGTGCAGTAGCCGATGCTGGTCAACGGCATACGATGCTTCGCTGGCAGCAGCGCAGCGCCGCGACAGGCGGCCGTAAGCAGGACGACGTCGGCCTGCGAAGTGTGGCCAACGTCGGCGGTGGGTGTGCTGTTGAGCGTGCAATACATGCGATTGATCCGCGCTTTCCTACCACGGGCACACGACTGAAAGCCATGAGCCTCATGGGGTTTATTGCAGGTTTGACGTGTATGGTATCGCGCGAACCCATGTTTTGAACCAGCTTTACAATTTGATGCGCTCGGCTTGGCCGCTACAATGAGATTCGTTTCGAGTGATTTTTCGCTTTTGATGATACGTCAGCGCCTTGTGCAGGAATGCCCCGGCCTGACGTCAGCGTCGGCGGCGGAAGCAAACGCCGAGGTGGGTCCGATGCGACAGACAAGGCGCAATCGCAGGTTGCCGCCACGCCCGACACGGTCAACATCCGTGCAAGGCCAACCCACCGTATTCACTTTCGCAACCCTCTCGTGCCTCGGCTGGCAGTGTCAACGCCCGCCGCGGTCGGCGTTAGCGTTGCAATCAATACTCTCGCGCCCGGCCCGCCACTGCAGCGGCGAATCACGGGCGTTCACCAGAAAGGACTGACACCAACGTGTGCGGTATCTGCGGCGAACTCTCTACCAACGGCAATGCTTCCTCCGCGACGCTCGTGGCCAACATGTCCGACCGGATGCACCGGCGCGGGCCCGACAGCGGCGGCATGTTCCTCCAACAAGGCGTTGCGCTCGGCCATCGGCGATTGAAAATCATCGACCTCTCCGATGCCGCGAGTCAGCCGATGATCGACAGTCAACTCGGGTTGGCCCTCGTGTTCAACGGGTGCATCTACAACTACCCCGACTTGCGAAAGCAACTGGAAAAGAAGGGCTATCAGTTTTTCTCGCGCTCTGACACGGAAGTCATCCTTAAGGCCTACCATGCATGGGGCGAAAACTGCGTCGAGCGGTTTAACGGCATGTTCGCCTTCGCTGTCGCCGAGCGCGACTCCGGCCGAGTGTTCCTCGCCCGTGACCGCCTGGGCATCAAACCGCTTTACTACACGCGCAACGCATCCAACTTCCGCTTCGCCTCGTCATTGCCCGCGCTGATCGCGCCGGGCGGTGTTGACACGAGCATCGACCCGGTTGCCCTGCACCACTACATGACTTTCCATGCCGTCGTGCCCGCGCCGTACACGATCCTCAAGGGCGTCCGCAAGCTCGCGCCCGCCACGACGATGATGGTCGAGCCCGACGGCAGCCGAACGGCCCGGCGATACTGGACGCCCAACTTCAACCCCGACGCTGAAGAACGCAAATACTCCAAGGAAGACTGGAAGCGTCGCCTGCTGCATGAACTGGGTGAAGCCGTCGACCGTCGCATGATTGCCGACGTGCCCGTGGGCGTGCTGCTGTCCGGTGGACTCGACTCCTCGCTTGTAGTCGGCCTGCTGCACAAGCACGGCCAGGAGCACATCGAAACCTTCTCCATCGGCTTCGAAAGCGTCGACGAAGAAGAAGGTGACGAGTTCAAGTACTCCGACGTGGTCGCCAAGCGGTTCGAAACGCGACACCACAAAATTGTCGTTGACGCCAAGGGCACGCTCGACAACATGGACGGCTGCGTCGCCGCGATGAGCGAACCCATGGTCAGCCATGACGCGATCGGGTTCTACCTGCTCAGCGAACGTGTCTCCAAGCACGTCAAGGTCGTGCAGTCCGGCCAGGGCGCGGACGAAATCTTCGGCGGCTATCACTGGTATCCGCCCATGATGAAGTACAAGGGCAACAACCCCGCCGAGGCTTACGCGAACGCCCTGTTCGACCGCGACCACAATGAGTTCAAGGAAGCGGTGCACCCGAGCATGTATGGCGAAGACCACAGCCGGGCGTTCGTCGAAAAGCACTTCGCCCAGGAAGGCGCGGATCTGCCGATCGACAAGGCGCTGCGCATCGACACGACCATCATGCTCGTGGACGACCCGGTCAAGCGGGTGGACAACATGACGATGGCGTGGGGCCTGGAGGCGCGCGTGCCGTTTCTGGATCATCAGCTCGTCGAGTTCGCCTCGCGGATCCCGGCGGAGCTGAAAGTGAAAGATGGGGGCAAGTACATTCTCAAAGAAGCGGCCCGGGATGTGATTCCGTGGGAAGTCATTGATCGGCCGAAGGGCTATTTCCCTGTACCCGCGCTAAAGTACCTGCGAGGCCCGTACCTGGATCGGGTGAAGGACATCCTGAACCAGCCGGCGGCGCGCGATCGGAATATTTTTGATGCGGACTACGTCGACACGCTGCTGGCTGACCCTGAGTCGCATATCACACGATTGCGCGGCTCGAAGCTGTGGCAGGTGACGCTGCTGGAGTACTGGTTGCAGAAGCACGGAATTTCATAAGCGGGCACGGGTGCAGGAGCCCTTACCCCTTCAGCCGAAGGTTGAACCACATGTCACGCCGACACGCACAAGAAGGCACGCATCGCCTCGGCCAAGCCAGCGGACCCTCGCTGCGCAACTGGCAGAAGCCCACCGCGCCGGACGTCAAGCAGATGAAGGCCGACGCCTGGGTCGACATGGGGTGGGGCCGACTGTTGTTCGGCCACACATTCCAGTCCAACCAGCACCTGGTGGACGAGCTCTGCGGCGAATCAAAGGGCAAGCGTGACGTTGCGCTCTACCTGCGCGATCCACATGTCGTGCTGTCCATGGCGCCGCATCGGCTGTTTATGGACCCGTCACATACTTACCGCATCCTCGCCCACAACTATCGGCCGAGCAGTCGACTGCCGCGCGGGTTCACCATCCGCCGTATCCGCACCCGCAAAGACGCGGAAGCGGTTAATCGCATTTACGCGACCTGGCATATGGTCACCTGCAATCCCGACTTCATGCTGGATAAAAACGCATCGCGGCTGCGGACGTACCTCATCGCCGAGTCGGAGGATACCGGGCAAGTCATCGGCACGGTCACCGGCGTCGACCATGTCGAAGCGTTCAACGATCCGGAAAAGGGTGCGAGCCTGTGGTGTCTCGCCGTCGACCCGCAAAGCCAGGTGCCCGGCGTCGGCGAGTGGATGGTACGCCACCTCGTTGAACACTTTTTCACACGCGACCGAGGGTACGTCGACCTTTCGGTGATGCATAACAATTCGCAAGCGATCGCCCTTTACGAAAAACTCGGGTTCAAACGCGTGCCGGTGTTTTGTGTCAAGCACAAGAACCCGATCAACGAGCCGCTGTTTACGCCGCCCAAGCCTGAGAAGGAACTGAACCCGTACGCGACGATCATCATCGATGAAGCGCGGCGGCGCGGCGTGACCGTGGAAGTGCTCGACGCGGACGCTGCGTACTTTCGGATGCACCTCGGCGGCCGAACCGTCACCTGCCGGGAATCGCTGACGGACCTGACGACCGCGATCGCGATGAGCCGATGTGATGACAAGCGCGTTACGCAGCGGCTGCTCGGCAAGGCGGGCCTGAAAGTGCCCGCCAATCAGCCGGCGGGTGAGCGTGAGCAAAACCACGCGTTTCTCAACCAATGTGAGCGCCTGGTGGTCAAGCCGGCTCGAGGTGAACAGGGCGCGGGCATCAGCGTCGACATCAGCACGCCTGAAGAGGTCGACAAGGCGGTCGATCTGGCCCGCTCGGTGTGTGAAGACGTGCTGCTCGAACAGTTCGTCGAAGGCGAAGACCTGCGTGTGATCGTGATCGACAACGAGGTGATCGCGGCGGCGGTACGCAAGCCGCCGGTGATCACCGGCACGGGTCAGCACACGATCTTGCAACTGATTGACAAATACAACCGCCGACGAGCCGCGGCGACGGGCGGCGAAAGCAAAGTGCCGCTGGACAACGAGACGAAGCGGTGCGTGAAGCTGGCCGGCCATGAGATGGACGACGTGCTGCCGTTGGGCGAGTCGATCCGCGTCCGCAAGACAGCCAACCTCCACACCGGGGGCACGATCCATGACGTGACCGACCAACTGCACCCGGACCTCGCGCGGGCATCGCTCGCGGCGGCCGAGGCGTTGGAGATTCCCGTCGTGGGCCTGGACCTGATGGTTCCGGACGTGGCGGGTAGCGCGTATCATCTAATTGAAGCCAACGAACGGCCGGGGCTGGCCAATCACGAGCCGCAGCCCACGGCTGAAAAATTCCTCGACTTCCTGTTTCCCCAGACCGTGCCTCATTGATTGACAGACCTTAGAACGACGAATGCCTATGAATTCACGCACCGCTGCCCAAACGCCCCGCCATGCCCCCGAGCTCAACAAGCTGCCCGTGGATCGCGGCTACCTCATCAGTACGCTGCTGAAGCTGCTCGCGATCCCCAGTCCGTCGGGATACACCGACAGTGTGGTGCATTTCGTCGGCGAGGAATTGCAACGCCTCGGCGTGGATTTCGAACTCACGCGACGCGGCGCAATCCGCGCCACCGTGCCCGGCCGCAAGCGCAAACCCAACCGCGCGGTGGTCGCCCACCTCGACACGCTGGGAGCGATGGTCAAGCACGTCAAGCCCGACGGCCGCGTGAGCGTGGTGCCGATCGGCACGTGGTCGAGCCGCTTCGCAGAAGGCGCTCGTGTCACGATATTCACCGACGAAGGCAACCATCGCGGCACGATCTTGCCCAACAAGGCCTCGGGCCACGTGTATGACAAGGAAATCGACACACAGCCGGTCGCATGGGACAACGTGGAGATCCGCCTGGACGAACACGTCAGCCGCGCGGTCGACGTTGCGGAAATTGGCATCGGCGTGGGTGACTTCGTCGCGATCGACCCCCAGCCGGAGGTGACGGACAACGGCTTCATCGTTTCTCGCCACCTGGACAACAAGGCCGGCGTCGCCTGTCTGCTCACCGCGAGCAAGGCGATTCTTGAAGCGGGCATCGAACTGCCGATCGACTGCCACCTGCTGTTCACCATCTTCGAAGAGGTGGGCTCGGGTGCGTCCGCGGTGCTGCATCGCGACGTGGCGGAGATGGTCAGTATCGACAACGCCACACCCGCGCCGAACCAGAGCTCGACCGAGCACAACGTCACCATCGCGATGAAAGACAGCTCCGGGCCGTTCGACTATCACCTGACGCGCAAGCTACTGGGGCTTTGCCGGTCGCACGGCATTCCACACGGGCGCGACGTGTTCAAGTTTTATCGATGCGACGCGGCCTCGGCGGTGGAGGCGGGCAACGACATTCGCACGGCCCTGATCTGCTTCGGCGTCGATGCCTCGCACGGCTGGGAACGCACGCATCTTGACTCGCTCAATGCGCTGACCGACCTGATCAGCCTGTACATGCAAAGCCCGGCCGCCGTCGAACGCGACCGCATGGAACTCGGCCCGCTCAAAGGCTTCCCCGATCAGCCGACCGAAGCCCCGCCTGTGCCGGAGAGACAGCACGACTGACGATCGCGGTTTTATTGGGGAATTTGCTCGGGGCGTGCGCAAGGCGGACGCGCTCCGCGGTGCTTCGCGGCTAATATTGAAAGTTGACTCACCCCACGCGATATCATGAAACATCATTCCCCCCTGCTGCTGCTGATGTTCGCTTTGCTTCTGTCCGCCTGCGGCGACGGAGGCGTTGAGCATGTTGAAATCGAGTTCGACGATACGCAACGTGAAGCCCAGCGGCCGGCCGATCCGCAAACGGGCGGCGAGCTGACCATTGCGATCCAGGCCGACGGCTCGACGCTTGATCCGCATCAGGCGCAGGACGCCGGCTCGCGTCGCCTGACCGAGAACATGTACAGCACGCTGATGCGACTGTCGCGTGAGTATCCCGAGATTGAGCCGGACCTGCTGGCCGAGTATGAGCAGCTCGACGACGGCCGAAGGTATCGGTTCCGCCTGCGCGAAGATGCGTACTTCGGCGTGTCGGGGCGCAACGTCACAGCGGAAGACGTGGCGTATTCGCTCCAACGTCTGATCGACTTGGAAACCGGCACGGCACTGGTGGGGTTGGCTTCCATGGACGTGGTGGACACGTATACGCTCGAAGTGCATTTCGAAGAGCCGAATGCTGCGCTGCTGAACTACCTCGCACTGCCGACGTACGCGATTGTCGACCGGGAGGTGGTGGAAGCCAACGACGGCGACCTCTCGCGTGCCGACGCGGGCTCGGGGCCGTTCCGTCTGGTCGAGTGGCGGCGGGACGATCGGCTCGTGCTCGAAGCGGACCCGAACTACTACGTCGACGGTCTGCCGCGGCTGGCGCGTGTGGTGTATCGACCGATTCCGGAAGAGCCCAGCCGGGTGATCGCTCTGGCGAACCGGGAGGTTGATGTGGTGCTCGACGTGCCGACGCAGCAGCTTGCGCGCATCATCGACGAAGCACATGTGGTGATCGAGTCGACGCCGGGCACGTTCTGGGAGTATGTGGGCATCAACACGGAGCGCGGCCCGCTGGCCAGCGCCCACGTACGGCAGGCGATCGCGCACGCGATCGACCGCGACGCCATCAACCGCGCCGCCCGCTTCGGCTACGCCACGCCATTGACCGCTGGCCATTTGCCGCCCGATCACTGGGCTTACCTCGACGAGGTCATGTACGAGCAGGCCGACCTTGAGAAGGCGCGGGCACTGCTGTCCGAGACCGATTACGCCGACGGCTTTGACGTGGAGATGATCGTCAACACAGAAAACCAGTCACAGCTTCGCGCTGCGGAAGTGGTCGCGAACATGCTTCGGCCGCTGAACATCAACGTCACTGTGCGCAGCATCGAGCGGGCCACCTTCTTCAGCCGACTCGGTGATGGCGATTTCGAAATGACCGTGGTCGGCTGGGTGGGCCTGTTCGATCCGGACGAGTGGACCTATCCGATTTTCCATTCCGACGGTCAATACAACCAGCAGGGCTACACCAACGGCACGCTGGACGACCTGCTCGAGCGTGGCCGACGAACGATCGATCGCGACGAACGCGCGAGCATCTATCGCGATGTGCAGCGGCTGATCGCCAGCGAGTCGCCGGTGCTGTTTTTGTATCTGAATGACCAGATTACGGGATATCTCAGTGACGTCTGGGACTTCGATGTGCACCCCACCGCCACAACCATTTCCCTTCGCGAAACGTGGTTGGATCGCTGACAATCAGCGTGCATCACCACGCAGGCGACACGGATCGCGGCAATAACCGTTGGCGGATGTCGACTTTGCACCTGGAATTCGCCGATAATATCAGCAGGAGTCGACGTGCATGCTGCTGATTCGGCCGGTCATACTTGAAGACGTGGACGACCTGGTGACGCTGGCGCATCACACAGGCTTCGGCCTCACCACGCTGCCACGCGACCGGGCGATGCTCGAACGGCGAGTGCGCGATTCGCTTCGCGGATTTGAAAAGCTCGAATCCGATCCACCGCGCGGCGAGTCGTACCTGTTCGTGATGGAAGACCTATCGACTCACAAAATCGTCGGCACGAGCGGCATGGTGTCGAAAGTCGGCGGCTTCGAGCCGTTCTATGCGTACCGCATTGAGACAAGCGTGCACGAATCGCAAACGCTCGGCGTACGCAAGGAAATTCCGACACTGCACCTGCTGCTCGACCATGATGGGCCTTGCGAGATCGGCAGCCTGTTCCTGCACCCTGACCACCGTCGCCACGGCAACGGGCGAGCGCTGTCGCTGGTGCGGTTTCTCTTCATGGCGGACCATGCGAGCCTGTTCGATCCGGTGGTGATCGCGGAGATGCGAGGCGTAATCGATCGCGCGGGCGGCTCTGCGTTCTGGGACGCGGTGGGAAAGCACTTTTTCGACCTCGATTTTCCCAAGGCCGACTACCTGAGCATTGTGAACAAACAGTTCATCGGCGACCTGATGCCCAAACACCCGATCTACATCCCCCTCCTTCCGCCCGAAGCGCAGGCGGTGATCGGCCAAGTGCACGACGAGACGCGGCCGGCCAAGCGCATTCTTGAGTTGGAAGGGTTTCAGTTCAGTGGCATGGTTGATATTTTCGAGGCCGGCCCCGTCCTGCGCTGCGAGCGTGACGCGATCCGCACGGTGCGCGACAGTCAGCTGACGCAGGTGCGCGATATAACGGACGACGCGGTGGAAGGTCCGATGCACCTGATCAGCAACACACGGCGGGCGTTTCGCGCATGCCACACCGCATACGCGACCAATGGGCAAGGCCTGGTGCTGCGACGCGAAATCGCCGAGGCGTTGGAAGTCGAGCCGGGCGACAGCGTACGTCACCTGCCGCTGCACGCGCCCGAGCCGACGGGGGCGGCCTAGAATCGAGCGTCCCGTTAGCCGACAAGCGACGCGGAGCGATCATGCACAGCCACTTGATAGACAACCAATGGCAAGTCGGCTCAGGCCAGCCGTTCGCATCATTGAACCCCGCGACGGGCGAGATCGTGTGGCAGGGCCGAGCGGCAACCAACGCTGAAGTAGCCACAGCCATCGCGTCGGCTCGATGCGCCGCCCCCGCATGGGCCGCGCGGCCGCTGGATGAGCGCATCGTGCTGTTGCGAAACTTTGGCAAACAACTCGAAACGCATCGCGAGGCAATCGCTGAGGCAATCAGCCTGGAAGTAGGCAAACCACGCTGGGAAGCAACCGGCGAGGTCGGCACGATGCTCGCCAAAGTGCCCACGACAATCGAAGCGTATCATGATCGACTTCGTGAAGCCGAAGTTGATCTCGGCACGGCACGGGGCGTCACACGCCACAAGCCACACGGCGTGCTCGGTGTGTTCGGCCCGTTCAACTTCCCCGGCCATCTGCCCAACGGCCACCTCGTACCCGCCCTGCTCGCAGGTAATACCGTCGTATTCAAGCCCAGTGAGCACACCCCGCTCACCGCACAACGCATGGTTGAACTCTGGCTCGATGCCGGTCTGCCCGAAGGCGTCGTCAACCTCGTGCAAGGCGGCCGAGAGACTGGCATCGCGCTGACCGAGCACACCGGCCACGACGGCCTGCTGTTCACCGGCAGCCTGGGCACGGGTGTGGCGCTGCGATATGCCATGGTCGACAAGCCGGAGAAAATCCTCGCGCTGGAGATGGGCGGCAACAACCCGCTGCTGGTGCATGAAGTCAACGATCTGGACGCAGCGGCATACATGACCATCCAGTCGGCCTACGCGACGGCGGGACAGCGATGCACCTGCGCCCGTCGGCTGATCGTGGTCAACGACGAGGCAGGCGATCGCTTCGTTGAACGGTTGACCGACATGATCGGCCGCGTGCGCATCGGCGCGTACACCGACGACCCCGAACCCTTCGCAGGGCCGGTGATTTCATCAGCCACGGCGGATCACTTGCTCAACGCGCAAGTAGCGCTGATCGATGGCGGCGCTCAGCCGATCGTCGAGATGCGCCGACTCAACGGCAACTCAAACGCCATGCTCTCGCCAGGCCTGCTCGACGTTACGCCCATGAAGCAACGAGACGACAACGAACTGTTCGGCCCCCTGCTGCAATTGATCCGCGTGCCCGACTTCGAAGCCGGCATCGCCGAGGCCAATCGCACGGCCTACGGCCTCGTCGCGGGTCTGCTATCCAACAACACCGATCGTTACGACCATTTCTACCAACGTGTCCGCGCAGGCCTGATCAACTTCAACCGCCCCACCACCGGCGCCAGCGGCAAGCTGCCGTTCGGCGGCGTCGGTCGAAGCGGGAACCATCGTCCCAGCGGCTACTTCGCCGTCGACTATTGCACGTACCCCGTTGCCTCGCTGGAAAGCGATGATTTGACCATGCCCGACAAACTCCCGCCGGGCATCGACGCGGAACGTTAACCGGAGCACTCTGACGTCTGCGCGTGCGGCGGTTATCATGCCGGGCATGACTGATACCCCCCTGCGAATCGGCATCATCGGCGGCACCGGCCTCGGCGACGCGCTCGGCGCGGAAGCCGGCGAAACACGCGAACTCGACACGCCGTTCGGCAAGCCCAGCTCGCCCATCACACTCACGCAATGGCATGGGGTGGAGATCGCCATCCTTCAGCGCCACGGGCCCGGCCACGTGTTCAACCCCACCCACGTGCCCTACCGCGCGAACATCCACGCGTTGAAAAGCCTCGGCGTCACACACGTGCTCGCCAGCGGCGCAACCGGCTCGTTGCAGGAACACATCCAGCCGGGCCAACTTGTCATTGCCGACCAGGTCATCGACCGCACGCATCGCCGCGCGAAGACGTTTTACGAGCATGCGGCTGTGCACGTGGAGTTTTCCGAACCGTTCTGTCCGGTGATGCGACAATGGCTGCTCGCCGCGGCGAAGCGGCTTGACAGTGATGTGAAAGTGCACGACGGCGGGACGTACGTCTGCATGGAAGGGCCTGCCTTTTCGACCAAGGCCGAGTCGCATATGCATCGGCAAATGGGCGGCGACCTGATCGGCATGACCTGCATGCCCGAAGCGAAGCTCGCGCGGGAAGCGGAACTGGCGTATGCGTTGATCGCGATGCCGACCGACTATGACTGCTGGCGGCCACACACTTCCGACCAGCCGGTGCAGGCGTTGCTCGAAGAGATCATGGGCAACCTCAAGCGGGCGACGACGGCCAACATCTCGCTCATGAAGGCAGCGCTCAGCGACGTCACCCTGCTCTCGCAGCAGCCGAGCCCGGCCCATGATGCGTTGAAGCTGGCGATCTGGTCCGACAAGTCGAAACTCGACCCCGCCGAGGTGGAACGGTTGTCGGTGTTGTGGGGAAGGTACTTCGAGCAGGCGGAGGTGGGGTGATCTTCGATTGGCGAGTGAGTTTAAGTGCGGTCGGCCGCACGCCAGATCGCCAATCAACCATCAATACGGCAGACTGTTACTTCCTCGCCCCTTCGTCACGGGGCTTGCCCTCGGGGTTGCGTGCCTTCTGCTCGGCGAGCTCGCGGCGGTTGATTTCCACGTCATGCGGGAAGTCAAAGCCGAGGCGAACCTTGTCGCCATGGACTTCAACCACGCGGATCACGCCGATTGGATTTTTCGGGTCGCCGATGACAACTTCTTCACCGACGCGTCGGGTCAATGCGAGCATGCGGGTTCAACCTCCTGTCGCCGTGCGATCGCGTCGGGTTGACGCGATGGAACATCCCTGTACACAACCCGGCCCACATTGATCCGTGCGCCCGGCGAACACCGGCCTGACGCAGCAAAGATTGATGGAGCATGGTCCCCTACCGCCGTTCCCGCCCCCGATAGCATCGACCAACGGACAAGCCGGCTTAAGGCACTTGCTCGACGGCGACAACTTCGGGCACCTTCTCGCGGACGTTGCGTTCGATACCCATCTGCAACGTCATCGAGCTGGAGGGGCAGCCCACGCACGCCCCGTGCAGCCGAATCTTGACCACCCCCTCGTCCGTGACTTCGACCAGTTCCAGGTCGCCGCCGTCGGACTGCACCGCCGGGCGAATGCGGTTCAGCACGGCGTTCACCCGTTGGTGCACGCTGGCCGCGTCGTTGGATGAGGAAGGCGGTGTATTCATACCTCGTCCCGAGGGAAAAACCGGGGCAGTTTCGTGAAAGTCCAATCCTCATGATATGCCCCATCGGTCATTTCAACAATCCCGCCCCAATGTCGGCCGATCAATGGGGCGGCAGGTCCGATTACCATGGCCTGCGTTGCCTCGGCAAGAGGGCACGGCGCGACCACCTCATCACCCGGCCAGCACGACGGCTCAACGCAGAAGCCGATATGATGGGACCCTTTACGATTGCCGATAGCGAAACAGGCGACGCTCGCCAGAGGCATACCTCCGCCGCCGGGCGTCATTTGATACCGGAAGTGCTCACATTGGATTCAATTGCAGATATTTTGAGCGACCTCAAGGCCGGCCGCATGATCGTGCTCGTCGACGACGAGAAGCGCGAGAACGAGGGCGATCTCGTCTGCGCCGCAGAGCACGTGACGCCGGAGCTGGTCAATTTCATGCTTCGCGAGGGCCGGGGCATGATGTGTGTCGCGCTTGAGGGCGAGATTTGCGATGACCTCCAACTCGAGCCGCAGGCCCGCATCAACACCAGCCAGCGCAGCACGGCCTACACCATCACCGTCGACGCCGCCGCCCGCTTCGGCCTGACCACCGGCGTCAGCGCTGCCGACCGCGCGATCACCATCAAAACCCTCATCGACCCCAACACCAAGCCCGTCGACCTCGATCGGCCCGGACATATGCAGCCGCTGCGCGCCCGCGACGGCGGCTGCCTCGTCCGTGCCGGGCAGACCGAAGGCTCGGTCGATCTGTGCAAGCTGGCGGGCCTGCGCGCCGGCGCGGTCATCATCGAGGTCATGAACGAAGACGGCACGATGGCACGTCGGCCCGAACTCGAAGCACTGTGCAAAAAGCACAGCCTGAAAATGTGCTCCGTCGCCGACGTGGTGCACCATCGCCTGGAACGCCAGCAACTCGTCGAGCGTATCGAGACGCTGCCGTTCGACTCAGCGTTTGGCCACTTCAATCTGATCGCCTACCGGTCGCTGGTCGACCCCCTGCCGCACATCGCATTGACCTGCGGCGATGTGGGGCAGCTCGACGCGGCGGGCAACCTCATCACCAGCGACCAGCCAACACTTGTGCGGATGCACAGCCAGAACCTGCTCGGCGACGTGTTCGAAGATGTGACGCAACCCTCTGGCCAAACGCTGCGGCAGTCGATGCGGATGATCCAGCAGGCCGGCCGAGGCGCGATCGTCTATCTCCGCCACGAGGGCGCGGGCAAAGGCCTGCTCAAACGGCTACAGACCGCCTACCGCACGAAGCGCGAGGCCGACGACGCGGCGGAACACGTGCAACTTGGTGATTCACACCCCACGCCCGGCATGATGCCGCCGATGAACAAAGGCGCGTACGGCATCGGCTGCCAGATCCTTCGCGATCTCGGCCTGCACAAGCTGCGGCTGATTACCAATCACCCGTTCACGCCCACGGCGCTCAGCGGATTCGAATTGACCATTGACGGGTTCGTGCCGCCAACGCAGAGGTGAAAGCCGATCACTACCGCCGTGAGGTCATCGAATATGCCAGGAAAAGCATTGCCACGCCCACGAGTAGAGATCCGATGAAAAGATGGGTGAGAATTTCGATCGCCCAGTAACCCGGTTCATTCACGTGGCCGGAATGCATGTGTACACGAACGGTTCGCGACGTCGGGCCAATCGTGCTCAGTGGCAGGACAAGCAGTAAAAGCACAAGACTGCCGAGGGCGGTTGTGAAGCTGACCACGGTTGCCTGCCATAGCAGGGCGAAGTCGCCACGGTGACTTGGGCGACGAAGGCATCGCGCTTCCCCTCACGCTTGAAAGAAAGTCATTCTTCATCAAACTTGCTGTCGACCAGTTCACACAAAGCGTGGATGGCCTGCTCTGCATCAGGGCCTTGAGCGGAGATGTCCAGTTGCGTGCCCTGCGTGGCGGCGAGCATCATCATCTGCATGATGCTCTTGCCATCGACTTCCTGCTTGCCTTTGCGGACGCGGATGTCCGAGCCGAAGCCGCTGGCCATGTCCACGAACGACATCGCCGGCCTGGCATGCAGGCCAAGACGGTTCTGGATCGTCACTTTGGCCTCGGCAGTCTGCACGTCAATAATGCTCCGCAAGGCGGGGGAAGGCGGAGGGCTATCCGCCAACACTCAGCCAGTCAGTTGCTGGGCGTCGGCTTCCTGAATCAGATCTTCGATTTCCTCGCGCGTCGTCGACTGGCGAAGGAAGCGGCGGAACGTGTCCTTCTGCAGGTTGGAGAAAATGTTCTCCATCGCCTGAAGGTGTTCGTCCGGCTTGTCCTTGGGTGAAAGCAGCAGGACGATCGAGTACACCGGCGCCTTGTCCAGCGCGTTGAAGTCAACGCCCTTTTGACTGACACCGATACCCGCAGCCATCTTCTCGATGCGCTCGTGCTTCACGTGCGGCACGGCGACGCCCTTGCCGAAGCCCGTCGAGCCGTGCTTCTCGCGTTCGACGATCTGCTGAATCAAGTCGTCACGCAGGTCGGCGGGGGCAGCGCCGTTGGCGATCAGCGCATCGATCATTTCGATGATCGCATCATCGCGGTCGGTGGCTTTCAGGTCAGCGATGATCGCATCCGTCACGAGAAAATCGTGCCACTTCATGATCGTTCAGTCCTCACTTCGTAAGTTGCTACGTCCAGCACAGCTGCCCCGGCAGGGCCGCTTACAACGCCATCGCCCCTCACCGCCACCCCGCGACAGCCTGAACAATGTAGCGGTTTTATCACTTCGCCGCACCGCTCAGCGCGAGGGCTGACGTTTGCGATCCTGAATCTTTTCCTTGTGGTCGGTCAGTTGACGTTCCATCTTGTCCGCCGTCTCGTCAATGCAGCCGTAGAGATCTTCACCCTTTGACTTCGCAACGAACGCTTCGTGATGTTCCACATGCACGATCATTTCCACCTCATACTGGTGGTTTTCGCGCTTGTCGGCCACAACGTCGATCGCCTGCACGCGGTCGAAATAGCGCGGCATCTTGCCCGCCTTCTCGATAGCGTAGTCGCGAATCGGGTCGGTGATCTCAATGTGCTTGCCGCTGACAATAATTTCCATAATTTTTACTCCGCAGGCTAGGGGTCAATCATCAACCCATGCCACCCTTTTACGAATCGGCCACAGTGAGCCGATTCATGAACTTCCGTCCCCCGACCGATTCGAGCCTATGGCGTACGGCCCTGCGGCTTATCCACAACCGCATCCTGCGCCTCGCCGTCGCCTGATGCAGCCTGAGCCTTGCCGGATTTACGCCCGGCCTTCTGCTGCGGCGAAGGCAAACTGGACGAAGCTTCACCTTCCACCTGACCGGCCTCCGACCGCACGATCATCTGGTTCGGTGGAATCAGGACGCCGCCGCTCACCGCGAACTTCATCGCGTCCTCTACTGTAATCGGCAATTCTACCGTATCACTCTTGGGCACGGTGATGACATAACCGGTAAACGGTGTCGGCGAACTGGGAATGAACACCGTCATGCAGTCCGCGCCCGCCACGGCCTGGATCGCGCTCATCGTGTCCCCGGTCACCAACCCCACGCTCCAGAGCCCCTTACGCGGATACTCCACAGCCACAACACGGTTGAACGTCACCTTCTCGCGGTCCTGGCCAACGAAAAAGTCGGTCACCTGCTTCACCGCCGGGTACACCCGTCCCACCAGCGGGACCTGGTTCACCATCGCCTCGCCCCGCGCGTACAGTCGTCGACCGATGTACGAGCCCAGCAGCAGGCCCGCCATGTAAATCAGCACGATTGCGATAATCAGCCCGATCAGGTCCATCGGAAACGCGTAGCTGCGCCACCACCGGTCAAGCTGAACCCGCCGGGCATCACGGTGTAGCCAGGCCTCCGGATTACGCGCCGAGTCGTACGCCTGCCGAAGGTCGCGATCGGCACGCACGTCCGCCCGGTGCTCCTCGATCTGCGTCTCCGACACCGCCGGCCAGGGCGTCACATGGACGATGACTTCCTGCACCCCCGAATTGATCGGCGCAGCGATACGGTTCTGCACGAACTGGTACGCCGCCAGCAGAATCCAGATCGTCAACACGGACGGCAACAGGATGGCCAGCCCTCGGAAAAAGAACTGGCGAAAGTTGCTCGGTGGTGGGTGCGACTTATGAGAACCTTCCATGAACGAAACCCGGCCCTTATCTCGCTTGCTTCAGCTTCACAGACCCCATCCAGATTATTGTACGGCAAGCGGCTCGCCGGACAGAAGCGTCACCCCCACATACGCCCTCCAACCCGCTTAGGATCGGCAGACCCGCAGCATAAAGGCCACCATGACACCGGTCAAAGCACCAGACCGTCGCCGTTCAGCCGCACGCAGCCCGCTCTGGCTCGGCCGGGGGCAATGTCCTACCATGTTCATCTTCGTACGCTGGCACTTCTGGAGCCCCCCATGCCAGACGGTTTATCCGACGCCCTTCGACAAATGGCCACCGGCGAACACGCCCCGCCGCAACGCCCCCCCAGCAAGCCAGCAGTTGAACCTCGCGCCGAGGCATCGCTACCACACGCCCCGCCCAAAGCCTCGTCGGCTACCGCGCCGCAACGGCCCAAGCCGAGTCGACCAGTCGGCAGCCGGGCGGCTCGGCTCATCGCGGCGGCGCTACTGGCGGCGATGGGCCTGATCATGGCGGGCATGGGCGTCTGGGCGACGATGATCCTGCTCGACTACTCGGTGTGGCGTAGCGATCAGCCCGGCGCCAGCAGCGTCGCGACAGGCCTGCTGGTCACTTATCCCATCGCCATCTGCATGCTGGCCGCGGCCGGCATGCTGACCCGCCGTGCACTAAAGGCTGATCCACCGTAATTCAACAACACGGCTTAGCACTTGCAACATTTAGCCGCGGTGCTTGCACCGCGCTCTTCGACTCTACGGCCCGAACGCGCGGGCCAAGGCCCGCGGCTAAATGGTTGCGGAATCGAAGCCGCGTTGCCGTGTTACCGCCCCCTCCTCCATTACCCCAGCAAGCCCATCATGCCGAGCCGCCGATACGGATCGACCCCATCGCGTGATGCAGCCGATTAAGCTCTTCCAGCAGCATGAGCGTGCGGTCGAGCGGCAGCATGGTCGCCGCGTCCGACCTGGCACTCGCCGGTTCCGGGTGTGTTTCAATGAACAGGGCATGCACCCCCGCTGCCACGGCGCAGCGGGCCAGCAGCGGCGCACACTCCGGCCGACCGCCCGAACTCGTCCCCGCCCCGCCGGGCTGCTGTGTGGAGTGAGTCACATCAAAGCAGACGGGTTGGCCGAGGCCCATCATGTCGCCAAGGCCGACGAAGTCGTTGACCAGGCGGTTGTAGCCGAAGAACGTGCCGCGTTCGGTGAGCATGATGCCCTTGGCTTTCGCTTCCGTAAGCTTGCGGACGACGTTGCCCATTTCCTGCGGGCTGAGGAATTGGCCTTTCTTGACGTTGACCACTCTGCCGGTTTCCGCCGCGGCGACAAGCAGGTCGGTCTGCCTGCAAAGAAAGGCGGGGATCTGTAGCAAGTCCACCACCGTCGCGGTGGATCGGCACTGTTGCGATTCGTGCACGTCGGTCGTCACGGGCACGCCTAGTTCGTCCTTCACATCTTCCAGCAGTCGTAGGCCTTCGTCGATGCCCGGCCCACGGTCGGATGCGATGGAACTGCGGTTGGCCTTGTCGAAGCTGGCTTTGAAGATGTAGCCGAGCCCGAGTTGCTGGCAGCGGTCGCGCAGCGCGTGGCCGATCGTCAGGCAGAGGTCGCGCGACTCGGCAACGCAGGGGCCAGCGATAATCGTCAACGGCTGATCCGGGCCCACGGGCACGGGGCCGACGTGAAGCGTCTTGGTGGTCTGAGTAGTCATTGCCAAGATGTTACGCCCTTCGCGGCCACTGTGCGACGCGGCCCGATGGGTGCATGAAAACGGCGGCTGACATGACATCAGCCGCCGTCGTTTTAAATTTCAAAAAGTGTGAGTCGCGGGATCACACCGGCTCGGTCTGCCCGGCGAATCGGCGGCGGATCGCGCCGCCAGCGCCAAGCATGCCAAACAACGCCATGCCGCCCCACACCGCTGCGGGCAAGGGGATGATGGTCGGATCTTCTGGAATGTCGTTGGACTGAACGAAGAACTCGACATCGCCCAATATCGCGAATTCATTGCCTTCACCGAAAACCCCGAAACCTTCACCGAACCCGAAACGGATAGACGAATCGACGATCACACCGTAACCCATGTCAATCAATTCCCCATCACTGGAGAAAAAAAGATCTGGAGGAAAATCTGCGTACGAGTGATCCGTCTCATCGTATGTCGTGCCGAAGAAGTCAAAGCTCAGGGAGTTGAAACCCTGGCCGAGTGCAAGCCGCTCCCAGTCCTCACCACCGACGAGATACGAAGCGTCATACTGCAACGTGCCATGGAACTGGTCACCGATCGAGATCGAATATTCGTGGTCTTCAGGCCAACCGATGCTGCGATCAATGGTGGCGGTGAAGTCCACATTATAAACCGTCGAGGCGCTGGCCGAGGTTGCGAGAAGTCCGGCCAAAAGGGGCGCGCTGAGCGCACGATAAAACATGTTGTTCACGAAAGCATCCTCCGATGATGTCTGTTACGAGTCCCCGTGCAACACCGCATTGCCAGCCAAACGTGTGTGCCCAGCCTCCCACCAATGCGATATGTATCGACTATCCCGAGTGTACGGGATGGAGTATATGGGCACAATGGTGGCTTTCGATTTTCTGCGGTCGGCGATATGCAATTTTAAGTAACTTCGGAGCAAGGGCAGTGACAAGCAGCGCACCACGCCATCATCGCGGTCCGGTGTTACAATGCCCTTATGAGCGAGGTTGAACACGCAGATCAACAGGTCGATCAACCCAATGACGCCGCGCCACCGGCCGAGCCCGAGGCGGCGCCGAAGGCAAAGCCCCCCGCCCCCGAGCCGACGTTGACCGACGAGCAGCTCGAAGCACTGCCGTCGCGCGTCGAGGCGGCGCTGCTCACCGCGGACCGGGCCATGACCGCCGCCAAGCTCGGCGAAGCGCTCGAAGCCCCCGCCAAGGCGATCAACGACGCCATCGCAAAACTCAACGAGGTCTACGAACAGACCGGCCGCAGCTTTCGTATCGAGCAGGTCGCCGGCGGCTGGCAGATCATGACCCTGCCGGAGTTCGCCGACGTGCTCGCCAACCTGCACCGCAAGCGCAACGAGTCGAAGCTCAGCCCCGCCGCGATCGAAACGCTGGCGATTATCGCCTACAAGCAGCCGATCCTTCGCGCGGAGATCGAGTCGATCCGCGGCGTCGCGGCGGGCGAAGTGCTGCGAAGCCTGATGGACCGGCACCTGATCAAGATCGTCGGCCGCGCGGACGAAATCGGTCGGCCAATCCTCTACGGCACGACCAAACAGTTTCTCGAAGTGTTCGGCCTCGCCACGCTGAAAGACCTGCCCAAGGTCGAAGAGCTTCAACCCAAAAGCTGATTCACTCAGTCACACAACACAAAGCAACATGGAGCTAGCCGGATGCACACACGACACCGCGAGGGGCTGAGCCAACTGTGGCAAAGGACCTCTGGTGCTTTGCTCCTGACATGCTGCGCCCTGCTGGCAACGGGCTGTTCGAGCTATCAGCTTCAAGGCAAGGTGATCGAAGGCCCGAGTTCAGGCATTTACATCGTCTCCGCGGACGACCCGCGACTGAACGAGCCCGGCGTGCCCCAGGCGCGCATCGCCCTGACACTCGACCCGGAGCGCCTTTCAGCGAAAAGCATCGGCAGCGGCGCAAGCGACTCGGACGGATGGTTCAACGTGCCCGTCGACGAGTTCGGCGCTGGCTTTCTCGAACATGACGTCGAGGTGCTCGCCCGGCAGCAGGGCTTCACGCCGGCGTACCAGACGATCCGCCTCCCGCGATCCAGCCGACGCCTGCTGATCGTGCTCGCGGAAGGCACGGACCGCGTGAGCCCGCGCCGCGGCGACGTGATCGATGAGACATTGAGGCTCGGCGAACCCTATATGGGAAGGTGAGGCGGAGTTCAGGGGTCAGGTGGTCAGATTGCCGACTACCTCATGACACCTGGCATCTGAAGCAATGGCCATCGGTGCAACACTCAACGCGAAGCGGCGACGCAGCCGGATCCACCTCGGCTCCGGCGGGCTGATCTATCTGATCGTTTCCGGTGTCATCATCGCCGCGGCGATCTACACGCAAGCCAACCTGCTGTTCTGGGCCTTCGGGCTGATGACCGGCGGACTGGTCGTCTCCGCCCTGCTGAGCTGGCAGATGCTGCGGAACATCCGCGTACAGCGTCTGCTTCCGTCGCACGGTGTCGCGGGCGATCCGCTGATCATCCGCTACCACCTGACCAACCGCTCCTGGCTGCCGGTGTTCAGCCTGACGATTATGGAAACGTGGGGCCGGGGCTGGCGAGCTTGGAAGCGCACCGGGCCGATCGCAATGTCGCCGCCGCTGCTCAAGGCCCGGCCGTTCGGCTGGGTGCTGCACATCGGCCCCAACCAGACCATCCAGGCGGAGGCGCCCTGCTGGCCCTTGCGCCGCGGCGAGTTGAAGTTCGAGCAGATGATCCTGGCCACCGGCTTCCCGTTTGGCATCCTCTACAAGGTCGTCACCTTCGAGCAGCAGACTGAGACGCTGATCTACCCCCACCTTTATCGCGTCAATCGGCGGATGGTCTATTCGCTCGCCCACCACGACCCCTCCGGCCGAAAGCAACGCGAACGCGGCGGCGGCACGGAAGACTTCTTCGGCCTGCGAGCCTACCGCCCCGGCGACAGCCTCAAGATGGTTGACTGGAAACGCTCCGCCCGCACGGGCGTGCTCGTCTCGCGCGAGATGACCCAACCCAGTCCGCCGCGCATGATGATCCTGCTCGACCTCCAACGCGATGCCGAAACCACCGCTCCCGGCAACAGCAACGGCAACAGCCAACCCGGCTCAGCTCCCGACCACGCTGACCGCCACACACGCCTTGAACGGGCCGTCTGCCTCACCGCCTCGCTCGTCTGCGAAGCGCACTTCCACGGCTACCAGGTCGGCCTCGCCGCGCGCGGCGCGACCTGCCCAAGCTTCCCCATGCACCACAGCCTCCCCCACCGCACGCGCATGCTCGAAGCGCTCGCCCGCCTCAACACCACACCCGCCGACGCATCCCGCGCTGAAACGCCTGGCTCGGCGGTCAACCCCTCCGTCGTCGTCCACCTCGGCAAAGGCGAACGCGTCATCAACGATCAGCAAGGCGGCGGCACGATTCTCCTCGGTGCCACCGACATCGACCAGTTCGTCCGCGCTTTCGATGGCAGCGGCGATACGCTGCTGACCGCCAACACCCGTCAGCTCTCAAGACGCGAAGAACTCGAAGCCGACTGATCCCACACGCGCCCCTCCGCCCATCCGCCCACCACCGCCTCATTGCGAAGGTTGGCGAACGGAACTTACGTCGGATTCGGGCACATCAACCGGCTCAACCTCGTCTGCAAGCAACTCGCGCATGCGTTCGTATGCCGGCTTGGCCTCGCCCGCGTGCGTCAGCAGGCCCAGGTGGTACTCGTTTTCGTCAACGTGAAACCCCTCGATCGCGTGCCGTTGCGGGTCAAGATCAAACAGGCAATACCAGTACACCCGCTCGGCCGGGGCTTGCGCGGCAAGCGTGAGACGACGTACTTGCAGATCGAACCGGCTCGGCCGTTCGCGGCGGACGTCCCATGTCGCCAGCCCCGTTTCGCTGATCCACACCGGACGACCGTTGGCCACACTGGCAATCTGCTCAATCTTGTGCGCCCAGCCCTGCCAATGCGTGAACCAGTCCCAGTTCGGGTGGTCCGGCCACCACATGTCGGGGAAGCCGTGGATCGCGATCACGTCCACGTCGTCCAGCGCCGCGTGACTGTCCAGCAGTTGCAGCCAACTCGCGTCCACCGGCATCATGCCGCCGAGCACGGTCTTCCTGCCACGCTGCTTCGCGGCTTTCGCGCCGCCGGCCACCATCTCGCCGAACTTTTCCCAGTTCGGGTCGAATCGCTCGAAGTCCCACTTCAGCAGGTTGTTCGGCTCGTTCCAAAGCTCCACCGCCTCGAAGCCGTCAGGCCAGGTGTCAATCAACTGCCCGATGAAATCGCCATAGTCCGCCAGTCGCCTCGGCGGGCTCGCACACGTGCCCCCTTCCGCAATCGACGGCGGCGTATGCCAGACCGACAACAGCACCTTCAACCCAGCCTCCGCAAGCGTGTTCATCTGCCAGTCGTACCACGCTTCCCCCTCCGGCCGATGAAAGTCGGCCCACGACACGCCCGTGCGAAGATGCGTCAATCCCAACGCCCGCATTGTCGCCACCGTCCGGTGCACCGCCTCTCGGTCCTGGTAGTGAAACCACTGGCACACCCCGAGCTTGTCCTGCATGCTCATGGCAAGGCCTCCGACACGTTGGGCGTAATCAAGGCAAAGCGTCCCGAAGCAGCCGCACCGCTTCGGGACGTCAACTCATCCTGCACAAGCAGGCCCGATCAGCCTGCATTTACGATCGCGCATTACCATTGGTCAGGCGGACCGGGGTCCGCGCGATCCGCGCCTTCCTGTATGCCTTCACCCGCCGCCTCAATGTCGCGGCCAACACCTTCGGTCGTCTCACAGCCGGTGACGCCGACCAGCATTGAAAAGCTGAGCACTCCCGCCGCGAGCACTGTCAATGTGCGCGAAAGCCAGATCGTCAATTTGTTTGTCTCGATCAAATGTCGCATTTGAGTTCCTTTGCCAGATTGTGATAGAGATCGCGTCCTACGTCTCATGTCGGCGGGCTTCGTGTCACGCCCGCCGGCCGTCGCGCTACACACGCAGGCAACCGTAGGGGCACGCCATGCCCGACACCAACTCAATGATGTGAAATGAGGCCCCCAATCAATCGAGGTGGCTGCCCCCACGCGGACTGGAATATCCCCCAGAACAACGCGTCTAACTGAGGCACAAGCCCACCTCCGCGCAAAAAAAATGCCGCCGGGACATAAATGTCCAAGCGGCAAGCTGACAAGTCCTCCCCTACTACCCCCCTCCTTACTTGTCAGTAAGCTCTCTCCCTCAGCTCCATCTCCCTCCGAGCACGGTCGGCCGAATATCAACGGCCATATTCACTCAATCTCCCAAATCAACCGTCGGTGATTACACGGTCGAAACACCGCTTAAACTGGCAATGGAGCAGCGCCGAGCAGACCGGCGACCAGCATGACCAGGAAAATCACGATGAAGACGAAAAACAGAATTCGGGCAATATCCGCAGCCGCGGATGAGATCCCGCCAAACCCGAACACTGCAGCGACAATCGCCACCACCAGAAATACCAATGCCCAACCAAGAAGCCCCATCAGACACCCTCCCGTTCCGCCTCTGACAAGCTCTTCTCGGCATTGACGGCTAAATGTTCGTTGAAACAAAATGGCGCGCGCCCCGCCCTGCAAGGAGGACGCGCGCCACAATCACATCCGCCGTGGCCAACCCCCTCGGGCCAGCCACGCACGCCGCGCAGCGACCCCGTCAGTTCGCCGCGTCCTGAATGCCTTCACCGGCCGCCTCAATGTCTTGGCCAGCGCCTTCCGTCGTGTTGCAGCCGGTCAGCGACACGCCGCCGATGCCGAATGCCGCAACCAGTGCCAGGCTCAACAGCCCGCGTCGACCGAATGATTTGCAAAGTTTGTACCAGTTCATCTGATGCTCCTTTCATACGAGGTTGGTGGTGACTTGCAGCGTCATCCACCGTTCTACCCCGATATACGCGAGGCCAGATGAACTGGATGGTGGAACTTCAACTTCGCGGCAGCGCAACATGCTGAGCCCGATGCCTGCATCAGGAAAATCCCGGCCAGCGCCGCTCAACCACGATGCCAGGACACGCGTGGCGCATCGCCCCAGAGCATTTCCATGTCGTAGTGCGCCCGCGTCGCCGGCTCGAAGAGGTGCACCATCAAATCGACATAATCCAACGCCAGCCAGGTGCTCGCCGCGTCCCGGTCCGACCCGTAGCGGACAAAGCCATGCTCGCGGGCAAGTTCGTTGACGTGGCCGGCCAGCGATTTGATCTGCCGATCGCTCGTGCCTGAGGCGATGATGATGTAGTTTGCCAGATCGCTCAAACCGCGCACGTCAAAGATGACCACATCCTCGCAGTGCGAGTCGGCCAAGAGGCGGGCGGTCTCGATGGCAAAGTCCCGGCTGGCCTGCACGTCGTGCGTACTGGACGCAACGGCCGGCTCCAGCCCCGATCGATAAGAAAGGTGCTCGGTCATGTTCTGCGCGCTGCCAGACTCCAGTGAAGGTCTACCGTTCTTCATTCCCCCCGTGACGACATGTATTGTAGGCAATCGCCCCATGTTGGGGGAGTAGGGTCGTGGTTTCTGGTTTCTGGTTAGTGATTGTCCTGCCAACGAGATCCGGCCCTTCGCTCGCGGACTCGCTCAGGGCTCGGCTTCCCCAACCAGAAACGAGAAACCCTAAACCAGAAACCACAAACCCACCCCCCCAACTATCCATCTCTCGCGCGCACAGTTATCATGTGGGCCGACCTGAACCTTGTAGATCACGATCTGAGCACGCACGACATGACATACCGCCACATGAGCACCAAATCCACCCCCCACAGCCTCTCTGACCTGCCGCCCATGCCAGGCGCAACAGGCATGCCGATGTTTCAGCAGCCCACCGGCTCGCTCGACCCGATGTCGATGGCGATGGCAGCGCCACCCATCGGCCGATACCGCGAGATGACCATTGACGAGCTGCTGCTGGAAAATCGCGTCATCTTCCTCGTCGGCGAGATCAACCACGCCTCCGCCACCGGCATCATCATGCGGCTGCTCTATCTGCAGAACCAAAAAAAGGGCGTCGACATCAACCTCTACATCAACTCGCCCGGCGGGGCCGTTGACGACACCCTCGCGATCTACGACACCATGCAGTTCCTCGACTGCGAAGTCGCCACCTACTGCATCGGCAAAGCCATGTCCGGCGGAGCCGTCGTCCTCGCCGCCGGCGCGAAGGGCAAACGCTACAGCCTCCCCCACGCCAAGGTCATGATCCACCAGCCCTACGGCGGGGTCTACGGCCAAACCTCCGACGTCCAGATCCAAGCCGAGGAAATCCTCAAAACCAAAGACGAACTCAACGGCATCCTCGCACGACACACCGGCCAGACCAAAGAACAGATCGAAGAAGATTCCGAACGCGACAAGTTCTTCTCCGCACAGGAAGCCAAGGCCTACGGCCTCGTCGACGACGTCATCGAAAAATCACAACCCAACGTCTCCGGCGAAGACAACAAGCCCGAATAAACATCGCAAGCTCGATCAACCCAACCACACCGAAGCCCACGGCGTCACGCCGTGGGCTTCCGCCATTCATAACCCAATGCCGCCGCCCACCCCCAAACCCGCGACCACCTGGCCCGCCTACGCCCTCGGCGCGGTGCTCGGTTGTATCATCGGCCTACTCGCTGCGGAACTGAGTTTCGCCATCACCAGCCGCGTCACCGGCCGCGGCTGGGCCGACGCGGCCTGGTGGCAGTATGGCATCGCCGGCGTGATGTTCCTCATCGCGGCAATGCTCGTCATGCTCTGGCTCGGCAGGCGGGTGAGGTCGGCAACCAACCAACGCCGACCTCGCGACTGATGACCACTGCCCACTTCAAACAAAAAAACAGGACCGGCGCGATAACGCCAGTCCCGTGGTAATTAAGCGTGATGTCGCAATGAGCAATCAGGCATTCGCACGTCGACGGCGAAGCACCAAGGCGAGCCCACCCATGCCCAGCAGCGCAAGGCTGGCAGGTTCCGGGACGACCGAAGAAAAGTTATCCCAATAGATGTCGTAGCTCACACCCGAGCTGAAGTCGGCGTGGGTGTTGTAACCCTGGAGGATAATGTTGCCGAAATAGTCGGCATCACCAGCTGTGACCGCGACCTCGAGATCACCGACGGTGTAAATAATCTGCCCACCTGCGAGGGTCATTTCGAGCGTATGCCATGTATCGTAAGCGAAGCCGGTGGGCAGACCCATATCTGCCCAACCGCTTTGGGAATCCCACACGCGAAAACGCGGCGAAGGTGAGCCGGCGTTGGTCGGGTCGTCGGTTGTAGACTCGTACCCCGCTGTGCCCGAGTTGAACTCGATGATCGGGTAGGACGCAACGTCACCCGAGTTGTCGAACATTGTGCCCCAGAAGCCGGCCATACGACGGTCGGTCGAGGCCCAGTCGTCCGGCACGTACAAGTCGATGGACACCGAGAAGGTGCCAGGCGTGAGGTCATACTTACGCCCCTGCGTGTTGCGGAAGCCATTGGCGTCGGCGTCGCCGGCGCCAATTGACTGCTTCAGCACGTTTTCGCCATTGAACTGCACGACTTCAAAGCCCGCCGGAGCAGCACGGTCGGTGTACCACACCCCAGGTGCCTGATTACTACTGGTAACCACTGGATCATCGAACGTAATGTTCACGTCGGCATGAACCTGCGATGTTGCGACCATTGCCGAACCCATTGCCAGCGCCGAAATCAAAGTAGCCTTCTGCATTTCTCTTCCTTTCCTCAAAATGAGGATTACCGATTGCTTCACAACCGGCGTGGTTTGCCCCGTTGTTTACAACGGGCGCAAAGATAGCCTGCTCGGCGAACACCGTGTTCACCGGGTACAAAGACTTTGGATCAAGTCATACAAACGCGATCAAACCAACACGCACGCCGCTGCGATTCGCCATGATGGACATAAAGCCTGATCCGGCTGCCAGCCAAGCCGCTGACTTGGCCAGAGACAAACGAACAGCCCACCGCGACGGGTTGATCACCCGACGGAAAAGCTACGGCGTGGTGTATTTGCCTCCCAGAAACCTCCTCCAAACAAGCCGCAAGCACGGCTTGCCCCGGGCCCCTCCCCCTCAAAAAAAGTCACAAGCATGTCCAATGTAAGGCGAGAGCCACCATTACACACTTGCGACTATATCACTTGAGGGCATGAACGCAAGCTTTGTTCAGGCATTTCCCCCGAACGTGCATCCGGAATTTCTCCGGCCGTCCACCCCCAACGCGAGGCCATCTTTGCCAGGGCAAAAACTATTACACAAACACCCAGTGCACTGACCGATAAATCCTCCATGCTACGCCCTGCGCACATTGTCCAGCTTGCTGTCGTCGCCCTGCTGGGGATCGGGGTGGTCATGGTGCACTCGGCGAGCCTGCACGTCGGCCGACAGCCGGTCACGGAGCAAGGGCTGCTGGGCATGTTCATGACGCGGCACACCCTCTACGCCGGCATCGCCATCGCGGTGATGCTGCTGGCCAGCCGTATCAACGTCCGCGAGTTGTTCCGGCATCACGGCTGGACGAACCCGCTGTGGCTTATCGTGCTGGTCGCGCTCGGACTGACCGCCGCGACGCTGATTCCGGGCGTGGGCGTGTCGGTCAAGGGGGCCAGTCGTTGGCTGCACCTCGGGCCGACCTCGTGGGGACTGACGTTTCAGCCGTCGGAGTTGATCAAGTGGACCATCGTGCTGGCGATCGCGTGGTGGTGCGCGCGTCGGCGGGGGGTGATGCATCGGTTCTGGCATGGCCTGCTGCCGGCGCTGCTGCTGATTGCGGTGGCGTGTGCGCTGGTGGTCATCGAAGACTGGGGGACGGCGGCGCTGATTGGCGTGGTGGCAATCTGCCTGCTGATCGCTGGGGGCGCGAAGCTGTGGCACATGGCGATGATGGCTCCGCCGGCGATCATCGCAGCGGTCGCGATGATTATCCACAGCCCCTACCGCGTCACACGGCTGACCACCTTCCTCGACCCCTGGCAGGACCCGGCAGGCGCGGGCTATCACTCGATCCAGTCGATGCTGGCGATCGCTCAAGGCGGGCTGACCGGCCGAGGGCTAGGGAATGGCATTCAAAAGTTCGGCTATCTGCCGGAAGATACGACCGACTTCATCTTCGCTGTGATCTGCGAAGAGCTGGGCCTCGCCGGCGCCGGGCTGGTGGTGGCGTTGTACCTGGTGATCCTGTGGGTCGGCCTAGGCATCGTGAAGGACTGCCGCGACACGTTCGCCCGGCTGGTGGGGCTCGGAGCGTTGCTGATCGTCGGGTTGCAGGCAGCGTTGAATATCGCGGTGGTGACGGTGGTCGTGCCGACGAAGGGCATCGCCCTGCCGCTGGTCAGTGCCGGCGGAACGGGGTGGATTCTCACCGCCTTCGGGCTCGGGCTCGTCGCGGCACTGGACAATGCGAACTACGAGCAGCAGGCGCACGATGAATTTGACGCGTTGGAACTGACGCCGGTGGAAGTCGAGCCGGGCTGACGAGGATGAGATGGGCCGCACATGACGGATCAATTGACGGTGTTGTTGGCCGGCGGAGGCACGGGCGGACATATCTTTCCCAATGCTGCGGTGCTGGAGCGGCTGCGCGAAGCGGACGCGGGGGAACCGGAGAAATCGAGGGTGACGGGGCATTTCATCTTGTCGCGACGGCCGCTGGACGGGCAGATCGCAGACGGACTTGGTGTTGAATGGACGTCAATTGTAGCGGAGCCGTTCGGCCTGCGGCCGAGGGTGTTGTGGCGGTTTTTGAGCGGGTTCGGCGAGGCAAAGCGGCAGGTGCGGGGGGTGATTGCCAGAAATGGGGGCAATCCGGGGCTTCGCGGTGCTCAGCCCTCGGCTTTGGGGCGGACTGTGATGGTCGCGACGGGCGGGTTCGTATCGGGGCCGGCGGTGCGGGCGGCGAAAGCCTGTAGCGTGCCGGTGGCGCTGGTGAATCTCGATGCGGTGCCGGGCCGGGCGAACGCGTGGCTGGCCGGGCAGGTGGACAAGGTGTTCAGCGTGTATGAGCATGCGTCGCTGCGGGGGGCGGAGCGTGTCGGGCTGCCCTTGCGACGCACTGCCGTGCGCGGCGATGTTGAGCCCGAGCAGGCGAGATGCGAGCTTTCGTTGCTTCCCGATCGGCGGACGCTGCTGGTCACAGCCGGCTCGCAGGGAGCGGTGAGCATCAACCGGGCGATGATGGCATTGTGCGAGCATGACGCGGTGCGAAGCGCTCTTCGCGAGCGGTGGCAGGTGATGCACCTGGCCGGCGAGTCGATGCGCGACGAGGTGGCGAAGGCGTACGCTGCGGCGGGGATCGAGGCGAATGTGTTGGCGTTCTGCGACACGATGGGCCTGGCGTGGCGGTCGGCTGACCTGGCGATCACGCGGGCCGGGGCCGGCTCGGTCGCGGAAGCGTGGGCCAATCGCGTGCCCAGCGTTTTTCTGCCTTATCCGTATCACAAGGATGAGCATCAGCGGCTGAACGCCCAGCCGATGGTCGACACCGGCGGGGCCGTGCTGCTGCGAGACCGGGTCGAACCTACAGCGAACGTGAGCGAATTAGCCCCCCTGCTCGGGCCGATGCTGACGGCGGACGATCGGCTAATGGAGATGCGAGCCGCGCTGGATCGCGACCCGCCTGGCGACGGTGCACAGGCCGTGGCGGACTGGGTGCTGGGGCAGGCGTAAAATTGTAGTCGCGGGTCGGTGCTTCTATACTTTTCGGGTTTGGTCGGTGGGCTCGATTTTGGGGACGAGGGCGGCGATGAGCAACGGCGAAACGCAAGTGCACCAATTTGATTTGGCGAAACTGACCTCCCCGGCCGGCGCTGTCGAGGACTGGGCGCGCACATTCCTCCAGCAGCGGGCGATGCCGACCAACCTCAAGTCGGCCATCGAGTATGCCTTCTTCGGCCCCGGCAAACGCTTGCGCCCCGTGCTGGTGGTGCGCTGCTGCGAAGCGGTGGGCGGCGACGAGCGGGCGGCGCTGCCCGCAGCCGCGGCGATCGAATTGATCCACTGTTTCAGCCTGGTGCACGACGACCTGCCTGCGATGGATGATGACGACCTCCGCCGCGGCCGACCGACGCTGCACAAGCACACGAATGAGGCGATGGCGATCCTCGCCGGCGACGCGATGACCTCGCTGGCGTTTGAAGCGATCGCCTCGGGCATTGACGACGCGGCCCTTAGCCGAGCCGTTGCCCGCGAGTTGTCGACGGCCACGACGGACATGATCTCCGGCCAGATCTACGACACGCTGCCCGCCTTCGACGCCGACACGCCCCCTGCCAGGCGCCTGGAGTTGATTCACCGCCACAAGACCGGCGCTCTGTTGCGGTGCGCCTGCCGGATGGGGGGGCGTTGTGGCGGCGCGTCGGCCGAGCAGTTGAACAACCTTACGCACTACGCCGAGTCGGTCGGCCTGATGTTCCAGATCATCGACGATCTGCTGGACGTCACGCAATCGACCGAGCAGTTGGGCAAGACCGCCAACAAGGACGCCGACCAGGGCAAGCTCACCTACCCCGGCGTCATGGGCATCGATGCCAGCCGGGCCGAGGTCGCCCGCCTGCGTGACGCGGCGCACGCGGCTTTGGCCGACCTTGGCGCGTCGGCCGAGCCGTTACGCGAGTTATGCGATTACATGGCGGTGCGTGAGAAATAACGCCCCACACCAGCCTTGCGAGGATGATGATGGGACGCTCGGCCCGAACCGTCTACAATGACGCCAGCCGATGCACCTCCAACGGGTGACCCTGAGGGGCCAACTCACCCGTGCATGGAAGCGATCAGACCAAAGGTTCCGTCAGACCGCGGAACGAAGGGAAAGGCCACGAATGTCGTATGAACTGCTGAGCACAATCCGAGGCCCGCGAGACCTCAAGCAATTGCCGCGCGAAAAACTGCCCACACTGGCGCAGGAAATTCGCAACGCCATCTGCGACCAGGTCTCCAAGACCGGCGGCCACCTCGCGCCAAACCTCGGGGTCGTCGAGCTGACCATCGCAATGCACTACGTCTTCGACTTCTCGCAAGACCGCCTGCTGTTCGACGTCGGCCACCAGTGCTACCCGCACAAGCTGCTCACCGGTCGGCTGGGCCTGCTGGGCAAGCTCCGCCAGCGCGACGGCATGGCCGGCTTCCCCGAGCCGCGCGAAAGCGACTTCGACCTGTTCAGCGTCGGGCACGCTGGCACGGCCATTTCCACGGCCGTGGGCATGGCGCGCGGCGATCAACTCGTCGGCGAGTACACCCCCGACCACGGCCGACGCGTGGTCTCGCTCATCGGCGACTCGTCAATCGTCAACGGCGTCGCCATGGAAGGGCTCAACAACGCCGGCACACTCAAACGGCAGTTCCTCGTCGTGCTCAACGACAACGGCATGAGCATCAACGAACCGCAAGGGGCCGTCGCCGGCTACTTCGATCGCTTCCGTGCCAGCCAGACCTACAAGGAATTCAAGACCACCGCCCATCGCGTGCTCAAGCATCTGCCCGGCGGCGAAACGCTCGAAGAAATCTATCACCGCATGGGCGAGATGACCAAAGCCGCCCTCGCCCGCGAGCACATGTTCGAGCACTTCGGCCTGCTGTGTGTCGGGCCCGTCGACGGCCACGACCTGCCTTCGCTCATCGACATGTTTGAGGAAATCAAAGACCTCGACCGCCCCATGCTGCTGCATGTGAAGACGATCAAAGGCAAGGGCTTTGACTTCTCCACCGGCGACCCGACTACGTTCCACTCGCCTAAGCCGTTCAAGATCGACGGCTGCCGGGTTGAGGTGCAAAAAGGCGGGCGGGCGTTCACCAGCGCGTACGCAGACCTGATGACCGAGGTGATGACAAAGGACGAGAAGGTCACCGCCGTCACCGCCGGCATGCCCGACGGCACGGGTGTGGTGAAGCTGATGCAGCAGTTTCCCGACCGCGCGTTTGACGTGGGCATTGCCGAGTCGCACGCGGTGGACATGTGTGCGGGCATGGCCAAGAGCGGCATGAAGCCGTTCGCGACAATTTACTCCACGTTCCTCCAGCGAGCGTTCGACCAGGTGTTTCAGGAAGTCGCGTTGCAGAAGCTGCCCGTGCGGTTCTGCCTCGACCGGGCCGGGCTGGTCGGCGGCGACGGTGCGGTGCATCACGGCTTTGCCGACATCAACTTTTTGCGCGTGTTCCCCGGCATGGTGCTCACCGCCGCGATGGACGAGCCGACGCTTGCCGCAGCGCTGGAATTCATGCGAACCCATGACGTCGGCCCCAGCGCGTTGCGCTACCCGCGTGACAGCGTGCCCACGCCGATTCAGCCCGACACGCCGGCGTTCGAACTAGGCAAAGCCAACCGCCTCGCGGAAGGCAGCGACCTGGCGATCCTCGCCTATGGCTTCCCGGCGAACCACGCCCTCGCCGCCCGCGAAGAGTTGGCCGAGCAGGGCTACTCCGTGGCGGTGTACGACGCTCGCTTCGCCAAGCCGGTCGACATCGACCTGGTCGGCAAGCTCATCAAGGCGGGCGTGCCGATCCTCACGGTGGAAGACCATTCCGTCGTCGGCGGCTTCGGCACGTGTGTATTGGAAGCCTGTCACGAAGTCGGCCTGGACACGCGCGGCGTGCATCGACTGGGCCTGCCTGACGACTGGATCTACCAGGGCGGCCGCGGCGAACAACTCGCCGAGGCGGGCATCGACGCCACCGGCATCGCCCGTCGCGTACGCGAACTGCTCGACGAAAAGGCCGGCACGCCCACCGGCAACAGCAAGGCGACGGTCGGCGCTGTGCGTCGGTAACACCCTTGCCTGAGATTGCCTGTGAAGCGGGAGTGTATTGATCATGACCTTCTTCGAATGGCTATGCCTCGGCTTTTCACTGCTGTTTCTCGTGGCAATGCTCGTCGCGCTGGTCGGGTATGTCGTTCGCCTGTTCCGCGAGGCTCGGCCGCACGAGCGCAAGCGGACCGGCCGGTGACGCGGCCCGGCCGCGGCCGGTCCCCTCGATTCCGGAGGAATTACCCGACTGCTCGGTGCCCTTCCACCTTCAACCCTTGACAGCAGCGGGTTAACAACTAGACTTAAACGTCTCTTCATCGGGCATAGGGTCCGATGATGTAGCCTGAGGCGAAATCGGATGAGCCAGGAACGCGGACAGCTTGGTATGGGGATTGCAACACCGTGATGGGCGCTAACACGACCCATCTTGGTGAGGCCACCCTCACGCCGGTGCTTACCGATCGGCAGCGATGCCGAAAGGAGGCTGCGGCAATGCAATAGCCGCCCCGTGCCATCCGATATGGCTGGGAAGCCATCGGCCAAGTGCCGATACCCCTGCTTCCCGAGCCGCTGCCCAGGCCACGAGCGTAACCGGCTCGTGGTTTTTTGCGTTTTAAGGGGCCAGGCACCGACGTGTGGTACGCGGTTCGCCATGTGTTCCGGCCCAAGGGCTGACGTTTGCCGCTCGCCGACGTCGACGGAAAAGTGAATAGGTTGCTCAGCAACCAGGACAACCAAATAAGCAGGTAGAAACATGATTAACGGCCAGGAAATGATGCGGCTGATCGACGCGATCTCCCGCGACCGCAACGTTGAAAAAGAGGTGCTGTTCCGCGATATCGAGCAGGCCATGGTGTCCGCCGCGCGTAAGCATTTCAACGCGATCGATACCGAAGAATTTCACGCCGAACTGGATCGCATGACCGGGGCCATCAAGATCTGGCGCGGCGACGAGGAAATCTCGCTCGAATCGCTCGGCCGTATCCCCGCACAAACCGCCAAGCAGGTCATGATCCAGCGCTTCCGCGAGGACGAGCGCAGCAGCATCTACAACGAATTCGTCGACCGCGTCGGCGAACTGGTGACCGGGATGGCTCAGCGTTACGAAGGCGGCGCGCTGGTCGTCAGCATCGGCCGGGCCGAGGGCTTCATGCCCCGCAGCGAGCAGATCCCCAGTGAGCAGCATCAGCCGGGCGAGCGTGTGCGTTGCCTCATCCTCGATGTACGTGAGGCGGGCAATCAGGTAAAAATCGTGCTCTCGCGAGCGGCGCCGGACTTCATCCGCCGACTGTTTGAGGTGGAAGTACCCGAGGTTGCCGAGCGGATCATCGAGATCAAGGCGATGGCACGCGAGGCGGGGCATCGAACGAAGATCGCTGTCAGCTCGATCGACTCGAAGGTCGATGCGGTGGGCGCGTGCGTTGGCGTGCGTGGTAGCCGAATCAAGAACATCGTCGACGAGTTGGGTGGCGAGAAGATCGACATCGTTCGCTGGAACGAGTCGTCGCAGATCTTGATTCAGAACGCGTTGAAGCCGGCCGAGGTGGTGGAGATTTCGCTCTGCTTCGAGCTTGGCCGAGCGACGGTGGTGGTGAATGAAGACCAGTTGAGCCTGGCGATCGGCAAGCGTGGTCAGAACGTGCGTCTGGCGGCGCGGCTGACGCAGTGGGACGTGGATATTCTCACGCCGGCCGAGTACACGAAGGGCCTGGACACGCTGGAAGAGACGCTCAAGGGCGTCGAAGGCGTGACGGAAGAGCACATCGACCGCCTGGCCGCGCTTGGCGTGATCAGTGTGTTCGACATCGAAGAGGTTGGCCCGACGTACCTGATCGAGACGTTCAACGTCGACGAAGCAACCGCCCAGCGCATGATCGAAACCGCGGGCGAGAAGGCGAAGGTTGTCGCCGAGCAACAGCAGAAGGACAAGGAAGAGGCCGAGCGTCGCAAGCGCGAGGGCGAGCAGGCATTGGCCGGCCGACCTGGCGAGCAGCAGGCGGCGGCGATCCTGGGCGAGATACTGCCCTCGGCGCCGGAAGGCGGCTCGGGTGGCGGTGCCGAAGGCGGCGATATGGGTTCGAGCATTGTGGATATGCTCGAACAGCGTCAGGAAGACGCCGACGCCGTGCCGCCGGGTGGGGAAGAGCCCACCGCCACGGACCAGGCCGACGTCGACGCGACCGCGTCTGAAACGCGTGATGAAGCGCTGGCGCAGGATCCGGCGGCCGGCGATGAGCAAGAGCCTTCGAACGGCGAAGTCGGCCCTGTCGGCGAAGGCGCCGAGCCCGAAGGCAGCGACCCGAACGAAGTGGAAATCACCAAGGCCCGTCAGCAAGGCGAGCCCGGCGAAGCACTGGCCGACGAAACGCCGTCGGACGCGGGTACGCTGGGTGAGTCGGCTCCGGGTGAAGAATCACCACAGGATCAGGCAGAAGTGGATAAGCGTTCGTAACGCGACGTTCACCATAGATTCAGCGTCGGCCTGTCATGATGGACAGCCGACCCGCCCCTCGCACGCGTTGTGCGGGTGAGACGGTAGTGTTCAGCGGCGGTAAGTGAGATGGATTCGATGCAACGGCCGGCTTGAACGCCGGGTGCAAGAGGAGCTTGTTTTGGCAAAGGCCAAACGTGTATTTGAGCTGGCAAAGGAACTCAGCGTCTCGAGCAAGGCAATTGTCGAGAAGTGCAAGGCTGAGGGTGTGCCAGGCATTACGAACCACATGTCGACGGTGAAGCTGGGCCTGGCCCAGACGATCCGCGAGTGGTTCGGCGAGGCCGAGAGCGGCACAGCCATTGAGACCGCCGAGAAGGTGGACCTCAAGAAGGCCCGCAAGCCGGCACGCCGACGCCGCGCTGACGCGGACGGTGGCGATCAGGCCGAACCCAGCGACACGGCGACAGCGACCGTGGACCGCCCTGCCCAAACCGATGGTGACGTCGACGAGCAGACGGACGCCGCGGCCGCCGCTGTGCCGCAGCCCAACGATCAGCCGTCTGCCCCGGCCGCCGCCGCGCCAACGCAGGAAGCCCCCGCTGCGCCCGTGGAAGAGCACGCGCCGCAGCAGCCCGCAGCCCCGGCCGAGCCTTCGGCTGAGCAAGAGCCGCCGGCCGTGGCCGCGGAACAGTCTCAACCCGAAGCACCGGATGCCCCCGCCGCCCCGGAAGCGCCGCAAGCGCCCGTTGCTGGCGACGAGACGCCGGCGGCGGCCCCGCCACCAGGTGTGGCAGCACTGGGTCGGCCGAACGTGCCGGATCGTCCGAAGATCATCGCGCCGGCGGGCCAGCAGTTGCAGAAGCCGAAGCAGGCGACGCTCAAGGGCCCGAACGTTGTGCGAATCGAAAAGCCCGAGCCTGTGCGTCGGCCGCGTCAGCGTCGCGGCCCCGGCGCTCCGGGCGGCCCCGGTGGTCCGGAAGGCGGCGGCGGCGAATTCACCCCGGCCGGCGCGGTGGAAGGCATCACGCGCTCGCGTGGGCCGACGCGCGGCGGTGGCGTGAAAGGCGGCGGCGGTGGTGAGCCGGACGCCGGCCAGCAGCGTGGGAAGCGTCGTCAGCAGCGCAACGTCCGGCGCGGCCGCAGCGCGGACGCTCTGCCGACAGGTCCGACGAAGTTCAGTCAGGCGGACATGGAAGAACTCGACGCTCGCCTGAAAGGTGCGCCGGGCTTCCTCAAGCAGCGCCGGCGCGACATGCGCAAGCGTGAGCAGGGCCACATCGCCCCGCGTCTGGCTGAAACCGGCGGCAAGGTGGAGATCGCCGAGCCGATCACGATCAAGAGCCTGTCGTCCGCGACCGGCATCAAGACGGCCGACATCATCAAGTACCTGTTCAAGCAGGGCGTGATGGCGACGATCAACTCCGCCATCGATACCGAAGCGGCGATGGAGGTCGCGTTGGAGTACGACATCGAGCTGGAGGTCCGCGAGCAGCAGACCGCCATTGACAAGCTCAAGGAAGCGTTCGACAAGCGCGAGCGGATCGACGTTCGCCCCCGGCCGCCGGTGGCGACCGTGCTCGGCCACGTCGACCACGGCAAGACGTCGCTGCTGGACCGAATCCGCAAGGAAGACGTCGCGGCCCACGAGGCTGGCGGCATCACGCAGCACATCGGTGCGTACCGCGTGACGATCGAAGGTAGCGAAGGCGCGGAGAAGACGGTGGTCTTCCTCGACACGCCTGGCCACGAAGCGTTCACCTCAATGCGTGCCCGTGGTGCGAATATGACCGACCTGGTCGTGCTCGTGGTCGCGGCGGACGACGGTGTGATGCCGCAGACGATCGAGTCGATCAACCACGCGAAGGCGGCCGGCGTGCCGATCATCGTCGCGCTGAACAAGATTGACGTCCCCCAGGCGACGTCAGACAACATCCAGAAGATCTACGGCCAGCTCGCCGAGCATGGTCTGAACCCCGTCGAATGGGGTGGTGAAACCGAAGTCATCAAGACCTCTGCCGAGAAGGGCACGGGTGTGACCGACCTGCTGGAGGTTCTCGACTATCAGGCCGAGCTGTTGGAGCTGACTGCCGACTTTGGCGGCCCCGCGGCCGGCCGAGTGATTGAAGCGGAGATGCAGCCGGGCCGTGGTTCGGTGGCGCGTGTGCTGGTGCAGTCGGGTCAGATCAAGGTGGGCGACTTCATCGTGATCGGCCGAGCGTACGGGCGTGTGCGTGATATGACCGACGACCACGGCCGACAGGTGCTGGAGGCGGGGCCTGCGACGCCGTTGGAAATTTCAGGTATCGACGACCTGCCCGACGCAGGCGACGGGTTCTACATCACGACGACGCTGCAGGCGGCCGAGCAGGCTGCAAGCCAGTTCCGTGAAGTTGAACGCCATCAGCAGTTGGCGAGCAAGACGAAGGTCACGCTGGACAACTTCGCCGACCAGCTCAAGGCAGGCAAGACGCGCGAGCTGCGTGTGGTGCTCAAGGCCGACGTGCAGGGCTCGGCAGACGTGCTTCGCGAAAGCCTGGAGAAGCTGGGCAACAACGAAGTGACGGTACGCGTGATTCACTCGGCGGTGGGCGGCATCACCGAGAGCGACGTGCTGCTGGCTGATGCATCGGAGGCGATCGTCATCGGCTTCCACGTGATCGCCACGCCGACGGTGCGCGAGATCGCCGAGGAACGCGAAGTGGACATTCGCCTGCACCGCGTGATTTACGACGTGACCGAAGAAGTGACGAAGGCGCTCGAAGGCATGCTTGAGCCGGAGCGTAAGGAAGAGGCGGTCGGCTCGGCAGAAGTGCGTGAAGTGTTCCGCATCTCGAAGGTCGGCGCGATTGCCGGCTGCGTGGTGGCCGAGGGTTCGATCCAGAAGTCGGCCAAGGCCCGCATCATCCGCGACGGCATCGTCGTCACGGACGAACGCAACCTCGAAAGCCTCCGTCGCGTAAAGGACGACGTCCGCGAAGTACGTGCGGGCACGGAATGCGGCATCAAGCTCGCCGGCTTCGACGATGTGAAAATCGGCGATACGATCCAGTGCTACAACGTTATCGAAATCAAGCGGAAGCTTGTTTAAAGATCAACGCCCCCAAACAGGGCAGTGCGGCTTAAGCTGCACTGCCCCGAAAAACCCATGGTCATCGGCGTATTGCAGATTGAGTTGAGCATCGAAGGCGCCGCGTCGCTGAAGGATAAGCGGCGGGTGGTGCTCAGCCTCAAAGACCGCCTGCATCGCGAGCACCAGGTTTCCGTGGCGGAAATCGACATGCAGGACGTCCACCGCACGGCCGTGCTGGGCATCGCCCTGGTCTCAACCAGCGTGCCCCATTGCCAGAGCATGCTCGACCGCGTGCTGGACAAGGTCCGCTTCGGCCGAGACTACGTGCTCAGCGATCACCAGTTGGAGATCCTCAGCGGACAGTGAGTCAGTTTTTAGTTTCGAGTTCCGAGTTTCTAGTTGGGCGTTGAGAAGCCGACTAGACGAACTCGAAACTCGAAACATGGAACTCGAAACGAAACCATGAGTCATCGCATTGCACAAATTGAGTCGACGCTGAAGCGCGTGATCGCGGACGTGCTGCATCGGCGGATTTCCGATCCGCGGATCGAGGGCATGATCAGCATCACCCGCGTGAAGGTCAGTCCCGACCTGCACAATGCGTTCGTGTACGTCTCCGTGCTGCCGGAGGCGAAGCAGAAGACGACGCTGGCTGGCTTGCGGCATGCTTCTCGGCATATTCACAGTTTTGTGAAGAAGGGTGTTGCGCTGCGAGCCGTGCCGCATTTGGATTTTCGGCTGGATGAGTCGATCAAGAAGCAAGCCGGCATCTATGATGCGATTCGCCGAGCCGCGGAACGCACGGGCGACATCGACGATCAGCCCGGCGAATCCGAAACTGAAACTGACACCAATCCCTCACCTTCGCCATCGAACGAGGAACGTCTGTGAAAAACGATACCCCTGAAGGCAAGAAGCTCATCGCCCTGCTCAAGCGTCTGCACAGCGAGTACGAGGTGGAAACACCGCCGACGCGCGACCCCGTACTGGAACTGGTGTACTCGTTCCTGTTATGGGAAGCCACGCAGGAAGAGGCGGACGCGGCGCTCGAGCGCATGATGGAAGCGGTCGTGGATGTGAACGATCTGCGCGTGAGCCTGGAGGGTGAAGTCGTGGAGATGGTGGGTGCGTCGTATCCGCTCGTCAATGAGCGTGTGGCGCGATTGCGGGAAGCGATGTACGAGGTGTACGTGCGCGAGCATTCGATGGAGATGCGCAGCGTGGCGAGCGCTGCGAAGAAGGATCAGCGTGTTTACCTGGATTCGCTGCCGGGGATGGTGCCCTACGTGGCGGGGCGGGTGATGCTGTTGAGCTTCGGCGGACACGCGATGCCGGTGGACCGCAAGCTGGTGGTGATGCTCGGTGATGAGGAAGTGCTTGAGCACGACACGCCGACGGACCAGGCGGAGAGTTGGCTTCAGCGCCATATCAAGGCGGATGAGGCGACGGAGGCGCATATGCTGTTCCAGGCTTGGGCGGACGACCACGACGTGCCAGCGGAAGTGTTCGCGCCGGCGGTGTCGGTGGAGCAGGCTGCCCACGAAGCGCCGACCAGCCCGCTGCCGAAGAAGGGGACGGCGACTGCGGGGCGACGGTCGAAGAAGAAGTGAGCTTTTCCTCCAGGGGACCCAGGGATCGCCATCCCTGGGCTTTGTGGGGTGGGGTAGTTGTGGTGAGGGGTAGTTTGTGTGGATCGTGTGAGTGGGCGATCTGCGACCGCGGGCGGGCGGGAGTGGTTACAATCTGAGAATCGAACAAGAGCAAACACGAGGCTTCGGGCCGATCGCGAATGTCCGCGATGCGCCCCTGGCCGAAGACACTGCGATGCATCATGACCCAGCTTCAACGTCCACAATCCGACACCGCCTCCGCTTCCGCTGACGGGAGCCGCCCCCTGCTGCGTATTGGCATTCCCAAGGGCAGTCTGCAGGATGCGACGGTCGATCTGTTCGACCGCGCGGGCTACAACATCAATATTTCGTCGCGGTCTTATTTTCCGGAGATCGACGACCCGCAGCTCTCAGCCGTGATGTTCCGCGCACAGGAGATGAGCCGATACGTCGAAGACGGCGTGATCGACCTGGGCATTACGGGACAGGACTGGATCATCGAGAACGAGTCGGACGTGCACGAGGTCTGCGAGCTGAGCTACTCCAAGGCAACCGCCAAGCCGGTGCGTTGGGTGCTCGCCGTGCCGGAGGAGTCGGACTATCACAAGCCGGAGGATCTGGCCGGGGGCATTATCGCGACCGAGTTGATCAACACGACCAGGCGGTACTTTGAGCAGCAGCAGATCGCGGTGAAGAAGGTTGAGTTTTCATGGGGCGCGACTGAGGTCAAAGCCCGGCTGGTGGACGCGATCGTGGATGTGACTGAGACAGGCTCATCGCTGCGGGCGAACAAGCTGCGCGTCATTGATGAGTTGCTGACCTCGACCACACGGCTGATCGCGAATAAACAGGCATGGGCGGACCCGGCGCGTCGTCAGAAGATCGAAGACCTGGCGGTGCTGCTGCAAGGTGCGATCGCTGCGCGATCGAAGGTGGGTCTGAAGCTGAACGTGCCGCGGGCAAGCCTGGAGGCGGTGCTGGCGATACTGCCCGCCGAGCAGTCGCCGACGATCAACGACCTGGCCGACGGTGCCTGGGTGGCGATCGAGGTGGTGGTGGACGAGCGGGTGGAGCGTGAGCTCGTGCCATCGCTGCGTCGGGCGGGTGCGACAGCGATTTTCAGCTATCCACTGAACAAAGTAGTGCCTTAACGCCGTACGAAGAGCAGCGGCGTTCGGGAGAAGCGGACGGGGCGCGGAGGTACTGGAATATGCGTGTGTGCGGCGGGCCGATTCGACTGTGCGGTGCGTTTCGCTTGCAAGGCCGGCTTGCCGTTCGCACACCTGGTTCCCTCTGGCTCACGGTCGGACTGCTGCTGGCTGTGGCGATGTCGGCCTGCCAGTCGCCGTCGGGCGACGAGCGTGCCCAACGCGATCCGACGCGATTGGTGGCATCCGACGAGGTGGCTGTGCCGCCACGCCTGGAGCAGCGGCAACTCAAGCCACTGACCGGCGAAGCGATGAAGCGAGCGCAGCTGTCGCTGGAAGACGTGCTTGCGGAGCTGCGCGAGCCGGACTACCTCACGCGGGCACGCGAAGCCCATGCTGAACGGGCCGACGACGAGCAGCCGAGCGAGCCGCCGGTGGCGGTGCAACGGGCCTACATGAAGGCTCGGCAGGCTTGGCGGGAAAACAACTATCACGAAGCGATCCGCGAGTTGGAGGCGGCCCTGCGTCGGTCGCCGGGCCAACCTCACCTGCTGCGCCTGCAAGCGAGGGCGTATGGCTCGATCGGCAATCGGCTACGGTCGGCGATGCACCTCCGCCAGGCGCTGGAGGCGGACCCGGACGACTTGGACAGCCTGTTCGTGCTGGGGCGGATGACAATCGAGCAAGGTGAGCCTGAGGACGCGGTGGTGCTGTTCGCGCGGGCGCTCGCGGTTGCGGACGCGGGCGACGGCTGGCCGGGCGGCGGTCCGTCGCTGGCGGTGTTGCACTACCTCCTCGCGGCGGCGCTGTTGGACGCCGGCTACCCAGCGGCGGCGATCGAGCAGCACAGGCAATACCTCAAACTGACCGACGAGGGCGACCTTACCCGCGAGCAGACATCTGAACTGGACATGCAAGACCGTCAGCAGGGCTCGACCTGGCTGGCCGTGGGCGATGCGCACCACCGGTTGGACGACCCGGCAGCGGCGCTGAAGGCATACGAGCAGGCGGCGCGGCGCGGGCTCGCCGACGAAGCCGTGCTGATTCATCGACTTATCTACACATACCTCCGGCTGGGCGAAGCGGAACCGGCTACACAGTTGACGATTGAACGCGTCCGTGCTGCGGGCGGCGACGAGCCGAGCCTCGACCTGGTGGCTTACCTCACCGAGCAAGGCATTTCCGCGAGCGCGTTGACAGATGAGCTTACGCAGCTTTATGAGGCAGAGGGCGAGTCGCCGGCGATGGCGCTGGCTGTGGCGGAGTTGATGCCGCGCGAGCAGGCGATGTCGCTGCTGACGCGGCACCTGACCCGCCACCCGGCCGACGAACGCGTGTTCGAACGTCTGCTGAACGACTGGCTGCTGCCTGAGGGCGCCGCCGAGGCCGAGCCTGAAGCGATTCACGCAGCGGTGAAGATGACGGCGAAGGCGATGAACTACGCCCAGACGTTCAGCCACGCGGAAGTGTTGGCGTCGCGTCTGTTCAACGCGGCAGGTGACACCGGCGTGCTGCTCGATGCATGGGCCGACATGCCCGCCGATCAGCGCGACGAGCCGACGGTGCTCGTGCTGGAAGGGATGGCGTTGGGCATCGCAGGCCGGGCGCGTGAAGCCGAAGCCGCGTTCGAGCAAGCCATGACGGGCGACGATGAGTTGATGCTCGCCCGGCTACAACTGGCGAAGCTGATGATCAGCCGTGAGCAGTTTGATCGCGCGTCGCGTTTGCTCGAGCCGCTGGAAGACAGCACGGACAACGTGCCCGTGCTACTTCGGGTGCGTGTGCTGGCCGAGACGGACCGGGCCGACGAAGCATTGACGCTGCTGGAGCAGGTGATGCGTGATCAGCGTCGCCCGCCGACGGATCTTGTGTTGCAGAAGGCGCAGTTGCAGGTGATGGCCGACGACGGGCGGGCGGCGGAGCGGACGCTGCTCGATGCGTTGAACGTTCGGCCGGAGGAAGAGCGGATCTACGTCGCGTTGTTCGACCTGTATTCGCCGGGCTCGCCGTCGGCGGAACAGATCGGCGACTGGCAGCGACAGTGGACGCGGCTGGTGCGTCGACTGCTGGGCACGATCCCCGAAAGCCGCATCGGCCGGCTCGTGCGATCGCAACTGCTCGACGCGCAGGGGCAGCGCGGCGAAGCCGAGTCGCTGCTGAAGCAACTGCTCGACGAAGACCCGCGCGATCACGAAGCGTTACAACAATTGCTCGAAGTGTACGTTCGCAGCGATCGGCGAGACGAAGCCCGTGCACTGGTCGAAGCCAGGCTCGAAGCGCATCCGGACGACGTCGGCCTGCTGAGCGTGGCGCATCGCTTTTACCAACAGATCGGCGATCGCGATCGCGTACTGGAAGTCGTCGAGCAGTTGCTCGCGCTGGAGCCGGCGGACGAGGCGCGGGCCCGTAACCTCGCGTCGCTGTATATGCAGACCGATCGGCCGGAGCGTGCACTGGCGGTGATCGAAGAAGCTCTGGCGGCCGAGCATCGTTTGGACGACCCGATGCCGCTGGTTCGCGTGCTCTGGCGGGCAGCGTTGCAGGCCGAGGATGCCGAGGCCGCCGACCGTCGACTCACCGAGTTGGCGGAACAACTGCCGGAGCATCACACGGATCTGACCTATGAGCGAGCCATGCTCGCGGATCAGCTGGATGACAAGCAGGCAAGCGAAGCGATGCTGCTGGAAGTGCTCGAACACGACCCGGACCACGCGCGAGCCAACAACGCGCTCGGCTACACATGGACCGTGCAGAACCGCGACCTCGAACGGGCCAAGGCGATGATCCAGCGGGCGGTGGACGCCGAGCCGGACAACGCCGCGTACCTCGATTCGCTGGGCTGGGTCTACTACAAGATGGGTCGATTCGAGGAAGCCGTGGTCTGGCTACGCCGTTCACGTGCAGCGGACTTCGGCGATTACCCGGTGATCGTCGACCACCTCGGCGATGCGCTCTATCGGCTCGGCCGACCGGACGACGCGGTCCGCTACTGGCGCGAAGCACAATCGCTGCTGGAACAGGAAGACTACAGCGTCTACGAAGACCCGGAACTGGAAGAACTGCCCGACCGCCTCTCAGCCAAGATCGACGCGGTGGAGGCCGACCGAGAGCCGGCCGTCGCAAAGCTGCCGGAAGAAGAACAAGCCAACGACGAGAACGCTGGCGAGAGTGACGACAACGGTGACAGTGACAACGAATAGGCGCATGCGATCCGCCTGGCTGTCGCTAAAGCAGTCCAAATGTGGCAACCGACAATAAGCTTCATGTTTAGCCCCCCGGCCGCGCGGGGGCGCTTCCGGGGGGCCGCCGTAGGCGGCGGGGCTAAACGCGACATTTGAGTTGAACCCGCTCTACCTCATCGCTCGGCTTCACCCTTGAACAGCCACAGCCCGCCGACGAGGAACCCAAGCGTCACCACCGTTACCACGATGAGCATCGGTCCCGCGCCGAACTGCGCCAGCAGCGGCACGCTCGCGGCGGTGAACAACCCGCCGCCGACCAACGGCTCGAACAACACCTGCTTGTAGCCGAACCGCTCGCTCGCCCGGGCCTTGTCCTGCGGGTCCGCCAACCGGATCAGCAGCAGCCCCAGCGCCGCCATGCCGATCGACTGCCCGAAGTCGCCCGCCCCGCGTGCGAACCAGTGTTTGGGAATCATCCGCGGAGCGAGCACGAGAAAGCCCACCACGTTCCACGTAATGCCCGCCACCGCCAGCACCAGCAACGGCCCCCAATGCGCCCCCAGCGCAGCCAGCGACAGCGTCGCCAGCGCCGAAACGATGATCATGTCCAGCGACGCGCCGGAGATGCGGTTGACCAGTCGGCGGTCGACGTGATCGTCATACCCGATCCATTCGAGCACCACCTGCAAAATCATCGCACCGATCATCGCCAGCGGAAACAGCGGCAGGTAACGGAACAGATCGAGATCCCACCACGACGCCCACGCCACGCTCTCGACCCACAACAGCGCCTGCTGCAAAACCCAACCGATCCCCACTGCCAAACCCAGCAGCGCCACATGCACCGACAGCGGGTCGACCGGCTTGTCCTCGCCTTCGCTTTTGCCTTCGGCCCCCGGTACCTCGGGCTCGGGAATGCTCCGCTCCACGTCTTCCTTCTCATCGAAGTCCGCGAGTTTCTCCTGCTCCACATCGCCCGGCTCATCGGCTGGCGACAGGTCCACACGCCCGGTCCGCGCCGCCCAGTTCACAAGCACCGTCCCGATGATCACGCCGGCCAGAATGCCGATCGTCGCCAGCCCCAGGCCCAGGTCCGTGCCTTCCGGGAAGCCAAGCTCTTCAAACGCGCCCTGCATGCCCGCGACCGTGCCGTGCCCCCCGACCAAACTCATCTCCAGCAGCGCCCCCGCCAACGGGCTCGTGCCCCAGATCGGGTAAAGCACGAACATCGCCAGCGAGATGCCGATGACATACTGCCCCCACGCGAGCGTGTGGCCGAACATCACCTGCGGCCCCGATCGCTGCCACATCAGCCCCAGCGAGGGAATCGGCTTGCCGATGAACATCGCCGCGAACACCACGCTGATCAGCAGACCGGGCAACTCGCCCCATACCGCTCGCACGTTTTCGGGGAACAGCCCGTCCGCGAACCACCCCTCATCGCCTGTCATCGCGCCGAGTACCTGCGGCCCGAGCAACATGCCGATCGCCCCCGCAATCAGCGACACGGGCATGAAAAGTTTCCGCAGCCCCGGCACCCAGACGCGCACGATCTTGCCAGCGAGGATGAGAAACCCAAGCAGCAGAAACGCGAGCGCCACGTCGCCGAACAGTTCGGCTATGTCCATGAAACAACCCCCTCGTCAATACCCGATGATCATCGTATGCAGTAAGCAACGAGTCCAGCAACTTCAACATTCACGTCGGCCGTGTCGTCTATCGCAAGACGAGCATCATGCCTCACGGTCATAAATCCAACTGAACTGTACACGCGGCTCCTGGTCGATCCGCGCCGCCACGTCCTCCGCCACCGACTCAACCCGTTCGGCATGCTTGCAGAGAAATTCCTGAGCCCGCGCCGCTTTACCCGTCAACGCACGGTCGGCAATGTTCCATGTATCAACAAGGTGGCGAACGATACTGGCGTAATCGCGAACCGTGTAAACGCCAAGCCGTTGCGCGACCACCGCAAAGTGGTCAAACAAGTCAGGGTCTTTGCCGTCGTACATCAGTCGGCCGGGCATGGCGATGACCCGTCGCAACATGCTGCCCGCCGTGATGGTCCCGTTCTCCGGATCGCGGGCCATGACCGCATCCATCATGCGCGTATAAAACGCTTCGTGCCGAGCCTCGTCGCCCGCGATCCGTCGGCAGATATTGCCCAACGCCACATTGCCCTCGGCGGCGGCGAGCTTGCCGACGTTGTTATGCGATATTTTCGTCGCGCGTTCCTGGAAAGCCGTGTAAACAAGACCCGCGTAAAGGTCCTCTTGTGTACGCGGATTGAAGCCACTGTTCAGCAGGTGGTGCACAGTCCGTTCCACCGCTTTCATCTCCACTCGGCCGGTGAGACGGAGGAAGGCGTTCAACAGGTCGCCGTGCCGGTTCTCCTCCGCAGTCCACCCACGCAGCCAACGTGCCCACGGAGCGCTGCTCGTGCCCTCGTAGTCCTGTGCGATGCTGTTCAGTGCGACCGAGTAGCTCGGCAGCGCCTCTTCGGTGACCATGTCGCCGATGAGCACGACAAGCACTTCGTCCGACAGCCCCTTGGCTGGCTCGCGAAACGCTGAGAGTTGTTCATACCAGTCCGGGGCGGTGAGGTCTGGCAGGTAGTCAGTCGGCTGCCATGATTTGTCGGGTGGGATCAATAGAGACAAACTGTCTCGAACGTCCGTCGCCTCCAAGTCTTTTAATACTTCGCGCTGCAATTCGACAAGATCTGTTTTCTTACTCATGAAAGGCCAATACGTATACCGTCTGGAGCCGACCAGACATTCCCCACGCAAGCGGTTTCGCGTGAGACCAGCGACCTGGCAAACTGAAACGTCAGCTTCCCTGAAGTCACGGTGGTTCAATTATAGGGCAGGGCGATCGACAGAGTCGAGTTGATCCACCTCGACGTTCGCCAAGGCATGCAACAGCCACGCGGTAGCAGTGGACGGCAGCATCCACACCACCCGCGTGAGCGTGTGTTTTATGCAACAGATGTGTCAAATCGGCGTAGTCAGATGCCCAGCGCCTCGGCCATCGTGCGCCCAAGGTCGGCGGGCGACTCCGCGATGTGACAGCCGGCCTTCCGCAGGGCCTCGATCTTCGTATCCGCGCCGCCTTCGCCACCGGAGATGATCGCGCCGGCGTGGCCCATCCGTCGGCCGGGCGGGGCCGTGCGACCCGCGATGAACGCCGTCACCGGCTTGGTCACGTGGCGGGCGATGAAGTCGCCGGCCGCCTCTTCGTCCGTACCGCCGATCTCGCCGATCATCACAATGCCGTCCGTTTCCGGGTCGGCGTTGAACTGCACGAGACAGTCAATGAAGTCCATGCCACGCACCGGGTCGCCGCCGATGCCCACGCACGTTGTCTGTCCGATCCCTAGGCTCGACGTCTGCCACACGGCTTCATAGGTGAGCGTGCCCGATCGGCTGATAATGCCCACGCTTCGCTTCGCTTCCGCGTCGTGCGGCGGCTTGTGAATGTAGCCGGGCATGATGCCGATCTTGCAGCCCGTGCCCGCCACACCGTTGTCGCCCGGCGTGATCACACCCGGACAGTTCGGCCCGATCAGCCGAACCTTGCGATACTTCGGCAGACTCAGCGTCTGCTTCACCTTCATCATGTCCAGCACGGGGATGCCCTCGGTGATCGCGACGATGAGCGTGATGCCCGCGTCCGCGGCTTCGAGGATCGCGTCACCCGCAAACGGCGGCGGCACGAAGATCATCGAAGCGTTGGCGCCCGTCGCGTCCACCGCCTCACTGACCGTATTGAAGATCGGCAGGCCGTTGGGGTCTTTCTGACCGCCCTTGCCCGGCGTGACACCGCCGACCATCTGTGTGCCGTAGTCGAGGCAGCCCTTGGTGTGGAAAGAACCTGCCGAGCCGGTGATGCCCTGGCAGATCACGCGCGTGTCTTTGTCGATGAGGATGCTCATGGTGCATGAAGGATAGCGACCAATCGCGAGGCGTACAAAGTGACACGGCGGGGATTTTCCCACGACAGGGTGGTCGATATAATTTCGCATCGTCGCAGCCGCGTCTGCGAGGCGCGGCAACGCAGCCCGCACTCCCCTCCGCGAGGGACCGATCATGGCCGTGCCCCCCACCACCACACCGTACCGCATCCCTGACGACTCCACCGCCTCCCACATTGCCCAGCCACCGGCCCCGCCAGACCCGGCGGACCATATGCTCAACCTTCCCGCCGGCGATATCGCATGGGAACTGTTTCAGCCCGATACGCCCGAGCAGTCGCCCGCGGTTAAAATCGTCCACGTCGACCCGAACACCGGTGCCACCCGCCTGTTCATCCGCTGCCCCCGCGGCATGCACGTACCGCCCCACTGGCATACCGGCAACGAAACGCACACCGTCGTACAGGGTACGTTCATTGTCGAAGAGCCCGACGGCAAACGCGTTGCGCTCGGCCCGGGCAGTTTCAACTACATCCCTGCGCGTATGGTGCACCAGGCCTGGTGCGGCGATGGCGAAGATGTGGTGCTGTTCATCACCACCGACAAGCCGTGGGACCTGGTCTGGATCAGCGAACCCGAAGCCCCTTCCGCATAACGCCCCACCAGGGCAATGCAGCTTAAGCTGCATTGCCCTGATCTTCATTCCTCCCCCAGGTACCGATACCGCCGATCCGCCCACCACGTCGAGCCCAACGTCTCCAGCAGCAGGACGTTTAACGGCTGGCGGATCTCGCTGCCAAGCTGTAGCCCGATGCCGTAATACTGCCGTGCGAACGTGCTCGGCAGCACGTGGGCCTCCTCCTTCGCCGTCTCCAGCACGATGTATTGCAGGATCGGCTGGTCGTAAACCACGGCGTCCACCCGGCCGGCCGTGAGCGACTCGATCGCCTCCTCTGCCGTCGCGTACCCACGATAGGCGATCCGTCGATCGTCCAGGTACAGCGCGCTCGTCGAGTCCGCCACCGTCGCCACCCGCACGCGCGGCAGATCCTCCGGCCCCTGCACCACCGACTCCATACGGCTGACCGTCAAGGCCGACGCGATCGCCGCCGTGAACGTCGAAATCAGCACCAGGCTCGCAAACATCCAGACCAGCGCCACCAGCTTGCCCCCCACCGTGGCTGGCGCTTTATCGCCGTAGCCGACCGTGGTCATCGTCACTGCCGACCACCAGAAGCCGTCGCCCAGCCCCGCAGCGCCATCGCGGAATTGCTCAGCGTTACGCTTCCGCTCAAACAGCCATGCCAACGCACCCACCCCCATCAACACCAGCGCCAACAACGCCACCAAGCCAATCAACTCCAGCGACAGCAACGCAAGCAAGCCCCGCATCAGCCCGCGATGCTCCGAACGCGCTGCGATGCCCAGCCCGGTCGTGAAAAACGGATGTGAAAAATCAACCACCGCCTCCCGCTCGGCCGTCACCGTCACCGCCGCCGCGACCGCGTCCAGCGAGCCGTCCGTCAGCCCTTCAAGCAGGCCGACCAACTCACGGGACTCGTATCGGTAACGCAATCCCTGTGCGTCGGCGATGCGTTCCCACAACTCGATCGCCAACCCATGCCATTGCCCGTTGCCATCCTGCATCGCAAACGGCGGCACCTCACGCGTCCCCACCACCAACTCGCCCGACGTGCTCGGCCCCGGCGTCACCTGCTCTGCCGGCGCCGCCACCCCACTCAACAGCACGCAAAGCATCGCTGCCAAAATCCGCGCATGCTTGAACATGAGCCGTCTCCCTGCCCCGGTCAATCAACATGATTCACCGATGATACAGGGATCACCCCGATGCACCGAATCGGCTCACACCAGCCTCGGCCCGAATCGAAACCACAGCCCGATGCACGTCCCCGCCAACGCCACCCCCACCACAAACGCCACCCAGAAATTCCACCCCAACCGATCCGCAAACGCCAGCGGCACGAAGAAAGGCAACCCCAATGGCACGAGCACCAGCGTCTCGCGTGACAGCCGGGCGATCGTCGTCACATCGCGATACGCCGCCCATGTAAAGATGAAAGCAATAATGCTGACGATCGGCAGCGTAAGAATCAACGCCCCCACCCGCGGCAACCGCCCCGCCAGTTCCACCACCGTCGTCACAACCAGCCCCGCAATGACCGCCCGCAAGATGATCATCCACATGATGCACCTCCTGCCGGATCGTAGGAGGCGCCGCGCGACACGACGAACACTATCGCTCGTGATCCGGCACATCACCGATATCGACGCGAATCGTCGACCGAATCCCCCCACGCCCCTTCCAGTCCGTGTACACGATCAACCAGCGCGGCTGCATCGCTTCCGCGAGGTCATCCGCGATGCGGTTCGTCACCGCCTCGTAAAAAATGCCCTCGTTGCGGAACGCCTGCAAGTACAGCTTCAGGCTCTTGAGTTCGACGCACTTTTTGTCCGGCACGAAGCGGACCGTCACCGTACCGAAGTCGGGGTGGCCGGTCTTCGGGCAGACGCTGGTGAACTCTTCCGCAGAGTGCTCAATGACATAGTCGTGCTGCGGGGCCGGGTTCTCGAAACACTCAAGCAGGTTGGGGTCAGGCATGCGGGAAATGATAGCTTGCTCAGGAAACGATTGCCTACTGGTGGGGTGCAGACATCTGTAATCGCGATTGTTTGAGGTCGATGGTGATCCCTTTTGGTAACTGGCCGACGTGAAAGACTTCGCCCCCCTGCCAGACTCTGGACGCGTTGCGTCCGATGAAGATCATCATCGGCAGCGTGATCAGCCAGAAAAAGCCGAGGACGAAGGGCCTGCTGCGGTTGTTTTCGATGATGTGCGTTCGGGTCGTTACCTGAAAATGCGAAGCTTGTCGGGGCTGCAAGGCGACGGCGGGATCCTGCAATACTGCCTTGAGATACTGTTGCAGTTCCTGCATCTCCGCCTCAATATCTGGCTCGGGTTTCGTGAGCGATGCTATTTGGAAGAGGCGAGCAACTGCTACCTCGACCGACACCGGACCGACGTCTTCAACCACTTCGTCCCGATGATGAATGCGCCACTCGTGCCCTTGAAGCTCCAATGCCACGCCATCACCCGTAAACGTCCTGATGTAAATTTCCAAGCCGCGCGGCGGCTCGAGGACGGTTGCAGGATCGACCCATGAATGGGCAGTAATCAGCCTAGGGAAAGTCATAAAGTGGATGGACTCGTATGCCTGGCTGGATGGAACCTCCCATACCTCGTCAATGCGAAACCAATAGTCCTGCGGAACCAGAATGGTCGGCATCCCGTACCACACGGGCACCAAAATGACGACGGCAAGCCCTGTCGCCAGCCACCGTCGTCTTCGACCTTCGCTGGGTGGAAGACGAATGCTTTGCGGCTGATCCACCGCGGAACCACACTCAGGACAGGCTAGTACGGACAGGCTGCGCAGGCTGCAGCCACATTCGTCACACCACGGCCCCTCAGCCTCGGCCACTTCGATCACGTGGGGCACGACGCGGCGACGTGACGCAACCGCCATCGCTATCGCCAAAACAAGAAGGACACCTACATACAGAAATATGGTCGCAAACATGGCCTTCCAGTGCCTCCAAAGCCATCGTGGCGACCCAATACTACCGCATCGGCTGGTTTTTTACGATCGGAAGCACGGCCTTGAACCGCTCGCCGCCGGCCTCACCAACCATCTCCAGCACGGCTGACTCGACCGTCGTCGGCAACACACCCGCCTGCGCCATCCGCTGCAACGCGACGTCCCGATCAATCGGCTGCCGCGAGCTGACCGCGTCCACCACCACGGCCGACACGTAACCCGCCTTCGCCAAATCCAGACATGTCTGCAACACGCACACATGCGCCTCGATGCCCGCCACCAGCACCGTGCGAATGTTCCGCCGTCGCAGCTCGTCACGCACCGGGTCGATGCAACTGCTGAAGCGCGTCTTCTCATGATTGCACACCGCCGTGCTCGCTCGCTCCGCCAACTCGGGCACGGTCGCACCAAGTCCCTTGGGGTATTGCTCGGTGATCAACGTCGGCAACCCCAACGCCGCCGCCGCGTCCATCAATCGCCCCACCTGCGCAACGAGATACTCCGGCTCATGCATCACCGGCACGAGCCGCTCCTGCACATCAACGATCAACACCGCTGTCTCTTCAAGCCTGATACGTGCAATCGCCACAAGATACCTTTCAAATCCACGGACTCACTATAAGGCAGTACAGCTTAAGCTGTACTGCCCCCATCGCTCCCACGTTCAATCACCTCAACCAACCCCTCAACATTCGACACCGCCGCCTCGACATCAACCGCAAGCCCCGCCTCGCGCATCGCCTCGCTCGTGATCGGCCCGATCGACGCAAGCCTTACATCGCTCAGCAACGTCCGCTCATCACCAAGCATCTCAACCAGATTGCGCACCGTCGACGCGCTGGTAAACGTCACCCAATCCACCGCCCCCTCGCGCAGCGCCTCCACCACCGCCGTCGGCAGCGCCGCTGCCAGCTGCGTCTGGTACGCCACCACTTCCGTCACCACCGCCCCCGCTTCGCCAAGCAGCTTCGGCAGCGTCGGCCGCGCGATGTCCGCCCGCAACAGCAAACACCGCTTGCCCGCCATCTCATGCTCCGCGATCAGCTCACCCGCCAACGACTCGGCCACATACCGCGTCGGCACAAGGTCGGCCTTCACCCCCACGCGCTCGCGCAGCGCCGCCGCCGTCGTGTCGCCGATCGCCGCCACGCGTACGCCCGCGAGCTGCCGTGCATCCAGCCCCATCGCATCCAGCCGATCCGCCAGCGCCGCCACACCATTCACACTCGTCAACACCAGCCAGTCATACTGCCGTACATCGCGCACCGCCGCATCCACTTCGCTCCAATCCGCAGGCGGCACGAGCTCGATCGTCGGCGATTCGAGCACGTTCGCCCCCAGCGCCGCCAACTGCTCGCCCAGCTTCGACGCCTGCTGTCGCGTGCGCGTCACCAGCACCGTCTTGCCGAACATCGGCCGGGCTGTGAAATAGTCCAGCCCCGGCTCGTCCAACCCCGCCACCGCCCCCACCACAATAATCGCCGGCGAACCAACCCCCTCGCGCTTCACCGCCTCGGCCAACGTGGTCACCGTCGCCCGCACCGACCGCTGCCGTGGCGTCATACCCCACTGCACCGCCGCCGCCGGCGTCGCACCGTCCAGCCCCCCTGCCGTGAGCGCCTCGGCGATCAACGGCAGCCGACCCACGCCCATGTAAAAACACACCGTGCCCCCCGCCGCGATCAGCTTCGCCAGCGCCGCATAGTCCACCGCCGTGCCAGGCTTCGTCGGATCTTCATGCCCCGTCACGAACGTCACACTGCTCGCGTGCTCGCGATGCGTCACCGGTATGCCCGCCGCCATCGGCGCTGCGATGCCCGACGTAACGCCCGGCACGACCTCACAGGAAATGCCCTGCTTCGCCAGGTAGATCAGCTCTTCCGCCCCTCGGCCGAACAGGTACGGGTCGCCGCCCTTCAGCCGAACGACATACCGCCCCGCCGCAGCGCGGTCGCGCAGCAGTTCGTGAATCTCATCCTGCGTCAGTTTGTGCTTCCGCGCACGCTTGCCGGCGTCGATGCGCTCCGCCGCTGCCGGTGCCTCGGCCAGCAGTGCCGGATTCGCCAGCGCGTCGTACACCACCACCTCCGCCCGCCGCAGCCGATCCAGCCCCGCCGCGGTGATTAGCTCCGCGTCGCCCGGCCCCGCTCCGACAAGACTGACCTGAACGTGAAATTTTGTCGTTTTATTGCTCAACCTGGTAAACCCTGCCGGTCATAAGGCCGATGCCTGATATCGGGAACGCGAGGCCAATGCCGATGATGCCGAACAGGTCGGCGTCAACAAACCGCCACGCGACGCACCTTGAGGGGGCTAGGCCATGACCAACCATTCAACCGCCACACGGCACGAATCACTCCACCTAGCCCACGACACCAACACGTCGTTGCCGCTGGAACGCCGACGATACAGTCGGCAGACTGTCGAGCAACGCGTCACCGCCGCCGTCACCAGCCTCGGCGATGACAGCGACACCGATCTGCGCATCTGCTCGCTGCTGCTGACCGATCTCTCGCCTGCCGGCGCCGGCGCGATGGTACAGGAACCGCTGCCGATCGGCGCACAAATCACCGTCTTCTGCCCGCCCCATGGCGCTGAGCCCGGCTTCGACCTCCAAGGCACGATCGTCCGCTGCCAACGCCAGTCCGACGGCAAGGCCTACAGCCTCGGCATCCAGGTCCTCGCCCGCATGGCCGCCTGACCCCCAAATAAAGCCCACGGATATAGCGCAGCGAATCCGTGGGTCCCAACCAGAAACCAAAAACCAGAAACCTCCCCCCCAACCTCACCACCGCAGCAACCATCGCCGCAGCGGCAGCGTCACCCACATCGCCGGCAGCATCCCCGCGAAGAAAACCCAGCCCGCCAGCGCCCCCGCGTGTATCCCGCTAAGCAGCGTACCCACCGTGCACCCCAGCGCGATCATCGCGCCGAAGCCCAGCATCACCCCCCCAACCAATGCCATCACACACGCGACCCAAGGCTCGCGCTTCAACCGAAACTGCCCCGCCAGCAACGCCACCATCAACGACCCCGCCACCAACGCCAGTACGAAGATGCCATTCTCACTCACCCACGCCGCCTGCTCCGGCAGCACGCAACCGCGCATCCGATCCAGCCCCTCCAACCGCTCCGGCGTCATGCCTGCACGTTCGCCAAGATCGCGTGCATAGCGATTCATCTCCGCCGTCACACCCAGCGGCCGCGTGCGCAGGTACGTAAACGTTCCGAGTATCCCAATGCCCACGCCGCCGACCCACGTCGGCCAACGATTCACAAACACCATCCGCACCGCCCGCCGCACGCCCGGCTTGCCCGCGTCCCCCGCCCTCGGCTTCATCAGATACAACAGCGGAATCGCAATCAGACCCAACACCCCAAGCTGCACCAGCAGCGTCACGCCATACCCGCCCACGGTCTCCGGCAGCCACACCACCGATGCATCCGAAATCACCCGCAAGTACAGCGGGTTCCACGCCATGAACCCCAGCACAAAACCGCCAAACGCCCCGACAATTGCAATCGGCGCCAGCAGCGACCCTTCGCCCATGCGATACAGGTGACCGCTCAGACACGACCCTGACAAACTCATGCCGACACCGAAAATCGCACCGCCCATGAGCATCACCCAACTCACTGGCGCGACGTGTGCATCGCCCGGGATGCCCCAGCCGCGCGTCGGGTCGGGCATCATCGAGCCCATGACCACAACGTAGCCGACCGTCCCCGTCGCCAGCGCCGCGAGCAGGCCCATCGTCGGCCCGCTGTCGCCACGCTGCAGCAGATCGCGCAGGTTGCAGAAAAAGCAGAACTGCGACCGCTGCAACATCACGCCGAACGCCACGCCGGTCACCAGCGTAAACGCCGCCGCTCGTCCCTGATGTTCCTGCAACCAGAGTCCGACCCAGACCAGCCCCGCCGCGATCATCGCCGCGACAACCAACCGTACGACAAACCACCACACGCTCGGCCGCCTCGGCGGTCGCGTGTCGGTCACCAGCCCCGGATCATCCAGGCCGCGCGGTTGGTTGAGCATCTGTGTCATCGTTTCAGTTCAATCAGGCTGATTCCCGCTCGTTGGCTCGCATTGGCGAGCAACCGGGGACGCCCATGATAGAAAAAAGGCGCAGCCGGTGACGGCCGCGCCTTCGCATGATTGTCTTCACGCCCGCCGTCGGGCATTACCATTTACTTGCCCGTCCAGATCGTGCCCGCCGGGTTGTCGATCGGCACACCAACCGCGTTGCCGTACTCCGTCCACGAGCCGTCATAGTTCCGCACGTCATAGCCGAGGATGTGCTTCAGCGCAAACCACGTATGGCTCGACCGCTCACCAATGCGACAATAAACAATGACCGGCTTCGAGCCGTCAATGCCCACCGCCGCGTACATCTCACGCAGTTCGTCCGCCGACTTGAACGTGCCATCTTCCTTGTTCACCGCGTGGTCCCAAGGCACGTTCTTCGCGCCCGGCACGTGGCCGGCACGAATCGCCAGTTCCTGAATACCCGCCGGCGCGATCACACGGCCGCTGTACTCCTCCGGCGAACGAATGTCCACGAGCGCGCCGTCCTCACCGTCCTCCACCACCGCCAGCACGTCGGCCAGCCGGGCACGCAACTGCGGGTTGGTCTGCTCAACCGTGTACTCGGTCGCACGCAGGTCGGGCTGACGCACTTCCATCGGCCGACCTTCGCGTTCCCACTTCGCTCGGCCACCGTCCATCAGGCGAACGTCGGCGTGACCGTAGATGTCGAACACCCACGCGCCCCACGCGGCGAACCAGTTGTTGTGGTCGCCGTAGAGCACGACGGTCGTGTCGTTGGCGATGCCGGAGCGCGACATCAACTGCTCGAAATCTTCCTGCGAAACGATATCCCGCTTCACCGGGTCGACCAGATCGCTATGCCAGCGGAAGTTGACCGCGTTGCGGAGATGGCCCCGCTCGTACACGCCGGGATCGACGCTGACCTCTACGATGCGAACATCGGGATTGTTGAGGTTCTCCATGACCCAGTCGGTGGAAACGAGTCGATCCGTTTCCGCCGAAGCGTTTGAAAGACCAATAGTTAGAAACGCCGCCAAAGCGACCGTGGCATACCGCATCATTCGATTTCCCCTTGTAAAAAGGCCGTCCGGAGTGATATTCTCGTCCAGGTCAAACCATTTTTTATAAGTAGCCCGCCCGGCCCCGTCAAGATTCCGCAGCGGTCAGTACGGCCCGAACACGTCGTACACCACCCGGTCCTTCTCCCCCGTCTCCCATGCCTGGCAACGCTCGTTCAGCGTCGTGGCGATCGTCAGACACTGGTCGGCGAACTGCTCAAAATTACCGGGCAGCCAGGCCTCGTCAAGATGGTAGAACGCCAGCAGGTCGCGTCGGCTGTCGATGGCCAGGTGCTTGTTCTGTCGCAGCAGATGCTGGATCTCACCGGGGAAGATGAACCGAATATGGTCGCGTTCCGTGCCGAACACGTAGTTCCGCCAGCCGAACGGCTCGACGTTGATGAACACATTCCGCCGCTTGCCGCCGATGGTGTTAAGCACCCAGTTGTTGGGCATGAGGCGAAACGTTGGTAGCGGCGCATCAAAGTCGCGAACGAGCGTGATCATCCGGTCGTCCGCTTCCTGATGACGCGCATCCCATTCGCCGGTGCGCTCCACGCGATACATCGGGAAGCGGTAATGAACCACTTCCAGCGTCAAGCCGTTGACCTGCTTGCGCATCGCTGTCAGCAGCACGGCCCCTTCGCCGAACACCGTGTCCATCGCGGCCTGAATCGCCAGCAACGACTCGGCGTCGCGCACATGGGAAAAGCCATGCTCGCTGGCCAGTTCCGCAAGGTCGGCCTGCTGACGTCGGCGTCGGCGCAACGCCACCCAACCCACCACGCCCCCCGCGATCAACCCCGCCACGCCAATCACCAACGCCACATCCACACGCCCCGGTGCCGTCAACACCGGGCGATCCGCAGCAAGCATCAACAGCAACAGGGAGTCATTCAACAACACGTCGGCTTCACAAACCCGCCCACAGCATACCGCGGATCAATCACGCATCGCATACCGATGCGGCAAAACCATTGGCTTCACTTCGCCAGCGGTCTACTCCGCCGCCGCCTCCGCGCGGTCGAACTCGAAACTCGGCCGGGCCATGATCTGCGGCCGACGCGACGCGAAATTCAGCATCAGCCCCACCATCACAAACGCCGCCACCAGGCTCGATCCGCCATACGAAACGAACGGCAGCGTGATCCCCGTGATCGGCAGCAACCCCACCGTCACGCCGATATTGATCGCCGCCTGGATGAACATCATCCCCCCGAACCCCACGCAGACCAGGCGCGCAAACGGGTCCTTCGAACGCGCCGCAACAAGGAAGAACGAACTGACCAGTACGATATAAAGCCCCATCACTGCCACGCCGCCGATCAGCCCCCAACGGTTGACGATGATCGCGAAGATCATGTCGTTGTGGTTCTCCGGCAGATGGTTGAACCGCAGCAGCGTGGCCGACTGTTCGCCCCCCACGCCGCGCACGCCGCCCGAGCCGACGATCGTGATCGCCACCTGCTGCTGATACCCCTCGCGGTCGCGATGCCGCTCCGGCCAGAGCATCGCGGCGATGCGTGCTTCCTGGTGCGGCTTGAGCAACCGCATCGACTGCGGCGCATCGAACGCCACAATCGCCACGTTCACTCCTACCAGCACCAGGCCGATGGCGATCAACGACGAAAGATGCCGCAACTTCGCCCCCGCCGCCACCATCATCACGCACAGCGTCGGCACGAACACCATCGCCGTGCCAAGGTCCGGCTGCTTCAGCAACAGCGCCACCGGCATCATCGTAATCACGAACGGAATCAGCAGACCACGAAACGTGCGATAGTTGTTTCGATACCGCAGGTACCACGCCAACGCCAGCACGAACGCGATCTTCGCCAGTTCCGACGGCTGAAACAACAAAAACTGAAAGTCGATCCACCGCCGAGCCCCGTTGATCACCGGCACGATCGACCGGGGCAGGCCGGGCACGATCAGCACAAGCATGAACACAATCGCAATCGCCGCGAGGATGTAAGAATGCTCCCCGATAAACCGCGGCCGAGGGATCATACAAACCGCCATCGCCAGTAGCGCGATCGGCAGCCAGCGCTGCGCCTGCGACACCGCATAGTGCGGCTGTACCGTGTCGATCGCCAGCACGCCGAATAAGGTCAACCCCAGCGCAGCGATAAACCCGTACCACCCGGCATGCGGGCGAAGCATCAGCCGAAGTTGTTCAAGGACCCAATCCATATCATCTCGACATTAGCCGCGGAGCGCGGACGTAACCTCACGCGCACATGGCCGCGCTCCGCTGCGCTTCGAGGCTAACTTAACTAAAAATACCCCTCCGTCCGCAGTGCATGCACTATCTGGTTCACCACCGGCCCGGCTACGCGGCCGCCGCTGCCGCCGTGCTCGACCACCACCGACACCACATGCGTCGGATACGTGTCCCCCTCCGGCTGCACAAGCGCAATCGTCCACGCATGATTGCCACGTCGATGGCTGATGTTGCCATCCGGGTCTTCCAGTCGGCTGGGCTGCGTCTGGGCCGTGCCGGACTTGGCGAGAATGCGAACGCCCTCGACATTGAAAATGCGCTCGTTGTCGGGCAGCAGGTAGACCGTGCCCCCGCGTTCACTAGCGGCACGCTCCAGGCCGTCGAGGATCGAACGCAAGTACGGCCGAGCGATGCCCAAACTGACAGGCCGCTGGTCGGGCCGCGCATCAGACGGGTCGGCGATAAACGTCGGCCGAATGTACTCGCCGTCACGCCCGAGCGCCGCATAAGCCGCCGCCGACTGCAGCACCGTCCACGCCACCGGCCCCTGTCCGATGCCGAGAAACACATGGTCGGAATATCGCATGTCCTCCGCCGATCGCAGGCTGCCTGTCACCTCTTCCACAATGCCCGCGCCAGTCCGCTGACCGACGCCGAACCGCGACAGCCAGTCGTACGTGCCCTGCGTGCCGAGGCGGTCGCCCATGCGATAAAAGTAGACGTTGCAACTGTGCTGCAACGATTGTGCCCCGTTCATCGGGCCGTGCCCACGACCGAAGCTATGCACCCAGCAGCGGAGAAAGCGATTGTTCTGACCCGGGCCGAACTCGCAGTCGATTGTCTGCTGCGGCGTGATCAACCCCTCGGTGTACGCCGCCGCAAGGATCATGGTCTTCAGCGTCGAACCAGGCATGTACGGGCGGGCAATCGGACGATTGACCCACCGATATTCCACGCCATCGTTCCACACGCTTTGCGGGTCATTGAGTAGCTGGTCTCGCGTAAAGCCCGGCGTGCCCACCGCCGCAAGCACCTCGCCGCTGTGCACCTCCAGCACGACGGCAGTGGCATTGAGCGGGTCGCCGATGCGCGGCTGACCTTCAACGCGATCCACGTCTTCCACGCCGTGCCATTCGTGCACGCGCAGCAGGCCGTACTCCGGCGAGAGCAATCCCTGCACGCGGGCCTGCAATTGAATGTCGATCGTCATGCGAACATCACGGCCGGGCTCGGGCTCGATGCGCTGCTCATGCCCCGTGTCGCGCCGACGCGTCGCTCGCCCTCGCAGGCCGCGCAAGATGTCCTCCATCGAACGCTCGATGCCGAACGAGCCCATGCGGTCGCCGTCGCGATAGCCGCCGAGGTCCATCTGCCGTCGGCCGTACGCGTCGGTGTTGAACATCGGCCGCCGGGCGAAGTCTTCCCGCCACGCCGGGCGCATCGCCCCGAGCAGGTGCACGCCCACGCCCTCGACCGTCATCTGCACCGTCGTCTCTTCTGCAAGATCCTGCGGCAGCGTCGAGCGGTCATATTCCACCGTGATGCTTTCCATCGGATACCGCCGATGGTTCGGCCGACGCACCTCAACCTGCCCCCACACCTGCAAAGCCGGGTCGCGCCCCGCCTCGGCCATGAAACTTTCCACCACGCCACGCACATGTGGCGAGACATCGAACAACAGCGGATGCGCCTGGCGCTGCGCCCGGATCGGCTGCACCGCCTCGCTGAACGGCACGTCCTCGCCCAGTTCCGCACGCTTCTGCTCATGCCAGCGGGCCCAGAGATAGCTCGCCTCGCGCTGCACACGTCGGCGGATGCCGTCCTTGCGCTCTTCCAACTCCGCGCGATCGACATCCGACAGCCCCGCCAGCGTCTGCCAGAGCATGTCCACCTGCTCTTCAAACTGCCGCTGATACTCCCGGCCGAGCGCTTCACGCTCCGAGGGCCCCATTTCAGCCCACTGGCGACGGTTCGCCTGCCGCGCCGCCCGCAGGCCCGCATGGTAAGGCCAGTCGCCGACGATCACCGTATAGCTCACCGCCACGTCATAGGCCGACTCGTCCTCCGCCAGCACACGACCGTAACGGTCCAGCACCCGCCCTCGCACGGTGGGGATGAACTGCGTCTGCTCCAGCGCCGACTGCACCGCCGCCCGTGCCCGCTGGTGCTCCTCGCCCACCGTCAGCCGCGCCGTCTGCACCGTCAGCGTGATGACAACCGCCACCGCCACCACCACCAACAGCAGCAGCCGACGGTGAAACATGCTCGGGATGTAGTTGCGCAATAGCCGACGCATGACGAACCCTCCGTGGCGGCGCGGTCGGAAGCGGGCCTGCCCTCCAATGGCTGGCCCGACTGACAGTTTATCGGTCTTTCGCTCGACCACCCAACACACAAGGCCGACCGGCATACGCCAATCGGCCTCAAGTCCCCCGACATCCTGCCTCCGTCCGTCTCATCCCCACTTCAAGTCCACACATCAGCAGGGCAAACCCGCAGTGCGTTACCCCCCCGAAATCCCTCAGCCGCGTGCCACGATCGTCGTTGCCCGCGTGCTCGGATCAGCTCCCAGTCGCCACTGCCATCATCCCACGTGCCCGGGCCAGGTCGCGGTCGCGTCGCGCCGCCGACTCTTCGCCGATGGCCCGCAGTGCCAGCGCCTCGTTCAGCGCGGCCTTGGCTTCTTTCGCGTCCACGTCCTCGACCGGCATCGCCTCGTCGGTGAGGATCACCAGTTGATCGCCTTTCATCTGCGCAAACCCGCCGCCGACGAAGTAGGTCTTCGACTTGCCATCCGCCAGGTCCAGTTGCAACGGCCCGTAGCCGAGCTTCACCAACATCGGCGCCCGGCGGGCCAGCAGGCCGATCTGCCCGTCCCACGCCGGCACGCTCACGTGTGAAACCGCTTCGTCAAAAAGCTGCTCTTCCGGGGTCACCAGCGTGCAATGGAATCGATCAGCCACAAGGCCACTCCTTCGTCTTCAAAGCCCGGCATGGGCGTCCTGCGAAAAGGAAGATTGTAGTGCCCCGCCCGCCCTTTCGCCAACCTCACTCCGCCTCAGTCGGCTCGGCCACCGGGCGCGTGGTCGGCTCGTCACGGCCCCGCAGCCAGACGTCGTGCACACGGAACGCCTCCTTCGGCTCGGGATGGTCCACCCGAAAATGCGTACCCCGGCTTTCCTCACGCCAGCGGGCCGCACGGGTCATCAACGCGCCAACGGTGAGCATGTTCTGCACTTCCCAGCCGGCCCGGTCGTCGAAAATCTTGTCCATCGTGTAGCGGGCCCAGAACTCGAACATCTCCGACACCTCCGCCAGCCGTTCGCCCTCACGCTCGATGCCCACGTGCCGCCACATCACGCTCCGCAGGCTCGACCGCACGTCCGCGAGGTCCAGCTCGCTGCGATCCGACGGCCGAATGTCCGCCACAATCTTGTGCGGCGATCGACCATTCCCCACCAGTTGCGCCCGTGCATCCCGCCCCGCCAGCGCCCCGAACACCAGCCCCTCCAGCAGGCTGTTGGACGCCAGCCGATTCGCCCCATGCAATCCGGTGCACGCCACCTCGCCCGCCGCGTACAGGCCGGGGATCGACGTTCTGCCGACCGCGTCCGTCCGCACGCCGCCGATCATGTAGTGCGCCGACGGATGCACCGGCACGGGCGTCGTACCGGGATCAATATCAAACTTCTCCAACAGCTTCGCGATGCCGGGAAAACGCTGGCCGAAACGCTCGCGACCGAGGTGGCGGACGTCGAGGTAGACATGCGTATGCCCGGTCTTGCCCATCTGCTGGAGGATTGCGCGGGAGACAATGTCGCGCGGCGCCAGTTCGCCGCGCTCGTCGTAGTCGAACATGAACCGCTGGCCGTGGCGGTCGATCAGGTGCGCCCCCTCGCCGCGTACCGCTTCGGTGATCAGCGATCGGCTCGCGCCCGCGACGTAGAGCGTCGTCGGGTGAAACTGCATGAACGGCAGGTCCATCAACTCGGCCCCGGCTCGGCTGGCCATCGCCAGGCCGTCGCCCGTCGCGACACCGGGGTTGGTCGACTCGCGAAACACCTGCCCGCAACCGCCGCTGGCGAGGATGGTCGCCTGCGCCCAGATCACCTGCAAGCCGTAGCGCGGGTGATGCGTGATCACGCCCAGGCATTGCGTCGGCCCCGCACCGCCGTCGTGCGATTCCGTGGTAATCAGATCGAGCACGAAACACTCTTCAAAGTGGCGGATGCGCGGCTGGGCACGCGTCTGCGCCGCCAGCGTCAACGCCAGCGCCTTGCCCGTCGCGTCGCCGTCGCTGTGCAGCACACGAAATCGACTATGCCCGCCTTCCCGCCCGAACGCCAGCGCATCATCCGACCGATCGAACGGCATGCCCCAATCGATCAGTTCGTTGACACACCTTGGCCCGGCCTCAACGACCGACCGCACGACCGCGGCGTCGCAAAGCCCCGCGCCCGCCACGAGCGTATCGCTGACGTGCTCATCAATGCTGTCATCCGCGTCGAGCACCGCCGCGATGCCGCCCTGCGCCCAGTATGTGCTCGATTTCTGCAACGGCCCCTTGCCGACGATGATCACCTCCGGCCCGTCGTCCGCCGGCTTGCCGTCGCTCGGCTCGCCCGCAGCCGACAGCGCCGCCCGCATGCCCGCCACCCCCGTGCCGATGACCAGCACATCGGTAAAGATCTGCGGCAGCAGCGTCGCGCGGAAGGGAATCAGATAACGTCGTTCGTGAAAGCCGTGCATGGGGCCCTGCTCGAAATGCACTGGATCAGCCGAGGGCTCTCGCTGATCACTCGCCGGTCAATTCGTCCAACGTCGCACGCTGGCCGAACGTCACACTCGGCAGCGGAAAGTGATATTCGGTCAACAACTCGCGGAAATCGCCCGGCGGCTGATACCACAGTCGGCCGGAGATCCGCACCGCACTGGCGTGATCAATCTCAACCGCGTCCGGGTCCGCCGTATACGCCGCCGCGAGCAGAATCGACTGGCTGTCGTTCGGCGGCAGCGTGACCGGCGGCTCGTCGGTAAACGAAAACCGGCCCAGCCCGCTCACCCGCACGTCATACGACGCCGACCGCACGGGCAGCGCAAAATCGTTGCGGTTATGCACCAGCACCAACACCTCCAGACGAGCGCCCTCGCCGGTCTGCTGCGTCACCGCCACCGACTGCACCTCCGTCTCCGGCGCAGCCACCGTCTGGCAGCCGCCCAGCCACACCAACGCCAACGTCAGCAACATCATGCCACCGATCCATCGTCTCATCACCAACTCCAAATGCCCCGGCCAGTCGATCGTCGAACCGGAATCTTACTCGACCTGCCACCCGGTGACACGCTACCGCTTCTCCAACGTCGGCCGACCGCCTACGCCTCCTCCAACGCCCGCTGGTACTGCCGCATCAGACGCGACCGGGTGATCACCCCCTTCACCTTCAAATTCTCATCCACCACCGGCAGGCTCGAAACATCATGTCGGCTGAACTTGTCCAGCACCATGTCCAACGGCTCATCACGCGCCACCGTCGGCAGGTTCGTCCGCATCAACTCGCCCACGATCATCAGCGGTATCGCCTCGCGCTGCACCAATGTCATGCGCAGATCTTCACCGACGACCATGCCCACGTACTCGTCATTCTCATCGCAGACCACGTAGTCCGCCGCGGCGTACTGCTCGATCAGCGTCACCAGCCGCTGCACCGGGTCGCCCGGCGAAACCACGACCGCTGGCATCCACGGCACTTGCGCCGCCGTGATCCGGCGCAACAACGTCTGATCGGAGTATGTGCCGATGCGAATGCCGCGCCGCCGCAGCCAGCGGGCGTAGATCGAGTCGCGCACAATCAACTGCGAAGTCGTAACAGCGAAAATGGACACAAGCATCATCGGCAGGATCAGCCGATAGTCCTGCGTCAGCTCGAATACGAGCAGGAAGGCGGTCAGCGGCGCGTGGATCGTCGCCGCGAGCACGCCCGCCATGCCCGCGAGCGCATAGGTGGCCGGCGTCGCACCGGGGAAGATGTTCATCCATTCCAGCACGAGGCCGAACGTCGCCCCCAGCGTCGCGCCCATGAACAGGCTCGGGCCGAACACGCCCCCCGCCCCGCCCGAGCCGAGCGTCAGGCAAGTACCCACCAGCTTGAACGCCAGCACCGTCAGCAGCACCAGCACCGACACGCTCGCCACCGGCAGCGCCCGGCCGACGTCGGTCATCCCCTCGATCAACGCTGCGTCCGTCGCATCCGGATACGAACGCGGGTTGAGCAACCCCTCGATCACCGGATACCCGCCCGCGAAAAAGGCAGGCGGCTCGTAATGCGGCACGATCTGCAACCCCGCCAGCACGAATACGATCCCCATCACCCCCAGCAGCAGCCCGCCCAGCGCCGGCATCGCAAACCGTGGCCCCGGCACCAGCGCAAACGCTTGCTCGCTGGTGCGCAACAGCAACGAAAATGCCACCCCCAGCAGCCCGCACAGCACACCCAGCAGCGCGTAAGCCCACAATTCGCTGAGCGCGAATTCGTAGTCCTGCATCGTCCCAGGCAACATGAACACCCCGCCATGATGCTGGAGCATCGCCTGCGCCACTGCCGTGCCGAACACCGACGCGACCACAATGGGGATAAACGTCTTGACCGAAAAGTCGCGCAGCAGCACTTCGAGCACAAACATCACACCGGCGATCGGCGTGTTGAAGATGCCCGCCATCCCCGCAGCCGCGCCGCAGCCGACGAGCGTGTGCATATGCTGCCGACCGACGCGCAGCACCCGCCCGACGGTCGAGCCGAGCACCGAGCCGATGTGAATGATGGGCCCCTCCACCCCCGCCGACCCGCCTGAGCCGATGGTCAGCGACGCCGTGACCGCCTTATAAAGCCCGCTGCGAGCCGGCAGTTCGCCCTTCCGCCGCGCGACGGATTCGATCACCTCCGGCACGCCGGGGCTCGGCCCCGTCCGGGCGAGCACCTGCTGAATCAACCCCACCAGCAGCCCGCCCAGCGCCGGCAGGAACATCAGCAGCAGCCATTGCGAATGTGGAAACTCGCGTCCGCCCAGCCGTCCGAAAAAGAACTCGCCCGATGCATGCACCAGCCCGTCAAACGCGGTGGCGACCACACCCCCCAGCGCGCCGATCGCCGCCGCCAGCGGCAGCAGGAACCAGTCACGCGGGAACCCGACTGCGGTGATCAGCCGATTGAGCCGTATTCGTGCCCTGGCGATGCGTGGCATCCGCCAAGTGTACAACGCTCGAATTCAACAAGCGCCCCCAGGCCGTGCAGCTTCAGCTGCACCGCCCGCCCGACGCGCGGTAAACTGCCCGCCATGAGTAAACGCCCCAACATCGAAAGCCTGAAGTTCGACGAAGCCATGGACCGCCTCGAAACCCTCGTCGAGCAGATCGAGTCCGGCGAAGTCGGCCTCGAAGAAGCACTCGCTCAGTATGAGCACGGCATCGCCCTGATCAAACGCTGCCGAACCGTCCTCAACGCCGCCGAGCAACGCATCGCCGAGCTCACCACCAACGCAGACGGCCAGCTCAAAGTCGACGGCGAGCAAATCCAAACAATCGACGACGATCTGACCGATGAACAGGAACAACTGTAAATACGCCCCACGGCATAACTGACTTCCTGATGCCTGCCCCCTGACACCTGACAACTGCCCTTGACCCACCTCTTCTGGCTCATCCTCGTCACCTGCTACGGCGCCTGCGTCGGCAGCTTTCTCAACGTCGTCATCTACCGCCTGCCCGCGGGCCAGAGCCTCGTCACGCCCGGCTCGCAATGCCCCAAATGCGGCCACAAGCTCGCCTGGTTCGACAACGTCCCCGTCTTCGCCTGGCTGTGGCTGCGCGGCAAATGCCGCTACTGCAAAACGCCCATCAGCATCCAGTACCCGATCATCGAAGCCGTGTGCGCCGCGCTGTTCGTCGGCCTCTACTGCGTCTACTACTTCACCGAGCTTCGCCCTGAATTTTTCTACAACGGCCTGGAAACCACCTGGCCCGCGCTGCTGCTGCACCTGATCTTCATCGCCGCCCTGCTCGCGGCCACCATGATCGACGCCCGCCTGTTCATCATCCCCCTCTCCATCCCCTGGTTGGTCACAGTACTCGCCGTCATCTGGCTGCCGCTGAGCATCGGCACGGACTTGCTGGTGCAGGAAGACGGCATCGCGCCGCAACTGTTTACCGCGGGCGAGTTGGGCATGGTGCTCGGCGCGGTCGCCGGGCTTGCCGTCGCCATCGGCCTATTGCAGACACGGATGCTGCCGCGCAGCTTTGACGATGTCGAAGAACAGGTCACCGACCCCGCCCCGCACACCGAGCCGGGCCCCGACGAATGGCTCGCTCACCCGCACCCGCGACGCGAAGTGCTCAAAGAATGCCTCTTCCTCGCGCTGCCGGCCCTGGGGCTCGCCATCGGATGGGCAACCTTTCCCGAAATCGCCATGCCCGGCTGGCTGCAGGTGCTCGCGGGCGTGCTCGCCGGCTACCTCGTCGGCGGAGCGCTGGTTTGGGTGACCCGCATCGCCGGCACGCTGGGCTTCGGCAAGGAAGCGATGGGCCTGGGTGACGTTCACCTGCTCGCCGCGATCGGGGCCGTGCTCGGCCCCTGGGAAGCGGTGTTCACCTTCTTCATCGCCCCGTTTTTCGGCCTGCTGGCGGCCCTGGTCATGGCCGGCGTCGCCAAACTGGTCAAGGGCGAAGTACGGGTGATCCCCTACGGCCCCTACCTCGCGGGCGCGGCGATCGTCGTCATGGTCCTGCGCGAACCGCTCTTTGACTTTTTTGGTATCGTGTAGGGCTTGTCTGGCCGATAGATAATGACTGCCTGCCGGCGGCAGGAGCCGGTCAAGTTTGCTTTTGTAAACGTCGTGCCTGCACCAAAGGAATGTAAGGGGTCGACATGATGAGCCATGCAATGAAAATGCTGTCGTTGGGTGTCGTGCTGATGATGGGCATGGGCAGCCTCTCCGGTTGCCAGGTCCAGCGCCTTCAGGAAGAGCGCGACGCCCTGTGGATTCAAAATGACGAGCTTCAGGACGAGTTGAACCGCGCCCGCGCGGCACTCGACCAGTCCGAAGCCGACCGGCGCGAGCTGCTCGCCGAGCTTGAGCGTGCCCGCGGCAGCCGCCGCGCCGAGGCCGAGCCTCAGCAGCCGGCCCGCGAGTCCGGCTTCCGTGACATCGCCGGCGTCGAAACCATCGAACGCCGAGGCAGCGTCACCGTTCGCGTGCCCGGCGACGTGCTGTTCGCCCCCGGCCAGGTCCAGCTTCGTCAGCAGGCACGCCAGACCCTTACTGACGTCGCTCGCGTGATCCAGAACGAGTACCCCAATCAGACCATCCGCATCGAAGGCTACACCGACACCGACCCCATCCGCCAAAGCGGCTGGGCCGACAACCTCGAACTCAGCCTGCAACGCTCCGCCGCGGTGCATCGCCACCTTCAGGAGCAAGGCATCAACCCCGAGCGCATGTACGCGGCCGGCTTCGGCGAAACCCAGCCGCGCGGCACGAAAGAACAAAGCCGACGCGTCGAAATCGTCGTCGTCCTACAAGAATAACCCCACCCCGTTAGCCGCAAAGCGCAGCGGAGCGCGCCCGTCCCCCACGAGCGCGCTCCGCTGCGTTTCGCGGCGACCTGACGCATCATGATCGGCATCATCGACTACGGCATGGGCAACCTGCGCTCCGTCGAGAAGGCGCTGCTACGCGTCGGCGCGGACGCGACCATCCTGCGCTCGCCGAGCGATATCGTCTCGGCGGATAAGCTCGTCCTGCCCGGCGTCGGTGCGTTCGCCGATGGCATGACCCACCTCAACGAACGCGGCTGGTCCGACCCGATCCGCCGGTTCATCGAGCAAGACAAGCCGTTGCTGGGCATCTGCCTTGGTATGCAACTGCTGTTCGACGCCTCCGAAGAAGACGCGCCCTCGCCCGGCCAGCCGGTGGCGGGCCTCGGCGTGCTGCCCGGCAAGGTCGTGCGGTTCTGCGAGCAGCAGGCCGACGGCTCGCGACTCAAAGTCCCGCACATGGGCTGGAACACCATCACCTGGCAACGCGACGATCCGCTGCTCGCCAACGTCGACCAGGGAGCTGCTGTCTACTTTGTCCACGGCTACTACTGCCAGCCCGCCAACGACGCCGCCAGCGCGACCGCCGACTACGGCTCGCCGTTCTGCGCGTCGATCTGGCAAAGCAACGTCTGGGCCACCCAGTTCCACCCCGAAAAGTCGCAACGCATCGGCCTGCAACTACTCGAAAATTTCGTCCGCCTCTAATTCTCCCCCCAAAGCCGAGGGCTGAGGACCAAAGGGACAAAGCCCCGGACCCACCCCGCCATGAATGACGCCATCACCACGCTTCCTCAACTCGCCGACCCGGAGCACTACGTTGCTGCGCGGTGGGACCTGACGCAGGACGACAAGAAGCGCGACTACTGGATCGGCCTCTTCGCCGGCCACTTCCCGACACTGCTCGCCGAGGCGATGCGCGAAGCGAAAGACCGCGGCGCGGATCTCGTCGACGTCGAGCAGCGTGCGCAGCGGGCACAGGATGTGTTTCAGCAATACCTCGACGTCGTCGCAGCCGCCCCGGGCACGGACGGCCGACTCGACATCCTCATGATCTGCGAGCAGCGCGAACGCATCCTCCGCCAGTACCAGTTCGCCGACCCGTACCGCCTGGCCAAGTCGCGGGAGAACAAGGCCGCCCTGCCGCTGCTCAAGCCGTTGCTCGATGAGCTTGATGCGATGCCTGCCGAGCAGCGTGACATCGCCGTCGTGCGCGGCATGTTCGCCGGCAACATTTTCGACCTCGGCGCGACCGCGACGGTCGAGCGCTTCACGAATCAGCAGGTGGACTTCCACGCCGTGCGTCAGCAGCTCAAGCCTCGGCCGTGGCTGGTGGACGACCTCGACGCCTGGCTGACTCGGCTGCGAGAGGGCACGCCCCATCGGCATGCGGTGTTGTTCGTTGACAACGCCGGGCCCGACGTGGTGCTGGGCATGCTGCCGTTTGCACGGTATCTGCTCCAGCGTGGCACGGCCGTGACGCTCGCGGCCAACACAACGCCGTCGCTGAATGACGTCACCGCCGAGGAACTGCTCACGCTCGTACAGCAGGCCGGCGAAGTCGACACCCTGCTCGGCGAAGCGCAGCGCGACAGTCGGCTGCGCGTGCTGGCAGACGGCAACGGCGCGCCGCTGATCGATCTCAGCCGACTCGACCCGGCGTTCGTCGCGGCGGTGGGCAGAGCGCCGGTGGACCTGGTGGTGCTCGAAGGCATGGGCCGAGCACTGGAAAGCAACTACGAGGCCCGGTTCACCTGCGACGCGATCAAGGTGGCGATGATCAAAGACAACGGCGTCGCCGACGCGATGCAAGGCGAAGTGTACGATCTGGTCTTCCGCTTCGAAGCCGGCGCGTGACGCGACTCGAAGCGCGATTCGGCCGATAGATGGTGACAATGACGACATGGGCGACGGCACGAACCATCGTGGCTTGCGTTTTCGGCGTGCGCAGCGGCTAAGCGGGTCGCTCGCGTTCCAGGCGGTGTTCGATGCGCGGTGTCGTAAGAACGTCGGGCCGTTGGTGTTTCACGCGCTGCCGAATGAGCTCGCCTTCAACCGCCTGGGCTTGAGCGTCGGCCGACGGGTTGGCTCGGCGGTGGTGCGCGGGCGGGTGAAGCGATTGTTGCGCGAGGCGTTTCGACTCGAACAACTCTCGGGTCCGCAAGGCTACGATATGGTGATTGTGGTCCGCCCCCATGCGCTCGCCGGGCTCGACGACTATCGGCGGATGGTGGCCGAGGGCAAGGCCCAGGTGGACCGGGAGTGGCGTCGTCGACAACGGCGGGCCGAGCGAGCCGAGTGATGCATCATGCGAACGCTGCTGAGCAAGCTGGTGATCTTCCTGGTGCTGGTGTACCGGGTGACGCTCGGGCCATTCATGGGCGGGCACTGCCGGTTTCAGCCGACGTGCAGCCAGTACATGATCGACGCGGTGCACAAGCATGGCCCGTTCCGAGGCGGCTGGCGGGGCCTCAAACGCATCGCCCGCTGTCACCCGCTCGGCGGGTCCGGGTATGATCCCGCTTGAAAGGGGTTTCTGGTTTCTCGTTACTGGTTTCTCGTTGGGCGTCACGGCCCCATCTTGAAAACCAGAAACCAAAAACCAGAAATCAGAAACCATGAAGCTCTACCACGACATCTCGCACCGTGTCCGCCGCTTACTCAGTCAGCCGGCCGAGCAGGCGACGCGCTGGCATAAAGCCGCGCGGTTTGCGTGGGATCTGGGCCGCTACTGCACCCGGCAACTTCGCGAAGACCGCGCCAGCGAGATCGCCGCGGCGCTGACGTATCGCACGATCTTCAGCCTCGTGCCCTTCTTCGTGCTCGCCCTGATCGTCTTCCGCGCCTTCGGCGGCTTCGAGGCGTGGGGCGAACAATTCCAAAGCCAACTCTACGACTACCTCGGCATCGGCACGGTCGCGGTGCAGCAAATCGACGACAACAACGATCACGAACCCTTCGCCACACCACTGCACGATGAAGCTCGCGAAGAAGCCATCGATGCTCAAACGCCCCCGCCCGATGCGGCCACGGAAAGCCAGGAGCAACTGGTGATCACGCTCGAACAGGTCTTCAATGATCTGAATGAGCAGGTGGCACAAGTAAGTTTCACCGGCATCGGCGTGGTGGGCATCGTGCTTCTGATCTGGGCGGCGCTTGCGCTGGCGGTGCAACTGGAAGACAGCTTCAACCAGGTCTACCGCGCCACCACCAGTCGAGCGTGGCATCTGCGTATCGCCATCTACTGGTCGCTGATTACACTCGGCCCCGTGCTGCTGGCGATGAGCTTCTGGCTCATCGGCACAGTGGTCGCCGGCGTCGGCGACCTCCTCACGCTCGGCGACGGACTGCCCGTCGTCTCCTACTTCGTCGCGACGCTGCTGGGCTGGATACTGGGCATCATCGGCCAACTTGCCTCGTTCCTCGCAAGCTGGCTGCTGCTGTTCCTGCTCTACGTGCTCATGCCCAACACGACCGTGCACCTGCGCCCCGCCGCGATCGGCAGCATGATCGCCGCGGCGTTGTGGGAGATCGCCAAAGCGTTGTTCGCCCTTTACGTCAGCAACGCCGTGGGCTACGCCGCTCTCTATGGCACGCTCGCGCTGATCCCCCTGTTCCTTTTCTGGGTCTACCTGACCTGGCTGATCATCCTCTTCGGCCTGGAACTTACCTACACACTTCAGACCCTCAAGGGCCGACGCCTCAAGGAAGTCGAAAGCAAGCGCACCACCGAGCAGGAACTGCTGATCGACCCGCGATGGGTGATCCCCGTCATGACCATCGTCGGCGACGGCTTTGAGCAAGGCGCTGCCGTGAGCGTCGGCGACATCCACGAAAAAACAGCCCTGCCGCCGCGAGCCCTCACCCGCCTGACCGACCAGCTCCAACGTGAAGGCCTGCTCCACCAGGTGCAGGACGCCTCCGCCAGCGGCGAACGCCAATTCACCCTCGCCCGTCCGCCGGAGTTGATCCCCATCCACCGCCTGCTCGATCTCGGGCAGACGATGGCCAACAACATCAAGCCCAGCCGACGCCTCCCGGCCCACGACCTGCTCGCCCGCCTCACCGACGCCGAGCATGCCGCCGCCGACAAACTCACTCTCGCCAACGTGCTGAAAGCCCCTCACCCATAACCACCGAAGCCCACAGCGTCACGCTGTGGGCTTCCCCGACCATCCGCCTCCCACCAAGTCACTCAATCGCAGTCCGCATCGAGTTCGATCACCTCGCGCGGCCGATGCATGCGCTGCAGTGTTTCAAAATCAAACGCCGCATCACGCACCTGATCCCGCCGCCGTCCGTCGCTCAGACTGCCGAGGCTCAGCGACAGGTAGCCTTCTTCCTCAAGCACGTAAATGTTCGCCGCCGTCGCGATCCGCGGCCACTGGCCCCGCTCCACCGTTTCCATTCGTACCGGCTCATACCGGTGCAGCCGCGCCGCCACCACGCTTTCGCCCTGCGAATCAAGCAGGTCAACGCGCAGCGGGTGGTACGTCGCCGGGTCGACCCAGATTCGTACGCCCGTACCCGGCGGGTCGATGCGATAGTAGTTCAGGTCGATGGCGACTTCCGCCTCGTCTGATGGTTGCAATGGCAACAGCCCCATCAAGTAAGGCATCGCCCGCGGCGAAACGGGGTACGCCAACTGCCGCGCACAAGGCCGACCGACATTCGCATGCCGACCCACCATCGCCGTCCGTTCGCCTTGCAGATCAAAAAGCCAGTAACGCTCGTCATCCGAACCCACCCACAAAATCGTCTGACCAAGCTGCCCCACTGTCATGACAACGTCGCTCGGCCGACGGTAGATCAACTGCCCGTCGCCCTGCTCGAACTGCAATCGCCCATCCTCGTCCACCCACCGCATTGAGACCGTGGTAGCCGACCAGAACTGGTCCAGGTGAATCACGTGCGCGTTGTACCGATCCACAAGCTCGTTATAACTCGGCACCGTCGCCGGCCGACGCGCACCGGGTTCAAGAATATCATCCGGCGCAACATACTCGCGCTGACACCCCCCAAGCAGCGCTGCCACAACCAGCAACGCAACCATCCCCCCCAGACCGATATTCGTGCGACAACTCATAACCATCCATGGCATCCGTTTCGCGGCCGCCCCGCAGGGGCGCTTCCGTCCGTTCACAACTCGGCTTCAAGAATCTCACCAAGCTGCTGCGTCACCTGCTCAATTTGCGATTCATCCAGCCGCGGGTCGAGCAGCTCGATCGTCTCTTCCTCGTTCCACTTGCTCATCGGCCCCTTGTTCACGTCAACCTTCGGCGTCAGCTGCCACCACTCCTGCTCAACCGCCTCGCCATCCACCTCCGCCTCGCGACGCTCGGCTCCATCAAACCGCAGCAGCCGCTTGCGCATGAGTATCAGCCCGAGCACGTAACGGAACGCCTGTCGCTGCGGCTCCCTCGCATCCTCCAGCCGACGGAACAGGTTCATCAACACCGCATCGTCAACGAAAAGCTTCTTCTTCTCGTTCGGCTGCGGCACGGTCGACTTCCAGTAGCTGAACATCCGCTCCGGCCGACTGCCCTGCTCCCACGCCTCCTGCGACACGTCCAGCCGCATCATGCCCAACGCGTTCGCCAGCGACTGCGCATCAGATTTAGCATCAGCCTTGGCTTTCGATTTCGCGTCCGGCGTCGCTGACTCACCTGACTCATCAGCAGGCTTCGCGGCCGCATTCGAGTCGATCTCGACCAGCGTGGCATAGTACGGCTCACCCGGCTCAAGGTTCCGCCCGGTGAGCGCACACACCCCGCTCGTCCGAGGCACTTCATAGTTGGTGGCGTTGAACTGGCTCATATTTCCACGCCCGCCTGCCGTGCCGCCGCGATCGACGTCTGCTCCACCAGCACCGCTAGCGTCATCGGCCCCACCCCACCGGGCACGGGCGTGATCAACCCCGCACGCTCGCTGGCCGGCTCGAAATCCACATCGCCAATGTTGCCCTTCGGCCCGGGGTTGAACCCCGCGTCAATTACCACCGCCCCATCCTTGATCCAGTCCCCCTGCACGAACGCCGGCTTGCCCACCGCCGCCACCACGATATCCGCCTGCTTCACCAGCTCCGGCAGGTCGACCGTTCGCGAGTGGCACACCGTCACCGTCGCATCGCGATTCAGCAACAACCCCGCCATCGGCTTGCCGAGGATCGCGCTTCGGCCGATCACTACCGCATGCTTGCCGCGGATGTCGACGTCGTACGCATCCAGCAGCCGAATGATCCCGCCGGGCGTGCATGATTCGTAACCCGGCAGGCCGTAGAACATCGTGCCGAAGCTGTGAAAGGTCACACCATCGACATCTTTTTGCGCGGGGATGGCTTCGAACGCCGCCCGCTCATCGATCTGCTTCGGCACGGGGTGTTGCAGCAGGATGCCGTGCACGTTCGCGTCCCGGCCGAGTTCGTTGATCTTGTCGACAAGCTGCTCAGTGGTGGTGGTTTCGTCGAGCTTGACGAACACGGAAGCCAGCCCCAGCTTCTCGCAGAGGCGTCGCTTGGCGGCGACGTACTTCGCGCTGGCGGGGTCTTCGCCCACGAGTACGGTGGCGAGGCAGGCCGTGACGCCCACGGCCTGCTTGAGCTTTTCCACGCGAGCCGCGGTCTGCTGCTGAACGTCCTGCGCAACGCGCTTGCCGTCGATGAGGGTAGCTGTGGTCATGGGCGGATTATAGGGCATCGCGGGCCGCGTATCTCCACCGCCGACCGATCGCGCGACGGTGACAGGTACGAGGACGCGAACGTGTTTACAATCTCCCGATGCATGCGATCATCCTCTCCATCGGCGACGAACTGGTCCTCGGCCAGACCGTCGACACCAACAGCGCCTGGCTGGGCGAACGCCTCGCCACGCGCGGCATCCCCGTTCGCTACCACCACACCCTGGCCGACGACCGCGACATCATCGCCGAGGCCATCCGTCACGCCGCCGACCGCGCCGAACTGGTGCTCATCACCGGCGGCCTCGGCCCGACCGACGACGATCTCACCCGACAAGCCCTCGCCGACGCGATGAACGTCCAACTCGTCGAAGACGCCGCCAGCGTCGAAGCCGTCGAAAGCCACTTCACCCGGCGCGGCCGCGAGATGCCCGAACGCAACCGCGTCCAGGCTTTGCACCCCGTCGGCTCGACCATTATCGAAAACCACAACGGCACCGCCCCCGGCATCACCGCCACCCTCGGCAACGCCACCATCCACGTCATGCCCGGCGTGCCCCGCGAAATGCGCGCCATGTTCCGCGACCTGATCGAACCCACCCTCACCCCCGACGCCGGCCAACGCCACGTCATCCTCACCACCAAGCTCAACACCTTCGGCGCAGGCGAGTCCACCATCGCCGACATGCTCGGCCCGCTCATGGACCGTCAGCGAAACCCTAAGGTCGGCACGACTGTCTCCGACGGCATCGTCTCCATCCGCCTCCGCGCCGAGTTCCCCACCACCGACGAAGCCGAGCAACAACTCGACGACACCCTTGCCCAGGTCCACGAAAAGCTCGGCGCACTCGCCTTCGGCCGCGAAGACCAAACCCTCGCCAATGCCGTCGTCGAACTTCTGACCAAACGCGGCCAACGACTCGTCACCGCCGAAAGCTGCACCGGCGGACTCATCAGCAAAATGCTCACCGACGTCGGCGGCAGTTCCATGGCCTACGTCGGCGGCTGGGTCACCTACTCCAACCTTATGAAAATGGAGCAGCTCGACGTCGCCAAAGACGACCTCGACACGCACGGCGCGGTCAGCGAAACCGTCGCCCGCGCCATGGCCGAGGGCGCGTTACGCCACGTCCGCCCTGCCGATGTCAGCCTCGCCGTCACCGGCATCGCCGGGCCCGATGGCGGTACGCCCGACAAACCCGTCGGCACTGTCTGGCTCGCCATGGCCCGCCGCGAGGAGCGCCAGCCCGACACCTTCCACACCCGCACCCTGCTGCTCGCCCTCTCCGGCGACCGCGACGCCGTCCGCGACCGCGCCGCCAAGTCTGCCCTGCAACTGCTCCGCCTCGATCTCATGGACCAACCATGGGACCTCATCCAATGGGCAAAGTGATTGCTGGTTTCTAATTGCTGATTGCTGATTTGGGAACCATTGCCGATGCTGGCAGCGATTAGCAATCAGCAATTGGAAATTCCCCCGATCCGGCCCTTCGCTCGCGGACTCGCTCAGGCTTGGCTTAGGACAACCCAAAACCAGAGACGAGAAACCGCAATACGTAAGCCCTTTCTCTGCCCCCCTGCTATCATGGCGTCACCCATGCCGTCCCTCGTTCTCGACCATCTCGACACTTATGGCCCCGACCACTGCGAACCGCTCAACTACGAGCAGGCCACCGCCTACACCGCGCAGCTCACCCGCGCCCAGTACGAAAACTTCACCGTCGTCTCCTGGCTGCTGCCCAAGCGCCTGCGCGAACACTTCACACACATCTACGCCTTCTGCCGATGGGCCGACGACCTCGGCGACGAAACCGGCGACCCGCAGCGCAGCCGCGAGCTGCTCGACTGGTGGCGCGACGAACTCGACCGCTGCTACGCCGGCGAACCTCGCCACCCGGTCTACGTCGCCCTCAAGCCAACCATCGACCGCTTCGACATTCCGCGCAAACCGTTCGACGACCTCATCGACGCGTTCATACAGGACCAGACCGTCACCCGCTACAAAACCTGGGAGCAACTGCTCGACTACTGCACCCGCTCCGCCAACCCCGTCGGCCGACTCGTGCTCTACCTCTGCAACCATCGCGACGAGCAACGCCAACGCCTCAGCGACGCCACCTGCACCGCCCTTCAATTGGCCAACTTCTGGCAGGACGTCCGCCGCGACATCCTCGAACGCGGCCGCGTCTACATTCCCGCCGACGTCGCCAACAAACACCAGCTCAACATTGAGCTGCTGGTCAAAGCGGTCAAGCTCGACGCCGACCGCGAAACCGATCGGCAAGCCTGCCCGAGTTGTAGCAACGCCGGCCCCACGGTCGGCCTGCGCGCGCAGTTGCCCGCCTACCGCGCGACGCTGCGCGAGTTGGTCAGCCGAACCTGGCCGATGTTCGAGCACGGCCGATCGTTGTGGCCGATGATCGAGCCCGACGTGCGGGTCGACATCAAGCTGTTCACCCTCGGCGGCGAGCGCGTGCTTCGCATGATCGAACGGGCCGACTACGAAACCGCCCGCCGTCGCCCGAAGCTGGGCAAACTTGCCAAGACCGGGCTGATCAGCCGTGCCCTCATCGGCAAACTGCTGACGTTCAACACCGCCGGCCGTTTGACTTCCCCCGACCACGACGCGACAACAGGCGGCAGTTCGACCTCATCCGCATGAAGGATTCCGCCGCGATATGACCGTCGGCCACAACCAACCTCAACCCGCGCCGCCGCCGATCGACTCGCTGCCCGAGCCGGTGCGTCAGTCGTTCGAGCACTGCCACCGCGTCACCCGCGAGCATGGCCGCAACTTTTACCACGGCCTCAAACTCACGCCCGAGCCCAAACGCTCCGCCATGTACGCCATGTACGCCTTCATGCGTGCCTGCGACGACCTCGCCGACGACGCACCCGGCTGTCCCCCCGCCGCCTCCCCAAGCCGGAGCGAAGCGCAGCGCAGTTCCGGATCCACCCTCGACCACATCGAAACCCACCGCCGCACGATGCAGCAGGTCATCAACGCCGAGCCCGGCGCCCCCCTGCCGCCCGGCCCCGTCTGGCCCGCCTTTCACCACGTCATCCACCACTACCCCATCGACCCCGCCCACCTGCACGCCATGCTCGACGGCCAGCGCTGCGACGCCACGCAAAACCGCTACGCCACCTTCGATGACCTCTATCAATACTGCTACAAAGTCGCCTCCGTCGTCGGCTTCGTCTGCCTCGCCGTCTGGGGCCACGACCACCAGCCGCAGACCATGAAGCTGGCGGAGTATCGCGGCATCGCCTTTCAACTGACCAACATCCTCCGCGACCTCGCTGAAGACGCCAGCCGCGGCCGCATCTACCTGCCCGCCGACGAACTCGAACGCTTCGGCTACAGCCCCGACGCCCTGCTCGCAGGCGTCGCCGACGTCCACTTCGATCGCCTGATGACCTACCAGATCGAACGTGCCCAAAGCTATTACGAGATGGCCGCCACACTCGAACGCCACATCGCCCCGGACTGTCAGCCGACGAGTTGGGCCATGTGCCGCATCTACGAAGGCCTGCTCGAACGCATCGCGCAAAACCCCCGCCGCGTGCTCAGCGAACGCGTTCGGCTCAGCGGTTTTGAAAAGTTGCGCATCGCCCTTACCGCCGCCTGGCGGTCCCGCCGTGCCCGCCAACATAGCCTGGCGGATACGCCTGCGCCGTAGCACATTCCCCGTCCAAGCGTAGCAGGAGCCTATTGCCGATACACGCGCGGCAGCGATGTGCCAAGCCGACACAGCATTTCGTAGCAGTGTGACCCGGCAAGCTCGGCCAGGCGGGGCAAGGCGTTTGGCGCGGCGGGCTCGTCGCTGATTAACTCAGCCTCGGCGTGCATGAACGCGTCGGCGTGCGCGTCCATCTGGCGGCCGGCGGCGGTGAGGTCGACGACGATCTGGTCCATATTGACCCGGCCGACCACGGGCACGTCGAGCCAGTCGCCGACGGTGTCGCCGCTTTGCAGACGAAGGCGGACGACGCCGCGATTGCTCAGCGCAAGTGGGTAGCCGTCGCCGTAGCCGACGGGGATGACGCCGAGCGTGCTCTCGCGGTGCAGTCGGTGCGTTGCACCATAACCGACGGTAGCGCCTGCGGGATATTGCTGAACGTGGATGACCCGGCTGACCCATCGCACGATGGGTTGAAGTTGTGGCATGTCTGCCAGGCGTGGTTCGCCTTGGAGCAGGTCGGGGCCGTAGCCGAAAAGGCCCAGGCCGGTGCGGACCATGTCGAGGTGGAAGTCGCGGTCGCGAAGGGTGGCGAAGGTGTTGGCGGCGTGGCGGATGGCGTGGCCGACGGTTGCAGGATCGAAGCCGTTGGCCGACTGCTGGAAGCGTGCGAACTGCTCGCGCGTGAAGTCGACGTCCACGTCGGCAGATGCCAGGTGCGTATAAAGGCCGGCAATCTGGATATGGGTGGTGGCCTGAAGGCGGTCGGCGAGGGTGCGGAGGTCGGCCTCGCTGAGTCCGGATCGGCTCATGCCTGTGTCGAGGTAAAGGTGCACGGGCATGCGCATGCTGAACGTTCGACCGATCTGGTTGATCGCGTCAAGCTGATCGAGATCGTGCACGGTCAAATGCAGCTTGCCCGCCATGGCGTGACGGTAGAGCAGGTCGGTCCGGGTGAGCTTACGAACGGGCATGAGCAACAGCAGCGGAGCGGCGACGGCCTGGCGGATGAGTTGCTCCGCCTCTTCGGGGCTGTAGACGGCGAGCATGTCGCAGCCAGCCTTGACCAGCCGGGCCGCCAACGGCACGGCCCCGAGTCCGTAGCCGTTCTTCTTCATCGCGGCACAGATTTTCACAGCCGGCTGCCCCCGGTCGCCGGGGCCCGCGACGGCTTGGCGGAGGGCGTGCAGGTTCGCCTCCAGTCGGCCGAGGTCGATCTCAAGTCGGCTCAGCGGCTGCGTGCCGGCGGTCGGGTTGCGCGTGGTCATGCGGGTCATCGGTTGGTCACGTAGTTGTATCACGTTTGGACTGCTCCTAAAATCAACTGCTCAGCCGGGCTGTCGCGCCAATATGGCCACCCAGGCTGAATCAACCGTCCCGCGAGGGGCCCGCCTTCGAGCCAAGAGGACCACGACAGGCGATCGGTGTGGTGGATCGCGATCAGTGCTCTCGCCGATGAGCCGTGTTGACCGGCTGTGACCGCAAGGTTTCGCCAGGCAACGCACCGCTCTGACAGCCCTCATTGCCATTCACGCACCGCTTCGTCTGTCCTTATTCGTCATCGGCTCGATTGCCGGGCTTCGCGCAGTTTTCCACACCGCCATTGCCGGCGGATGTGGGCGTTGAACCCATACCCGCAGCCGGCTACCGCCGTCCGCCAAGCACGAGCAATCCAACCCCATGACCGAAGACACCAAACCCAGCACCGAAACCGATACCCCCACCGAAAACGCGACAGCGACCGACGCGCCCGCCGCGCCGAATGACCTGTTCGACGAAAAGCTCTCGTTCCACGACCTCGGCATCCGCGGCGACGTGCTCAAGGGCATCGAAACCGCCGGCTTCACCAAGCCCACCACCATCCAGGCCAAGCTCATCCCCGTCGTCCTCGACGGCCACGACGTCATCGGCCAGGCACGCACCGGCACGGGCAAGACCGCCGCCTTCGGCCTGCCGATCTTTCAGAAGGCCGACCCCGACGTGCCGGGCCAGGCCCTCATCCTCACGCCGACGCGCGAGCTCGCGGCGCAGGTGGCGGCGGAGTTGGACGAGCTGGGCCAGTTCACCAACATCAGGACCGTCTGTATCGTGGGCGGCGAGTCGATGCGACATCAGCAAAAAGGCTTGCAGGGCGGTGCTCACATCATCGTCGGCACGCCCGGCCGCGTGATGGACCTGCACGGCCGGGGCGAGTTGAAGTTCGACAACATTCGCTTCGCGGTGCTCGACGAAGTCGACCGCATGCTCGACATCGGCTTCCGTGATGACATCCGCAAGATCCTCGGCCAGATCAAGCGCGATCACCAGACCATGTTCGTTTCCGCGACGATCAGCGAAGAGATCGAGCGCCTCGGCCGTAAGTTCATGGCCGCCGATGCTCAGCGCATCACGACGGTGTCCGGCTCGCTGACCGTGTCGTTGGTGGACCAGAAGTATTTCGCCGTCGAGCCATGGGACAAGCGGACACTGCTGCTGCATGTGTTGCGTCGCGAAGAACCCGAAGCGGTCGTCGTGTTCTGCCGAACGAAGGCGACGGTGCACAAGATCACGCAGTACCTTCGCGACAAGGGTGTGAACGCGCGTGAGATTCACGGCGACCTGCATCAGCGCAAGCGCGTTCGCGTGATGGAGTCGCTGCGTGAGGGCAATGTCGACGTGCTGATCGCGTCGGACCTCGCGGCCCGCGGGCTGGACGTGGATCACATCACGCACGTGATTAACTACGACCTGCCGGAAGACCCGGAGATTTACATTCACCGCATCGGTCGCACGGCCCGGGCCGGGCGGAAGGGTGTGGCCTGGTCGTTTGTGACGCCGGAGGAAGGGCAACGGCTGACCGATGTGGAGAAGCACTCGGGGGCGTTGATCGAAAAGCTCGACTATCCCGACTTCAAGCCTGGCCCCGTGCCGCGTGACGTGGTGACGGAGCGGGAGCGAAATGCGAAGTTTGCAGAGCCGGTAGACATGGCGGCACGGCAGGCGGCGCGGGCGTCGACGCCGGACACCGAAGGGTTGAGTGAATCGGAACTGGCAGCGATGTTCCCAGGCGGAAAAGTGCCCAAGAACAAGCCGCGTCGGACGCTTGGCTCGCGCTTGCGGACACGCCGGTCGTAGTTGGCATAGAATCCGGCGTCGGGGGACGCGACTTGGTCAGGCCGCGTTGAAAATTGGTTCGAGGGAAAAGGTCCCGCTGCGCGAAGTCAATCTCGCGGGGGCACGCACGAGGGGCGTGATCGATTACTACCACCTTCATGGAGCTTTGGTATGGGACGCATTCAACAGGTGACGGCGGGGATGATGGTGGCGCTGATGCTCGCAATCGCGGGGCCGGCGCGTGGGGCGGAAGTGCCTTTGCCGGCGCAGGCGATCAATGATGAAGTGCCTGTCGTTGTCTGGCTGGATTTTTCATCGCTGAACACGGACGCGATACGCGCGAGCGTGCAGGCGATTGCCGACGCCATGCCGGCGGAAATGGCCGAGACGCGCGACATGCTTTTGGATGACATGTTGGCCGACGCGGAAGCCACGGGCAGCGGCTTTGAACGCATGCGCGACGCGGGGGTGCACGGCATGTTGTTCGTCGTCGATACAGCCGGGATGGAAGGCGGCAACATGATGGGGCTGCTTTACACCGCCGAGGGGACGACGCCGGAATCGGTTCAGGAACAGATCAACGCGTTCAACGAAGAAAATGGCATGCCCGAGGCTGCGGCGGAAACGCGCGTCGAGCCTTATGAAGGCAATTGGATGCGCATCGTCGAAGAGGACAGTGTCGAGATGCGCGACGGTGACGAAGAATACGCCGAAGCGTTTCGTGAGCTGCTCAACTCGGCCGGCGACGCGCCGATCCGTATCGCGCTGCGGCTGACGGACCGTGCCAAGCAGGGAATGTTGGATGAGGCAGCGGGCGATCCGATGATGGCGGGCATGGTGGACATGCTCGGCAATCTGGAGACCGGCTGGATGGCGTTGGAACTGGGTGACCAGCCCCGGCTACAGAATCGCCTGCACTTTAACAGCGCCGCCGCCGCCGCCGAGTTCAACGGTGCCTGGCAGGGATTGCTGATGATGGCCGAGGGAATGTTCATGGGTGAAGTGGGTCGGGTCGAGGGCGCACCGGGCCCCGATGCCGTGCAGCGGTTGTTCCAGTCGCTGGCGATGGAGCAGGACGACGACGCGCTTGAGTTGACGCTCGGCAATGAGTTCCTCGAAGGAATCGGCCCGCTTGCTCCGGTCCTGACGCACATGATTTTCACCTGGATGATGGGCGACGCGGCACAGCACATGGATCAGTGGGACATGCATGAAGGCCAATAAGGCTTGCCCCCGTCCTGATTCGCACGACGTTGAAGCGAACGCGATTTGATCAAAAGCGCCCTGCCGATTGGCGGGGCGCTTTTACGCGCGTGCGCTGCCGTGGGGGCTCAATTGACCCGCTTAAGCCCCCCTGCGAAGATGTTTGTTCTATGGCTTACGAACGAGACAACATCCGCCGCCTTGCCGCTTACGTGCCCGGCGAACAGCCGCAGACGCAGCGCGTTATCAAGCTCAACACCAATGAGAACCCGTACCCGCCGCATGCGGCTGTGCTTCAGGCGATTCGTGATGTCGGGCCCGATGCGTTGCGGCGATACCCTTCACCGCGCGCGGAGCGGTTCCGAGACACGGCGGCCCGCGTGCACGACCTCGACCCGTCGCAGGTGATCGCCACCAACGGCGGCGATGAGTTGCTGCGGCTGGCGTTTACCGCGTTTTGCAACCCGGTCGCCGGGGGAGACGCGTCATCGGCGGCGGGTGGCGCGGGTGTGGCCGAGCCGAGCTATTCGCTTTATCCCGTGCTTGCCGAGATTCAGGACACGCCGCTGGTCAGGCTTCCGCTGGATGCGGGCTTTGCGCTGCCCGATGATTTTGCCGAGCGATTGAACGCGGCGGGGTGTCGGCTTGCGCTGGTGGTCAACCCGCACGCGCCTTCTGGCCGACGCGAGTCGATCGATACGCTTCGCCGAGTGGCGGAGCGCTTCGAAGGCGTGCTGCTGATCGATGAAGCGTATGTCGATTTCGCTGAGGCGGACGCGCTTCCGCTGCTTCGCGAAGGTGACCTGGACAACGTGCTTATTTTGCGTTCGCTGAGCAAGGGCTATTCGCTCGCGGGGTTGCGGTTTGGTTATGGGATGGGGCACGCGGGCCTCATCGCGGCGCTGGACAAAGCCCGCGACAGCTACAACGCGGACGTGCTCAGCCAGGCCGCCGCCGTCGCGGCGCTGGAGCAGCGCGATGCGATATCGGCGACATGGCAGAACGTGATCGCCGAGCGCGATCGGCTGACCACAGCGCTTCGCGGCGAAGGCTGGCAGGTGCTCGACAGTCACACCAATTTCATCCTCGCGACGCCTCCCTCAGCCGGCCCGGATGCCCGGACGATTTACGAAAACCTCAAGGCCGGGGGCATATTCGTGCGATACTTCGATCAGGACCGGCTTCGCGACAAGCTTCGTATCACCGTCGGCACGCCGGAACAGAATGATGCTTTGCTCGCCGCGCTGGTGAAGGTTCCCACAACGACGAAGAGCAGTGCACCTTAAAAAATGCACTGCCTGTGTTGAGAGTCACTCATGCCTGAACGCACTGTCAAACTGGCCCGCAAGACGAACGAGACCGACATCACGGTCGAGCTTAACCTCGACCCGTCGAAGCCGGGCGATTACAAGATCGCCACGGGCGTCGGCTTTTTCGATCACATGCTCGACCACGTCGCCCGCCACGGTCGGCTGGGGTTGAAAGTCAATGCCAAGGGCGACACGCACATCGACGATCATCACACCGTCGAAGACGTGGGCATCGTGCTCGGGCAGGCGTTGCTCGAAGCGATCGGCGACAAGAAAGGGATCGAACGCTACGGCGATGCCGCGGTGCCGATGGACGAGGCGCTTGCGCGCGTGAGCATTGACCTGTCGGGTCGGCCGGCGCTGGCCTTCGATGTGACGTTTACCACGCCGGCGGCGAAGATCGGCCAGTTCGATACGCAACTCGTCCGCGAGTTTTTCCAGGCCGTCACGCAAGCCGGTCGATTCGCCTGTCATGTGGAAGTGCCGCGCGGCGACAACGACCACCATGTTGCAGAGGCCATCTTCAAAGCCTTCGGCCGGGCGCTGCGCGAAGCGGTGAACATCACCGGCTCAGATATCCCCTCGACCAAAGGTTCGCTCTAGAGCAGGTTTAATCCAAATGTAGCGCCAGACATGAGTTCCATGTTTAGCCCCGCGGCCACGCGGGGGTGCTTCCGGGGGCCGCCGAAGGCGGCGGGGCTAAACGCTACGTTTGGATGCGGAATGCCCTAGCAGGCTGCCGCAACACAGCCCCCCGAGAGGTGCTGTGTGCAATGTTGCCATGAGGTATCGGCACCCCACTCCGACGGGTCACAACACGCCGGCGGTGCCGGTGATGATCGGCTCGCTGACGAACTCGCGCGGGTCGGTCACCTTGCCGGTCAGGGCGCTCGCGGCCGCGGTCAGCGGGCTGGCGAGATAGACGCCAGCTTCCTTGTGACCCATTCGGCCGGGAAAGTTGCGGTTCGTCGTGCTGATGCAGTTGATCGGGCTGTTCAGTCGGCCGAACGTGTCCTGCGGCCCGCCGAGGCAGGCAGCACAACTCGCGGCGCCGATCAGGCACCCCGCGTCTTCGAGCGTTTCATAGACCGACTTCTCGCCATCGGCCTTGGCTTCGCCCTTGAGGTTCAGCCGAAGCATGTCCGCGTGCACCTCGGTCGAGCCGGGCACGACGAAGGTGGGGATCTTCACCGTGTTGCCGGAGAGGATGTTGGCCGCGAAGATCATGTCCGTGATCTTCCCGCCGGTGCATGAGCCGATGTAGGCCCGGTCGAGTTTCACATCGCTGCACTCGCGGGCGAGAGCCTTGTTGTCCGGGCTGTGCGGCTTGGCGACCAGCGGTTCGAGCGTGTTGAGATCCCACGCGAACTCGTAGTCATACTCGGCGCCTTCGTCTTCGGTGTAGATGGTCCAGTCCGGCCGATTGCTGCGGGCCTTGACGTAGTTGAGCGTTTTCTCATCAACGTCACAGATGCCGTTCTTGCCGCCGGCTTCGATGGCCATGTTCGTCAGCGTCATGCGGTCTTCGAGCGTGAGGCTGTTGATGCCTTCGCCGGCGAAGTACATGGCTTTGTACGTCGCGCCAGCGAAGCCGATCTGCCCGATGACCGCGAGGATGAGGTCCTTCGCCGTGAGGTAAGGCGGGATCTCACCATGAAATACGAACTTCATGGTCGGGGGAACCTTCAGCCAGGTCTTGCCCGTGCCCATGGTGAAGGCGGCGTCGGTATTGCCCACGCCGGTGGCAAACTGGCCGAACGCGCCCGCGGTGCAGGTGTGGCTGTCCGTGCCGAGCAGGATTTCGCCGGGGCGGCAGTGGCCCTCTTCGGGTAAAGCCTTGTGGCAGACGCCTTTGTAGTTGGTCTTGGTCGGGTCTCGGTACGGGTTGGGCATCCCCGAGCCGGCCTTGGTGTCCATGAAGTCGGGGTCGTAGTAATACTTGATGCCCTGTTCGAGCACGAAGTCCCGCAAAATCTGGATGTTACGGTGACATTTGTCGTCGGCGGTGAAAATATAATGGTCAGGGATGATCGGGATGCGCGTATTGTCCCAGACCTTCGCATCAGGCCCGAACTCTTTCTTGAAGATGCCGATCGTGCCGGGGCCGCAGACGTCGTGCGTCATGAGTACGTCGACGTCGACCCAGACATTATCGCCGGGCTTCACTTCACTTTGGCCGGCGTGCGCGGCGAGAATTTTTTCGGTGAGGGTCATCGGGCGTGGCATCGGTATCACTCCTGGTCAGATTGGTCGGCAAGTCCCGCCGAGTCAGACATTTTAGCCGATCCGCCGCGACGAGGAAACCATACAAATAAACGGCGACCCGCATCGGCAATTCAGTCGGCCAGGTTGACGGATAGCTTTTCCACGCACTAAAGCCTAAGATATCCATTGACGGACCCCGCTACTTGGCACTCTATTAATCTAGAGCCCCACACCCGAAAGTTATTGAAATTGACTACCGAACGTCCCGAAAGCCCTACGGCCCGGTTCAGGCAAACCGGTCTTGACTGGCCGATCGTCATCGGCCTCACAGTGCTGCATCTGGGGGCAGTTGCGTCCTTGTTCTTTTTTTCATGGAGCGCGCTCGTCGTGGCGTTGATCCTTTACTGGGTCACGGGCGGCCTGGGCATCACGCTCGGCTTCCACCGCCTCCTGACGCACCGCAGCTTCAAAACCCCCAAGTGGTTCGAGTACGTCCTCACCAGCTTCGGCTGCCTTGCCTGGCAAGGCGGGCCGGTCACGTGGGTCGGCACGCATCGCCTGCATCACAAGCATTCCGACACCGACCACGACCCCCACACGCCCCGCCACGGCTTCAACTGGGCGCACGTGTTCTGGTGCATGTTCAACCAGCCCGAGGGCGAGCCCGCCGCCAATGCCGCGAAAGACCTGCTCCGCGATCCGGGCCACCGCTTCCTCAACAAATTCTTCTGGCTCCCCCCGATCGTGCTCGGCGTGATCCTCTACTTCAGCGGCTCGCTCGCAGCCTACCTCGGCCTGAACACCAGCGGCCTTTCGTGGTTGCTCTGGGGCCTGTGCATGCGAACCGTCGCCGTCTATCACGCGACGTGGTTCGTCAACTCCGCGACGCATACATGGGGCTACCGCTCGAACGACACGAAAGACGATTCGACCAACCTCTGGTGGGTCGCCCTGCTGAGCTTCGGCGAAGGTTGGCACAACAACCACCACGCCCAGCAACGCTCCGCAGCCCACGGCTGGAAGTGGTACGAATTCGACATCACGTACATCACCATCAAAGTGTTGTCATACGTCGGCCTGGCGCGCGAAATCGTGCAGCCGAACCTGGCGGATGAAACAACAAATGACGAGTCCGCCAACAGCGGCCACATCGCCAGCGATTGACGTTACATCTGATCACCCGATCACCCTGCGAAGATCACCCGCCCAATTCTTTCGACCGCGCCGCGGCCGCTTTCACCGCGGCCGCGATCGTATCCAGAGCGCTGTGCTCATCGAGGTGCTTGATCGCCGCCTCGGTTGTCCCGCCGGGGCTGGTCACCTTCCGCCGCAAGTCGGCTGCCGTGTCAGGTGACTCGGCCAGCAGCTTCGCAGCGCCCTGCAACGTCTGCGCGACCAGCAGCTCGGCATGCTCGCCGAGGCCAAGGTCGCGCGCCGCCTGCTCCATCGCTTCCGCCAGGTAAAACACGTACGCCGGGCCCGAGCCGGACACCGCCGTGATGCCGTCCATCTGCGACTCATCCACGCGGATCGCCCGCCCGCCCGCCGCGAACAGCTTCATCGTCAGTTCATCATCGCCCGCCCGAGCGTGCTCGCCCGTCGCGATGGCGGACATCCCCTGCCCCACCAGCATCGGCGTGTTGGGCATCACACGCACCACGCGCAGCGACCGCCCGATCGCTTGCTCGATCTTCGCCGCACGCAGCCCCGCCATGATCGAGATGACGATGTGGTCATCCGTCAACACAGCCGACAGTTCGCCCGCGACCTTCGCCAGCGTCTGCGGCTTCACCGAAAGCATCACCTGCTCACTGGCTGCGACTGCTTCGCCAAGCGTTTCGACGGCGTGCATACCCAACCCGGCGAACACATCGCGCCGTTCGGCGCTGGGGTCGGCAGCAACGATCTGCGACGGCTGCAACACGCCCTTGTCAATCGCCGCGCGAGCGATCGCCTCCGCCATGTTGCCGGCGCCGACGAATGCGAGTCTGCACTGCAATTGATTCATAAAGTCCACCTCTTGTTCCACCCCACCGTCCACGACGCGTCACGCCCTCGCGTGGTCACGAGGGCGAAACGTCAATCATACGAATCACGACAAATCCTCGTGCGTCCAACGTGCATCCAAATGTAGCCCCCCGCGGGAGCGGGGGGTTTGGTACATATGGCGCTAACCCCCCGCTTCCGCGGGGGGCTATTGCGCATGTGCACATGTGCGCATGACACACGAGAATTTGTCGTGATTCGTATCATTCAATGTCATCGCGATGCGCAACCCAGTCGTCGCGCACCTGCCGGGCGTGCTCGAGCATCGCCAGCAGGCCGCCGCGGTCGCCGCGGTCGAGTACGTCGATGAAGCGGTCGAGTCGATGGCCGAGCGTGTTGAGCGCTTCGATCACCTGCTCGCGGTTGGCCATGAGAATGTCGGCCCGCATGGGCGGATTGCTCGACGCCAGCCGAGTCGTATCGCGAAAGCCGGTCGACGCCACATCCCACCCACCGCGCTCAGCCGCGACAAGCACAAGCAGCACCGCCATCGCGTGCGGCAGGTGGCTGATCGTCGCGGTCTGCACATCATGCTCATGAGCCGACATGCGGATCAGCGTCATGCCCAGGCTCTTCCACATCGCTTCGACGGTCGCCAGCGCGTCTTCATCCGTGTCATTGCCCGGCGTGATGATGCACGGCTTGCCCCGGCACAGGTCGGCCTGCGCCCCCTCGGGCCCCTGCTGCTCCGAGCCGGCCATCGGATGAGCGCCCACAAAGCGGCCGGGGTGTTTCAAGTGCTCACGGGCCGAGGCGATCACGCTCTGCTTGGTCGACCCCACGTCGGTGATGATCAGCCCGTCGTGCTCGTGCTCGGCGATCTGCTGAAACATGCGGTCAAACTGGCCCAGCGGCACGGCGACAATCGCGAGTTGGCTGGCTTTGACTGCTTCACCGACGTCGGTCGTACCGTGGTCAATCGCACCACGCTGCTTCGCCGCAGCGAGGGTTTCTTCACTGCGGGCGACGCCGACGACTCGACCGGCGTACCCCGCCGCCTTGAGCCCCAGCCCCACACTCGTGCCCAGCAACCCCGCGCCGAGGATCGCCACCTGCTCGATTTGTTGGATTCGTTCATCCATGCGGTTGCCCCTTCCTGCGATTGCCCGGTACGATAACAGGTTCATAAATGAGGGGCTTGGGGCGCGAGGCTTGAGGCTTGCCACAGCCGCCGTCCGCTTCCACTCAAGCCCCAGGCCTCAAGCCCAAGCCCAAAACCTCTATGAGTACGCTGAACGCCTACAACGGAATGTACGAACTTGAGTTCGAGCGACCGCTGACCGCCCTTGAGCGCCAGATCGCCGAGCTGGAAACCAGCCAGAGTGCGCCCAGCCCCGGCCTCGACTTCGCCAGCGAAGTCCGCAAGCTGCGCCAGTCGCACACCGCCATGCTCAAGAAAATCTACGCCAACCTCAACGCGTGGAACACCGTCAAGGTCGCCCGCCACCCCGGCCGACCGCAAGCCATCGACTACATCCGCAACTTCGTCAAAGACTTCGCCGAGTTGCACGGCGACCGCCGCTTCGGCGACGACCCCGCCATCATCTCCGGCTTCGGCCGAATCGGGTCGCACAAATGCCTCGTCATCGCCCACAACAAGGGCAAAGACACCCGCGAGCGCATCGCCTGCCACTTCGGCTGCGCCCACCCCGAGGGGTACCGCAAAGCCCTGCGCTGCATGAAGCTGGCTGAGAAGTTCAAGCTCCCCGTCGTCACGCTCATCGACACGCCCGGCGCTTACCCCGGCATCGGTGCGGAAGAGCGCGGACAGGCCGAGGCCATCGCCGTCAACCTCCGCGAGATGGCCAACCTCAAAACGCCCATCGTCTGCGCCGTCATCGGCGAAGGCGCGTCCGGCGGGGCGCTGGGCATCGGCGTCGGCGACCGCCTCGCCATGATGCAGTACGCCTGGTACTCCGTCATCAGCCCCGAAGGCTGCGCCGCCATCCTCTGGAAGACCGCCACGCCCGACACCAACGCCGCCGCCGCCGACGCCCTCAAGCTCACCGCCGCCGACAACCTCAAATACGGCACGATCGACCACGTCATCGACGAACCGCTCGGCGGAGCCCACCGCAACCCCGCCGCCGCCGCCGACCAGCTCGAAAAGTGGCTCACCCAGACGCTGCGCGAGCTCAAACGACAGAAAATCGAAAATCTCATGCACAAACGCTACGAACGCCTCCGCTCGGTCGGCGCATACGAAAACGCGTGAGATGACCACCGCCAGGCACGCCATTTGGCTGGGGTTGCAACAGCAGCCCCACTCTTGCTACAATGCCCGGCTCTATTGACCGATCCGCAACAGGTGCGCCGCGCCCGTTCCGGACATGACACAGCGAAGTAGGCCAGAACGGCCGTAAACGAATGGCCGCAAACGAGTAGCTCGATTATGCCGACGATCAACCAACTGGTTCGCAACCCCCGCGTGACGCCCAAGGCCAAGAGTAAGGTCAAGGACCTTGACGCCAGCCCGCAGAAGCGCGGCGTCTGCCTCCAGGTCAAAACCGTCACCCCGAAGAAGCCTAACTCCGCCCTCCGCAAGGTCGCCCGTGTGCGACTGAGCAACGGCAAGGAAGTCACGGCCTACATCGGCGGCGAAGGCCACAACCTTCAGGAACACAGCATCGTGCTCGTCCGCGGTGGACGTGTCCGCGACTTGCCCGGCGTGCGATACCACGTCGTCCGCGGCTCGCTGGATACCCTCGGCGTCGACGGCCGCAAGCAAGGCCGCTCCAAGTACGGCGTCAAGCGCGCCAAGGGCTAAGCCACGCATGCGGGGGCTTCACGATGGCGAAGTTGGAGTTAACCGGACCACTCGGCTGGCCGGAGATCCTCATGCTGCTCTGCGGCGCGTGCGGGGCACTGGTCATCCTTGCCGCCGTCGTCGCGGGCATCGTGCTGCTGGTGATGAAAACCAGAGGTAACGACGAGCCCGCACCCCCGGCCCCCAGCACGCCACCGAACGACCCGCGAAACCCGGGAACCTGACTCGAAACAACCCCCTTGAACGGCAAGTAATCGCCCGCCGCGTCGGCAGGTGGTGAACAAAAAGATTCCGCTCGCGAACTCAAAGCGGGATGGATGAGCCGTCAGAAAAGGAAGATTGCATCATGGCTGGACGTATCACCAAGTCGGCTGAACAACTCAAGCCCGACCCCCGTTACGGCGACAAGACGCTCGCCCGCTTCATCAACTGCATCATGAAGGACGGCAAGAAGTCGGTCGCCCTCCGCGTCGTCTATGCCGCCATGGACGAAATCGAAAAACGCACCGGCGGCGAGCCCACCGGCATCGAAATCTTCCATCGCGCCCTGGAAAACGTGCGACCCGACGTCGAAGTCCGATCCAAGCGCGTCGGCGGTGCCAACTACCAGGTGCCCATGCAGGTCAACAAGAAGCGCCAGCAGAGCCTCGCCTTCCGCTGGATCATCAACGCCGCCCGCAGCGAAAAGGGCCGACCCATGCACCTGCGCCTCAGCCGTGAGTTGCTCGACGCCGCCCAGAACGAGGGCAAGGCCGTCCAGACCCGCGACCAGACCCACCGCATGGCCGACGCGAACAAGGCTTTCGCCCACTTCGCGTGGTAAGCGATCAACAACCCACCAATCCACGAAACCCCGAGGCGTCACGCTTCGGGGTTTTTTCATGGGACAAGGTTCGTGTCATGCGTCCACCACAAAGCCCAGGCATGGCCATGCCTGGGCTTTATTATTACAACCGCGGCTCTTCCAACGGCACGGGGCAGACGTCCCGTCGGCCGCAGCCCCGGCAGCGATCGCCCTCCCACAGGGCGTTGAATTGCTGCAACACCGCGTCGATCATCGTCGCCGACTCGCTCCACACGCCCCACTCGATGTTGCGTCGGTGGTCTGCCTTCGCGCCCAGCCCTGCCCCGGTGAGGTTCGCTGAGCCGAGGTACATCGCCCCCGCGTCGACGATCACCGCCTTCGCATGCAGGCGCGGGCATCGGCGGATGGTCAGGTTCCTCGGCAGCTCGCCACGCAGTTCCTGCAGCGCCGCCGCACTGGGCACGCCCGCATGCAGAACGCGCACCTCCACGCCCCGCTTCGCCAGCCGAATCAGGTGCGCCACGATCGACGGTGCCCGCCGACTGCCCGGCTGCGGTACGAGCATGGCCTTGAAGTCCGCCGTCGCGATCGCCAGGCTCACCTTCGCCTTGAGCATGCCCTCGACCACCACGCGCCGCTGATGCTCGGCGTCCACAACAAGTTGTACCTTCCCGCACGCCGCCCCCGTCGGCGGATCAAACGTCAGATCGCTCATCCCCTTTCTATCGACTACCCCCACATCTTGTGATGATTCCCACCCGCCCGCCACGGCAGGCCTGCCCCACCCGCGAGCGTGGTTCGTGGAAAACCTGTCGCCTGCATGTCGCCACACTGTCGCCGGGTCCAGATGCGGAAATCCCTCATCCCCAGCTAACCTACCCACTTTTCGCCACTTAAAGAAACCGACACAAAAAACACCAGATTTAGGTAAAGTTTTGGCTTGCGTCCACAAGATATAGGGGTAGGATGCGTCGCTGGGGAACTGATCTGGCACGCGTCGCTGGTGAGAAAAAGCGACGCACCCCGGTCAGGCCCCTCTGACAGGACCACAACCGACCTGCTGCAAACCAACGCCGCAACAAGTCCGCCCCCGCGCGGCCAGCGCGTTTCTTGTGTCCGTTCGTCTTTACGAAAAACCAGAAACCTCAGACCAGAAACCAGCCCAATGTCCATCCTCTGCGATACCCAGATCCGCGAACTCGTCGGCATCGAGCCGTTCGAAGACAACATCAAACGCCCCGGCAAGGTCTCCTACGGCGTCTCGTCCTACGGCTACGACGTCCGCGTCGGCACACTCTTCAAAATCTTCACCAGCGTCACCGCCACCGGCGGCGGCGGCCAGGCGATCGTCGATCCCAAAAACTTCGGCGAAGACACCTTCGTCACCATCGACACAAAAGACACCGGCCGGGACCACGTCATCATCCCGCCCAACAGCTTCGCCCTCGCCGAGACGGTCGAGCACATCGCCGTCCCACGCGACACGCTCGCGATCTGCCTCGGCAAGAGCACCTACGCCCGCTGCGGCATCATCGTCAACGTCACCCCCCTCGAACCGGAGTGGCGCGGCAAGGTGACCATCGAGATCAGCAACACCACCCCCCTGCCCGCCAAGATCTACGCCAACGAAGGCATCGCCCAGATGCTCTTCCTCCAGGCCGAGCGCACCTGCGCGATCTCGTACGCGGACAAGCAAGGCAAGTACCAGGACCAGACGGGACTCGTGCTGCCGAAGGTGGATTGAAGTAGCGATGAAATATTTAGCCGCCGTGCTTGCACGGCGCGTTCGGCCCGGCGGCCGGGCCGAAGAGCGCGGCCCAAGGGCCGCGGCTAAATGATGGAACGAACAACGGGAGAATCAGGGATGACGACAATCGCAACAATCATGGATGGCACGACCGTCGTAGCGAAGCACGTGGAAGTCGACGTGTCGGAAGATGGCTCGGCGTGGGAAGGTGTGTTCGATGCGCCGTATGGGTGGGATGCTCGCGCTGCGGACGTGATGATGATGCACTTGAATGACGGTCGGCAAGGCGAGTTTGTCGTCAGCCGAGCGTGCGGGGGCGACCGCGGCGGCGCGGTGTGCATGGTGCAGGGCGTTGGTCCGCTGCGGCGGGCGGCGGCGTGCAGGTGCGGGGGGCATGGGCATTGACATTTAGCCGCGGTGCTTGCACCGCGCTTCGGTGGAGTGTGCGTTGAAGGCGAAGAGCGCGTCGTGAGCGACGCGGCTGAATGGGGAAGCGGGTGGCGGGCCTGGCTGGGTCGGTCGTCGGCGGCGGAAAGGACGCCGAACCGGGGACTGGCGACGATCGACCCAGGCGGGCCCGGCTGTGAGAATCGGCCGTGGAAATGGCGATTTATACGGGTTTCGAACCTATTATTTAATTCATTAAACATTGATTGAGAGCACTGATGAAGGTCACACGGAAGTTTACAAAGCAGGGGCAGGACGTCTTCGCGAACGTTCAATGGACGAAGCGGTCCAGCCGTATCGGCAACCTGGACGGCTCGACGGTTTTTGAAATGAACGATGCGGAAGTGCCCAAGAGCTGGTCGCAGCTCGCGACCGACATCATGGTGAGCAAGTACTTCCGCAAAGCGGGCGTGCCGGCGAAGCTGGAAGTGGTGAAGGAAAAGGGTGTGCCCGCGTGGTTGTGTCCGCAGCAGGCCAAGGGCGACGTGGAGACCGGGCCGGAGAAGTCGGCGCGGCAGGTGATTCATCGACTGGTCGGCTGCTGGACCTACTGGGGGTTCAAGCACGACTACTTCGACAGCGAAGAAGACGCGCGAGCGTTTTACGATGAGCTTTGCTACATGATGGTGCACCAGCAGTGCGCCCCGAACAGCCCGCAGTGGTTCAACACCGGGTTGCACTGGGCGTACGGCGTGAACGGCCCGGCACAGGGCCACTACTACACCGATCCGAAGACAGGCGAGACGAAGCGCAGCGAGGACGCGTACACGCACCCGCAGCCGCACGCCTGTTTCATTCAAAGCATCGATGACGACCTTGTCAGCCCCGGCGGGATCATGGACCTGTGGGTACGTGAGGCGCGCCTGTTTAAGTATGGCTCGGGAACCGGAACGAACTTCAGCAAGCTCCGTGCTGAAAACGAATCGCTCTCGGGGGGCGGTCGTAGTTCCGGTCTGATGAGCTTCCTCAAGATCGGTGATCGTGCCGCCGGAGCTATCAAGTCCGGCGGCACGACCCGCCGGGCTGCGAAGATGGTCTGCCTCGACCTCGATCACCCGGACGTGGAAGCGTTCATCAACTGGAAGGTTCGCGAAGAGCTGAAGGTCGCGGCGCTGGTGGAAGGCCTCAAGCAATTGCCCAAGTCGGAGCGGGCGGTGGCTGAGCAGTTGGACCTCAAACTCGACTACGACTTCAACGGCGAAGCGTACATCACCGTCAGCGGGCAGAACTCGAACAACAGCATCCGCATCCCCAACCGCTTCTTCGAAGCGCTGGACAAGGGCGAAGACTGGACCTTCGTCCGCCGAACGGACGGCGAGGTGGCTCGCACCGTGCCGGCGCGGGCGCTGTGGGACCAGGTGGGCTTCGCGGCGTGGCGATGCGCGGACCCGGGCGTGCAGTTTGATACGACGATCAACCAGTGGCATACCTGCCCCGAGTCCGGCCGTATCAACGCGAGCAACCCGTGCAGCGAGTACATGTTCCTCGACGACACGGCGTGCAACCTCGCGTCGCTGAACGTGCTGAAATTTTACGACGCGAAGCAGCGCACGTTCGACGTGGAAGCGTACGAACATGGCGTGCACCTGTGGACCGTCGTGCTGGAAATCAGCGTGCTGATGGCGCAGTACCCCAGCGAAGCGATCGCGCGATTGAGCTATGAATACCGCACGCTCGGGCTCGGCTATGCCAACCTTGGCGCGATGCTCATGCAGGCCGGCATCCCGTACGACAGCGAGCGGGCGCGGGCAATCTGTGGAGCGCTGACGGCGATCCTCACCGGCCGCAGCTATGCGACCAGCGCGGAGATGGCGAGCGAGCATGGCGCGTTCGCCGGCTATGAGAAGAATCGCGACGCGATGCTCCGCGTGATCCGCAACCACCGCCGCGCTGCATATGGCGTGTCGCGGAAGTCGAGCGAAGCAGCCGGGACCGAGCAAGGCGACTACGAAGCGCTGGACATCAAGCCCGTGCCGATCGACGAAACGAAGATCGACGGCCGCGACGGCAGCGAGCCGGAGCTGGGCCAGATCGCCAACGCGCAGCAACTGATCGACCGCTCGCGTGCGACGTGGGACGATGCGCTTTCACTTGGCGAGAAGCACGGCTACCGCAACGCGCAGACGACGGTGATCGCGCCGACGGGCACGATCGGGCTGTTGATGGACTGCGATACGACCGGCGTCGAGCCGGACTTCGCGCTGGTGAAATTCAAGAAGCTCGCCGGCGGCGGCTACTTCAAGATCGCGAACCAGTCGCTGAAGCCGGCGTTGGACGCGCTGGGGTACAGCGAAGCCCAGGTGCATGGCATCATGACATACGTGATGGGCACGCTGAACCTGGACGTGCCAATGCCCGGCGGCGACGGTGAGCCGACGAGCGAGGATGGCACGTTTGCGGAGTATCTGACAGCTCGCGGTTTCGAGCCGGCGGACATTGCGAAGGTCAGCGATTCGCTGCCGACGGTTTTCGAATTGCAGCACGCGTTCAATGCCTGGACGCTGGGCGAAGAGGCGATCGATCGGCTGGGCCTGACCGAGCAGGCGAAAGAGCCGAGCTTCAACTTGTTGCGAGCGATCGGGCTGACACGTCAGCAGATCGCCGCGCTGAACCGGGCAATCTGTGGGACACAGACGGTGGAGGGGGCACCGCAGCTCAAGGAGGAGCACCTGCCCGTGTTCGATTGTGCGAACACGTGCGGTCCGACGGGCGAGCGTTACATTGCGGCCGAGGGTCACATTCGGATGATGGCGGCGTCGCAGCCGTTCATCACCGGTGCGATCAGCAAGACGATCAACCTGCCCAACTCCGCGAGCGTGGACGACATCAAGAGCTGCTACCGCTTGAGCTGGGAGCTGGGTCTGAAGGCGAACGCCTTGTATCGCGACGGGTGCAAGCTCAGCCAGGTGTTGAACAATAAGGTTGATGTGGACGACGAAGTCGAAGACGAGGAAGCCATCGAAGCGGGAAAAGAGGAGGTCGCCTCCGAGGTCGCTCAGGCGGGTCGGGTCGCGGCAGCGGCAACTTCCGGGGCGGGATCCGATGCGACTGCGGCGATTGATCGTCAGCCGATCGAGCGTGTGGTAGAGAAGATCGTCGAGCGGCCGTTGCGCCGTCGCCTGCCGGACACACGGCGGTCGATCACGCACAAGTTCAACGTCGCCGGCCACGAGGGCTATCTCAACGTCGGACTATATGACGACGGCACGCCGGGCGAGCTGTTCATCACGATGGCGAAGGAAGGCTCGACCATCGGCGGACTGATGGACTCGCTGGGCACGGCGATCAGCGTCGCGCTGCAATATGGCGTGCCGGTGGAGTCGCTGGTGACCAAGTTCACCCACCAGCGCTTCGAGCCGGCGGGCATGACGCACAACCGCGACATCCCGTTCGCCAAGAGCCTGGTCGACTACATCTTCCGCTGGCTGGGCATGGAGTTCGTGCCGGGCTACCGCGCGGCCAACGCTCCGCAACGGGCGGAAAGCAAGAAAAAGTCGGCCGCTGCCACGGACAGCATGTTGACCAAGGACGAGCACTCCCCCGCCCGCTCGCGAGCCGAAACCATCGCCCGCGGCGGCGTCGCGACGACCAACGGCAACGGTAACGGCAATGGGCACAGCAACGGCAATGGCAAGTCGGACCGAGCGTTGGCCGGAACGCCATCGGGACACGCCCCATCCGAAAGCCGAGGCCAGAGCAGCGCGGAAGCTGGCGGCAGCGGGGCCAACGAGTCGACACTCGCCACGGCCTTGAAGGAAATGCAGTCCGACGCCCCGGCTTGCGACGTGTGTGGCACGATCACCGTAAGAAGCGGAACTTGTTACAAATGCATGAATTGTGGGAACTCGATGGGGTGCAGTTGAGTATAAGAAAGTGGAAGGAGTGGAAAAGTCGGTGAAGTGAATCACTCTCATCGGTATACCACTTGCCTCCGAGTTTTCGCCGCCTAGGATAGGTAAGACCCCTACAGAAGTCCCCGGCTGAGCCACGCGAAATGCTCGCCCGCTCAGCCAACCCAAACCGCTTCCTTCTCCCTCCTCCCCCTCGGGACCCACCACCCGAGGGGGTTTTTTATAGGCGAGGTGGGGGTGGGATGTGGGCGGGGTGAGGCTTCCCACGGATCCGCTTTGCTACATCCGTGGGCTTTATGGGGAACCGACTGCTGCCGGCTGCCTCAACTGCTCACGCTGCTATACTTGGCCGCGTCATGGTTGCTCGTCATGCCAATCAACCCGTACAGCGTCTGCTCGTGGTCATGCCGACCTGGCTGGGCGATGTGATCATGGCGACGCCGACGCTGCGGGCGTTGCGTGAGTTGTACCCCGAGGCTCACGTGGCCGGGCTCGTTCGCGAGAGTGTTCGGCCGATCCTGGCGGGCTGTCCGTGGCTGAACGAACTCATCGGTGTCCGGCACGATCGCGGCGAGCATCGCCCGACCGGCCTGGCGCGTCGGCTCGCCGCGGAGCAATTCGACACGGCCGTGCTGCTGCCCAACAGCTTTCGTACCGCGATGGCGGTGGCGATGGCGCGGATTCCGCGTCGCGTCGGCTACGACCGTGAGGGGCGGGGGTTGCTGCTGACCGATCGGCTGCTGCCGAGCCCGCTTGGCCGAAGCCGACTGGCTGTGCCGACGCTGGACTACTACCTGGCGATCGCCTGCTACATGGGGGCGGCGTCGCCGGGGCATGCGATGGCGTTGTTCACCGAGCCGGGCGAGGAGCAGTCGGCCGACGCGTTGCTGCAGCGCGTCGGCTGGGAGGCGTCAGGTGACCGCCCGCTGGTGCTGTTGAACCCCGGCTCGCAGCGGGCGAGCAAGCGTTGGCCCGCCGACCGGTTCGCAGCCGTGGCCGACCATTGTGCCCGGCAGTGGCAGGCGCAGGTGGCGTTGATCGGCGCCCCGGATGAGCAGCCGATTGCGAAGCAGGTGATCGCCGCGGCCGACACTGCACTACTGAACCTGCCTGCCGAGGGGCTGGACCTTGCGACGCTCAAGGCGGTCGTGCGTCGCAGCAGCCTGGTGATCACCAACGACAGCGGGCCGCGCCACCTCGCTGCGGCGTTCGGCGTGCCGGTGGTGACATTGTTCGGCCCGACGGCGCCGCGGTGGACGGAAATTCACTTCGCCGACGAGCGACAGGTGCTCGCCCCCGGCACAGCCGCGAGCATGAAAGCCGTGGACGAGTCGGACGCCTGCCGAATGGATCGCATTGAGGTGGACGCGGTACTGGAAGCGGTGACAGCGTTGATGACAAGAAGCGAGGCGGAGGACGCAACCGCGTCGACCGCCGAGCCGCCGCGCAAGGAGGCGTCGTAGCCATGCGCATCGCGCTCGTGATCGAAACTTTCAACCCCACGTCCGGCGGGGCCGAGCGGTCCACCGCTACCATCGCCAACCACCTGATCCAGCGCGGCCACGAGGTCACGGTGCTCACCGGCTACTGCCCGGAAGATCTGCCGACGCAGCCGGGGCTCACAGTGAAGACCGCAATGCTCGGCCGCCCGCGCGGTGTGCTGCGGCTGGCGACGTTCGTGCGATGGGCGAGTCGGCAACTGACTGAGTATGACGTGAGCCTGTCGGTGACGACCAGTGTGCCCGCCAGCGTGGTACAGCCACGCGCGGGGCTGGTGATGCAGGCCCAGGCGCGCAGCGTCGCCCGGCGAGACACATCGCTCGCCCGCGCCGCCAAGCGGTTTGCGATCGCCTGCTCGACTCGGCAGATCGCGCTGCGGCTGGCTGAACGGCGAACGATGCGCGACCCGTTCGTACAGCAATTCGTCGCCATCAGCCAATACGTCGCCCGCGATATGCTTCGCTACTACGCGATTGGCGACGATCGCATCACGATCATCCCCAACGCTTCGGAGATGCCGAGCGTCGACGCGGCGCAGCGCGCCGCCTGGCGGCGTGAGATCCGCCAAAGCTTCAACATTCCCGACGACACGGTGATGTACCTGTTCCCCGCGATCGACCCGTGGCGTAAGGGCATCCTGCCGCTCATGCGAGCCGCTGCGCAACTCAAGCAGCGTGGCGTGCCGTTTGTGATCGCGTTGGCCGGGTCGGTGTCGCATACGCAGCAGCGGCTGGCCGAGCAGATGCAGTTGCGCGAGCAGGTTCGCATGGTCGGCCGAACGGAGCAGATGGCGGCGCTGTTTTGCGCGGCGGACGTGACGGTGCTGCCGACGTTTCACGATCCGTCGAGCAAGGTGATCATCGAGTCGTTGATGATGGGCACGCCGGCGATCAGCAGCGGGTACAACGGCGCGAGCGACTTTATCGAGCCACACGACACCGCCGGCTCGCGTCGCGGACGCGTGGTGCATGAGCCCGATGATGTAGCGGGATTGTGCCAAGCCATGACGGAACTGGCCGACGCTGCCGAGCGCGAGCGCTGCGCTAAGGCCACGGCAGGCCTTGCCGAGTCGCTCACCATGTCACGCCATGTCGAACGGCTCGAACCAGTGCTCGAAGCAGCGGCGGAACAGCAACGCAAGCAAAGCGGTCACTCCGCCGCGGCGTCGGTCGCCTCTTCGACGGAATCAGTCGAGCGCGGCTGATCGTCATCATCGCTTGCCTGGTAAGCGATGTCATGCTGAATCGCCCACAGCGCAGCGTATCGCAGGTAAGTGGTGTGAGCCTGCTGACGAGCGACCATGAAGCCGAACACGCCGTCGAGAAAACCGCGCTTCATAAAGTAAGACTTGATGAACGCGGCGGTCGGATGGATGAACACGTCCCACCAGTGGCAGAGCTTGCCGCGATCGTGCATCTGCATCACCGCGCGGCGAAGGCGGTCGGCACTGATGCGGCCGACGTTGAAATCGAAAAACCCCTCGCGGCAATGTCGGCGATGCTCCAGCCAACCCGTAAGTTTGGCCGTCCGCCCCGGCTCGGAGGGGTGTCGCCGATCGTGAATCGCCTCGTCCGCCCACCGGCAACGCCCACGATGAAAGAGTCGGCTTTGATGGTCCGGCCACCATGCACGCACCGGCCGACCCATCGCGTAGTTCCGCCGACGCACTTCAAACAGATCGCAGCGCGACAAAACGTCATCGTCCAGCGCCTGAATCTGCGCCGCCAGTTCGGGCGAGATCTCTTCGTCCTGATCGAGGATAAACACCCAGTCATTGCTCGCTAGCGACACCGCGAACTGCTTTTGCGCCGTGAAGCCGCGCCAGTCTTCGTGGAGGAACCGATTGGCATATCGACGGCCGATCGCGGGCGTGCCGTCGGTCGAGCCGGAGTCGACGACGACGATTTCGTCAGCCCAGCGCGCGGACCGCAGCGCGGGCTCGATCAACTCGCCCGCGTTGAACGAAATCATGACCACCGAAATCTTCGTCATAACGGCTCAGTATAAGGCGCTTGGCGCTGTGTGTCTGTGCGGCCGCGCCGCAGTGCGTGGGCACAAAGACTGAACGCGACCGGATGATAAAAAAGCCTCGGACCAGGGGCCCGAGGCTTCGTGTGTGGATCGTCGTGTTGCGACTGATTAACGATAGAATTCGATAATCAGGTTCATGTTCACGTCGAAGGGCACTTGGTCGTGCGTCGGCGTCGCGAGCACCTTGGCGGTGAGCGTCGAGGGGTCGAAGCTCAACCAGGAAGGCACTTCGTGGCCGGGCAGCGACTCAAGGTTTTCGCGAATGTTCTTCTGCGCCTTTTCCTTGAGCGTGATTGTGTCACCAGAGTTGACACGAAAGCTGGGGCGGTCGGTCTTGCGACCGTTGACCAGCACGTGGCCGTGGGCGACGATCTGACGCGATTGCCAGATCGTGCGGGCCCAGCCGAGTCGGCGAAGCACGTTGTCGAGGCGCTGCTCGAGCAGTTGCAGGAGCACTTCACCCGTGTTGCCGCGCATTCGGCCGGCCTCTTCAACGAGGTTGGCCATCTGCTTCTCGAGCACGTTGTAGTGATAGCGGAGCTTCTGCTTTTCGTTGAGGCGGACGCCGTAGTCGCGCAAGCGTCGACCGCGGAAGCCGTGCACACCCGGCGGGTTGAGCTGCCGCTTGGCGGTATGCTTGGGGATGTCAGCGATGGGCACGCCGACGCGTCGGGACAATTTGACTTTGGGGCCGGTGTAGTTGGCCATGGTTGCTCACCCCGATTTGGCGGGATGCTCCGTCTGGTGCTCAGCCGTGGCTACGGCGTCGCGGTCAGCAAAGAACAGGGTCACGTCGACCCCGTTTCAGCGAGCCCAACATTACAACCGCCCCACGCTCGGCCGTCAAGTCGGGCCCATGATCCGTTCACAGCGATTCGCCGGTCAGATGGAGAAATACGTCTTCCAACGTGGGTTGGCCCACGCTTAGCCGACGGATCTCGCCGGGCCAGGCGCTCGCGATCGCCGCGACCACTTCCGGGCCGTCCGCCTTTTCCATCCGCACATGCCCGTCGATCACGCTCGGCTCGCCGCCCGCGTCCCAAGGCCCGAACCGCGCGGCAATCCGGTCGGCCAACCCTGCCGCCGCCGCAGGGCCGTCAGTCGGCTCGACGGTGATCACATCGCCGCCGATCGCGCTCTTCAGCCGCGTCGGCGTGTCGACTGTGACGAGCTTGCCCTGGTTGAAAATCGCCAGCCGATCGCAACGCTCCGCTTCGTCCATCAGGTGCGTCGTCAGCACGATCGTCACGCCAAGCTGCTCGCGCAGTTGATCGAGTTGTTGCCAGAGGTCGCGCCGCGCCGCCGGGTCCAGTCCCGTGCTCGGCTCGTCCATCAGCAACAGGCCCGGCCGATGCAGCATCGCCTTGCCAAGCTCAAGCCGACGTCGCATGCCACCGCTGAAGCGTTCGACCGGCTCGCGGCGGCGGTCGTCGAGGCCGAAGCGCGACAGCGCGTCGTCAATGCGTTGCTTGAGGTCGCGACCGGCGAGGCCATAGAGATGGCCCTGATGCAGCAGGTTTTCGTCGGCGGTCAGTTTGAGGTCGAGGCTCGGCTGTTGAAACACCACGCCGAGGCGCTGCCGTACGGCTTGGGGTTGTTCAAATACATCGTGGCCGAAGATCGTGGCCGCGGCGTCCGGCGCGACACTGCGATTCGCGTCGGCCGTCGGCTGCATGATCGTGGTGAGAATCTTGAACAGCGTGCTCTTGCCGCTGCCGTTGGGGCCGAGGATGGCGAAGATCTCGCCCGGCTGGACGTCGAAGCTCACATGGTCCAACGCCGGCTGCGCCTGGCCCGCGTAGCAATGCGTCAGCTCCGCCACGCGAAGCGCGGGCGTCGGCTCGATGGTCGCTCGATCAATGGCAGGCAAATTGGACAAGGTCGTTGTGGTCACGTCGAAAGTCGATCGGTAGATGAGTCAGACACGGTCCAGCACAAGCACGCCGAGCACCAGCGGCAGGTAGACCAGCGATGCGAGAAACAGCGCCCTCGCCCGCGCTCGGCTCGGGTCGTACACCAACCGTATCGCCAGCAGCACAAACCACACGCCACACACCAGCGCCACCCCGAACGCCAGCCACCCCGTATACCCAAGCAACGTCGGCGACACCCCCGCCACCAGCAGCGCGACGGCCGTCGCTACGTTCCAGCGATGCGTGCGTCGGCCGGTCTCGCCATCGAGCACTGGCAGGATCGGCATCCCCGCTGCCGCGTAGTCATCGCGACACAGAATGCCGATCGCCAGGAAGTGCGGTATCTGCCACAACGCCATGATCGCAAACAGCAGCAACGCCTCCGGCCCGACGTACCCCGCCGCGACCGCATAGCCAATCACCGGCGGCATCGCGCCCGGCACCGCCCCCACCTGTGTGCTCGTCCAGCTCAACCGCTTCAGCGGCGTGTACACCATCACGTAGCAGACGATCGTGAACGCCGACAGCAACGCCGACAGCAGGTTGCCGCCCAGCCAGAGCACCATTACACCCGCCACTGCGAGCGCTAGCCCCTGCGCCAGCGCCTCCCCCATCGGCATTCGGCCGGCCGGCAGCGGCCGATCCTTCGTCCGCGTCATCGACTGGTCCGTGTCACGTTCGAGCACCTGGTTCAGCGTGCCCGCCCCCATGCACGATAGTCCCGCGCCCACCACCGTCACCGCCAGCAGCCACCACCACGCGCCCGACGTCCACCCGCCAAGCGACGAGCCCGCGCCGAACGCAAACCCGATCGCCGCGGTGATCAATACCATCACCGTGATGCCCGGCTTCACCAGCGTCAGATGATCGCTCAGCCGACCCGCCACCATCGCGCGCAGCGATCGCTCGGACATCATCGCCGCCGTCGGTTCCTGACTGGTCACCTGACTCATCAAAGCTCCAAACAAACTAATCTCGCCACACTAACTCGCTACACGTCGCTCAAGCCGACGGCTGAGCCGCAGGCGAAGCCCCGGATGCTTCGGTATCTCGGTCCGGCCCTTCGTCGTTGCGCTCCTCAGGGCTCGGCTTGGCCTGCCCCTTGGAGACCACCCCCACGTATCGCAACAAGTTTAGCCGAATCGTCAGCAGCGTGGCGACCGCGAGCACCAACGCCCCGCACGCCTGGTGTGCGGTGGCAATATCCACATGCCGACGCGACCAGATCACATACGCCCCCAACGCCACCTGCAGCGTCAGCAGCAGCACCAGCCCCCGCGTCGGCCAGGCCAGCAACCGATGCCCCGGCGCCACCAGATTCACCCACACCACCAGCAGCAGCGCAATCGCACACACCACCACCGCCCCCGCTCGGTGGGCCAGATGAAAACTCACCTGCGCCGTCGTGTAAGGCCGAGGCAGGTCGATCCCCTGATCCACCTGCCACTGATCCATCGTCGCCTCCAGCCCGCTCGCGTGCAGCGGCGGCAGCAACTGACCATACGCCGTGGGGAAGTCCGGAATCGCCAGCCCCGCGCTGTTGTGACGCATCCACGCCCCCAGCATCAGTTGAATCACCAACGCCACCAGCAGCAGCGCCGCCACGTATCGCATGCCGAACACCTTGCCCGGCTCATCCTCGCGACCATACGCCCGCGGCCCGGTCACCGCATCAATCCACACACGGCTGGTCGCCGCAGCGATCAACACACACGCCGCAAACACAATCTGCCCGAATATCCCGTGCAACACCGCCAGCCCGATCGACTCTTCCGTCACACGGAACCCGCCCATCAGCCCCTGCACGATCACCATCCCCAGCAGGCCCCACCCCAACGCCACCAGCCACCGCCGCTGCTTCCGCTGCGTGATCGTCAGCCAGACCGCCATGCCGATCGTCAGCATGCCCACCAACGTGCCCATCAGCCGATGGAAGTGCTCCCAGAACCGGTCCGGCTGGTGAAACCACACGCTCGGCGGCGCGGTGATCATGTTATGCCCGAACGTCGTCGGCCAATCCGGCACCGCCATCCCCGCACCCGTGCTCGTCACCGTCCCCCCCACACCAATCAACAAAAACACGCACAACACCAGCAGCATCGCGTAACGATGCAGCCAGGGTCGATACTGCAAGCCGGCGGCGACGCCAGGCTCGCCCACAACCGGCAAGGCGGGGTCAGACATCATGCAACTCGTTTCAAATTACAAACAATACGGCGGGATCGAGCCAACCATTATAGCAGCTTCGGCCCCTCCCCCCACCTCGCCCGCCGTTCGTACACGCCAATCCTTAGCCCCAGGCACCAGCAACGACATCTCGTTTTCACAAGCGTTTTTGCGAATTTGGTATGCTGCTGTTTTAACCAGATCTTAACATTCCCCATGGGCTCATTAATCCCATCCCCTCCGGCAGCCGTCATATGAAACCCGACCATGTGAGCGAGCACCGGACCTTGATGCCTCACGAAACACGTCTGGCGTCGGCCATTGCACACACCCAACCTTGGCATATTCTGCTTGCCATCGGCGGTTTTCTCGCAGTCGGGTGGGGCCTGTTCTTCTTTGTCGACGTGCTTAACCTCGGCGGCTCGCGCGACTGGCTCGCCGGCACTGGGCTCGGTCGGCCGATGACATGGGCACAACTCTTCCGCGAATGCGGGCCCGCGGAATGGTTGCAGTGGCTTTGCCTTGGCATCGGCGCGGTGGCGATGGGGGCTGCCGGGACACGATGGCTTTATCTGCGTCCGAAACTGGCTGCCTTCTGGTTCGTGCTCGGCGCGGGCCTCGTGCTCCTGCTGATCGAGGACGCCGGCAACCCACGCCATCAAATCCGACGATACGTGCTCAACTTCACAGGCTCGGACATGCTCCAGAAAGCCGCCGAATTCGCTTTTTTCTGCTTCCTCGCCGTGGCCCCGCTCTACGCCACCGTTCGGTTCGGCAATCAGATCTGGCCGTTCCGACGCACCCGCCGCTACATCCTCCTCGGCTATTTCGCCTACGCGGTCGCTTCACTGAGTTCCGCAACCCGACATTGGGGCGATTGGCACGCCCATGTCGGCGAATGGCTGTATGTTGCTCTCAACCTGCCGTTCGCTGTTGAAATGGGCGGAACGTCGCGCGGCTTCTGGCTGATGGATAAAATCGTCGAAGAGTCCATCGAGCTCACCGCCGCAGCGATGTTGCTTGCCGCCATCGTCGCCTTCCACCACGAAAGTCGAATATACCTCGCCGATCGCGACGAATTCACCGCCACGCCGCCTGCGTAGGAAGCATGCCACCCGGGGCTCAAGGGCCTACGTATCAAACAGCGTGCTCACGGCTTTCCCCGTTCTCGCTCGCGACCGTTTCCCAATCGTCGCTTGGCAAGCCCCTGCGTCCTTTCTACCCTGCCATCAGCCATGCTCGCCAAACTCGGACGCCTGCTGCTGATCCTCTGGCTCGTCGCCTGGTTCGCCGTCATCATCCCCGGCCACCAGCGCGGCGCGATCCTCCTGCCCGGTTCAGACACCGCCAGCCAGTCCACCCGCGACACCTCTCGCCTCATCCTCACCCGCGCCGCCACCTGCTGCCCCATCACCGGCCAGCCCGCCTCCAGCGACAACCCCGACTCGCCCGTCGACCCCGCCACCCAGTGCGGCATCTGCTACCTCGCCGGCGTCATCGATCTACCCACAACGCTCGACCTCACACCGCAGCCGCTCACGCTGCTCGCCACCCTTGCCCCGCTCGCGCCCGAACAGCCGTACATCGCTCACACCCCGTCCCGCCACGCCCCCCGCGCCCCACCTCATCGCCCCACCGCCTGACAAACCTGTCCACAACCCAAACCACTGTCGCGGCGCGCCATGCCTGGCCGCCTCGCGATCGTATGAAATCCACTACGCAAGAAAGCCACGGATGTATCGCCCCCAAGCGAGCGAATCCGCAGGCCCTCACGGAGCCCTCCTCCCATGCCCCGCGCCTTCACCCTGATCGAACTGCTCGTCGTCATCGCCATCATCGCCATCCTTATCGGCATCCTCATGCCCGCGCTCGCCAGCGCCCGCGACCGCGCCAACGCCATCCAATGCCTCGCCAACCTCCGAACCCTCGGCCAGGCCACCGTCATGTACAGCGACGACTTCCAAGGCCACCTCCCCCTCAACAGCCACAGCCCCGGCCAAAGCTGGGTCGACACCCTCGTCCCCTACGGCGTGCCCGACAACGCACGCTGGTGTCCCCTCGACCCCACCGAACGCCCCACCAGCTTCGCCACCAACAACTTCCTCACCCCTGGCCCCAACCCCGCCGAAAGCTGGACCCGCCTCCACCACATCCCCAACCCCACCGCCACCGCCCTCGCAGTCGAAGCCGCACCGCAACACCTCGGCGATCACATCCACCCGCGTGGCTGGGGAACAAACCCGAACTGGAGCGAGCCCGAACACCTGCTCACTGAAATAGACGTCGAACGTCACTTCAGCGCCTCCCACGTCCTCTACGTAGCCGGCCAGGCATCCACGCTCCCCTGGGCCACCATCCAGCAGACTTTCACCGCCGACCGCAACCTCTTCCATCCCGCGAAAGCGCGTTGAGCGTCCATCGCTCTTATTCTTGACGTATTGACGTATTGACGTAGCGAAATCGCGTTCGTACGCTGATGCATTCACCGGCTAGGTCCCCTTCGTCTAGTCCGGCCCAGGACGCCAGGTTC